>JAXEAK010000093.1:0-5734 GCA_034094395.1 Faecousia sp.
CACCCCGCTTCCGTCTTTGCCGTCTACGAGGAGCTGGCTAAGGACGCTCCCAAGAACGAGTTCACCATCGGCATCGTGGACGATGTGACCCACCTGTCCCTGGACGAGAAGGTCTCCCCCAACACCGCCGCGGAAGGCACCATCGAGTGCAAGTTCTGGGGTCTGGGCGGCGACGGCACGGTTGGCGCCAACAAGAACTCCATTAAGATCATCGGCGACCACACCGACAAGTACGTACAGGCTTACTTCCAGTACGACTCCAAAAAGACCGGCGGCGTCACCGTTTCTCACCTGCGCTTCGGCGACAAGCCCATCAAGTCCCCCTACTACATCAACAAGGCCGATTTTGTGGCCTGCCACAACCCCTCCTACATCACCAAGGGCTTTAAGATTGTCCAGGACGTCAAGCCCGGCGGCGTGTTCCTGATCAACTGCCAGTGGAATCTGGAGGAGTTGGAGCATCATCTGGATGCCGCTTCCAAGCGCTACATCGCCCAGAACAACATTCAGCTCTACACCATCAACGCCATTGATCTGGCCATCAAGGTCGGCATGGGCAAGCGTACCAACACCATCCTGCAGTCCGCTTTCTTCTCTCTGGCCAAGGTTATGCCCGCTGAGGATGCCATCAAGTACATGAAGGACGCCGCTGAGCATTCCTACCTGAAGAAGGGTCGCGACGTGGTCGAGAAGAACTGGAACGCCATTGATGCCGGCGCTACCGCTTACGTCAAGATCGACGTGCCCGCTTCCTGGGCTACCGCCGAGGACAACAAGCCCGAGACCGTTCTGGAAGGCAATCCCGCTACGCTGAAGGTTGTCAAGAACATTCTGACCCCCATCGACAAGATGGATGGCTACAGCCTGCCTGTTTCCGCCTTCGAGGATCTGGCCGACGGTCAGTTCCCCCTGGGTGCCTCCGCTTACGAGAAGCGCGGCGTTGCCGTTACCGTTCCTCACTGGGACGAGACCAAGTGCATCCAGTGCAACACCTGTGCATTTGTCTGCCCCCATGCTACCATCCGTCCCTACGCGCTGACCGCTGAAGAGGCTGCCGCCGCTCCCGCCAATGCCCGTCTGGTGGACGTGAAGGCCGGCAAGGGCAAGGGTGTCTACAAGTTCATCATGTCCGTGTCTCCTCTGGACTGCATGGGCTGCGGCGTCTGCGCCGGTGTCTGCCCCGTCAAGGCGCTGACCATGGTGCCTCTGGAGCAGGAGCTGCCTGAGCAGGATGTGTTCAACTACATGGTGTCCAAGGTTGCCGAGAAGAAGGAACTGCAGGATGTCACCGTCAAGGGTTCTCAGTTCCGCAAGCCTCTGCTGGAGTTCTCCGGCTCCTGCGCCGGCTGTGCCGAGACCAGCTATGCCCGCCTGATCACCCAGCTGTTCGGCGATCGGATGTACATCTCCAACGCCACCGGCTGCTCCTCCATCTGGGGCGGTCCTGCCGCTACCTCTCCCTACACCACCACTGCTGAGGGCACCGGTCCCGCTTGGGCGAACTCCCTGTTCGAGGACAACGCTGAGCACGGCCTGGGTATGTACACCGCTCAGTCCGTCATCCGTGAGTCTCTGGCCAACAAGGTCAAGGCCGTCATGGAAGCTACGACCTGCGACGAGCGGAAGGCTGTCTGCCAGAAGTGGCTGGATACCTACAACGACGGTGCCGCCAACAAGGAAGCCACCAAGGCTCTGATCGCCAACCTGGAGGCCAATGTCTGCTGCGATACCGTGAAGGATATCCTGTCCAAGAAGGAATACCTGTCCAAGAAGTCCGTGTGGATCTTCGGCGGCGACGGCTGGGCCTATGATATCGGCTTCGGCGGTGTTGACCACGTTCTGGCTCAGAACAAGGATGTCAACGTCTTCGTCTTCGATACCGAGGTTTACTCCAACACCGGCGGACAGGCCTCCAAGGCTTCCAACATCGGCCAGGTCGCCCAGTTCGCGGCTGCCGGTAAGGAGACCAAGAAGAAGTCCCTGTCCGAGATCGCTATGAGCTACGGCTATGTGTACGTCGCTCAGGTTGCCATGGGCGCCAACCCCGCTCAGACCCTGAAGGCCATCACCGAGGCCGAGGCTTACCACGGTCCTTCCCTGATCATTGGTTACGCTCCCTGTGAGATGCATTCCATCAAGGGTGGCATGACCAACTGCCAGGCTGAGATGAAGAAGGCTGTCGAGTGCGGCTACTGGAACCTGTTCCGCTTCGATCCCTCTAAGGAAACCGGCAAGTTCCAGCTGGACAGCAAGGCGCCCAAGGATGGCTACCAGGAATTCCTGATGAACGAGGCTCGTTACAGCCGTCTGACCCGCGAGTTCCCCGAGCGCGCAACCGATCTGTTCGCCAAGAACGAGGCTGCCGCCAAGGAGCGTTGGGAGCACCTCAACAAGCTGGTTGAGATGTACAAGGACTAATTCCCGGTATACCCCTTCCCTGATGTAACATTCGCCCCCGGGTAACCGGGGGCGAATTTCATACTTTGTTTGGAGGTAAACCATGCTTTGCACCATTATTGATATTCGCGGCGACTACGCCTTTGTCAAATACCACGACACCGGCGTCGTATCCGAGGTTGCCATCGCCCTGCTCCCCTTTGGCGTGGACGTGGGCGAAGTGCTGAAATTCGAGAATTACGAGTTTACGCAGGTATAAAGAAATCCGCTGACGAAAAGTCAGCGGATTTCCTTATTTATTCTTCTGATTCTGCATTTGCAGGAACTTCTGCTTCATTTTTTGCAGCCGCTGCCGCTCTTTGCGTTCCTTGTTACGGCGGAACCGGGACTGAATCTCCGGCGGCTGATTCTGAAGCTTCTCCTGAGGGATGTTCCGTTCCGACAGCCGCTTATCCGTAAACTCCCGGAGCAGCGCGTAGATCACGGACGTCACGGGAATCATCAGCAGCATACCGCCCACGCCCATCAAGTCGCCGCCGATGGTCACTGCCACCAGCACCCACATACCTGGCAGGCCAATGGAGGTACCCACCACTCTTGGGTAGATCAGATTGTTTTCCAGTTGCTGAATCACCAGGAACATAATCACAAAGGTAAGCGCCTGAATCGGGCTGTTCACCAGAATGAAGAAGGCGCCCAAAATGCAGCCCACGAAAGCGCCCACCACGGGAATCAGCGCCGTGACGGCAATGATCACACTGACCAGCGAAATATAGGGCATTTTGAAAATGGCCATGGCTACCGCAAACAGGCAGCCCAAAATACAGGCCTCCAGACACTGACCGGATATAAAGTTGGAGAAAGTAGCGTTTGTCAGGCGGAGAATCCGGATTGTTTCATCTGCGTGATGCTCCGAAATCAGGGAATAGAGCAACCTTCTCCCCTGCCGCGCCAGAATTTCCTTCCGCGCCAGACAGTAGATGGCAAAGGCAATGCTGACAACCGTATTGATGATGGCGCCGGTGACGTTGCCGATCACGCTGACCGCACCACCCATCACCGTGCTCACCTGATTGCTCAGGAAGCCCAGCGTTTCCATGAGAATGCTGTTCCAGTCGAGGCTTTCCAGCTTCAGCGTCTCCTGAATCCATGCGCTCATTTCCGGATGATCCTTCATCATCACCATCAATTTGCTCGCCGCGTTCTCCACAAACAGTGGAATGGACTGGGAAAGGGACGCAACCGTCACCTGAATCTGGGGAATCAGCATTTCAATGACAAACATGATAACCAGCACCAGACACAGGATTGTCAGCACAATAGACAGGGCACGCCGGAAACCGGGGCGACGTAGATCGGCAAGCTGCCGCTCAATCGCCCGCATGGGAACATTGAAAACAAATGCGATGCCGGCACCTACCACGAAGGGCGAAATCAGATTCCAGACCGCAGAAAACAGTGCCGTCGCCCGGGCAGTATCCAAAACCAGCCAGCCGAACAGGATGCAGCAGGCAATCAGCAAAAACAGCTTTTTAATTACAGCTTTGTCAATACGCACGCAGTAAATCCCCCCTTTTTTCAGTATACCGGAAAATTGCACAGAAGTCCAGTAAACAAGTTGTTAATTTCTCCCAAGGATTCGTTTCAAGTCCGCACATAGGGCGTCCACATTCTCTTCCCGGGTCGCCCAACTGGTACAGAAGCGGACAGCACGGTGGCTGTCATCCACCCGTTGCTGCTCGCAGAAAACGTATTTTTCCGCCAGTTCGGCAAGGACGGTATCCGTCAAAATCGGGAACAGCTGGTTGGTGACACCAGGAACCAGGAAGGGAATCTGCAGCTCCGTCATGGTGTCGCGCAGCTTATCCGCCAACGCATCCGCACGGGCAGCGATGTCAAAGTACAGATTGTCCGTCATCAGGGCGTCAAACTGCACCCCCAGCAGCCGCCCCTTGGCCAGCATACCGCCATGCTGCTTGATCAGGTACCGGAAATCCTCCTTCAGTGCCGGGTGGGTAATCACCACGGCTTCCCCGAACAGAGCGCCCACTTTGGTGCCGCCGATATAGAATACGTCACACAACCGGGCAAGATCCGGAAGCGTCACGTCATTTCCCCGCGCCATCAGGCCGTAGCCCAACCGCGCGCCGTCCAGAAACAGGTACAGCCCCAGCTCCCGGCAGGTATCCGACAGCGCCTCCAACTCGGAAAGGGTGTACAGCGTGCCCAGCTCCGTTGGGTTGGAAATATATACCAGTTTCGGCTGCACCATATGCTCAAAGCTGCCGTCCCTGCGGTGCGTTTCCACCGCCTGACGCACCTGCGCCGCGGTAATCTTGCCGTCCTCTGAGGGCAGTGCCAGCACCTTGTGCCCGGTGGCCTCCACGGCTCCGGTTTCGTGGACATGAATATGTCCGCTTTGGGCGCAAAGGGCACCCTGATGGGGACGCAGCGCCGCGTCAATCACCGTCAGGTTGGTCTGCGTGCCTCCCACAAGGAAATGGACGGCGGCATCCTCTCTTTTGCATAAGGTTCGGATTTTTGCCGCGGCACGCTGACAATAGGCATCCTCCCCATAGCCGGGAGTCTGTTCCAGATTGGTACGGTTCAGCGCCTCCAGCACCTTGGGATGGCACCCTTCCGCGTAGTCATTGTTAAAATAAATCATTGAAATCTCTCCTTTTCTTCCTGACTGCCGTCATTTTATCTCCCGGAATCACCGATGTCAAGATACATAATAGGCTTCCGGTACGCATAGGATTTTTCAGCAGCACAGCATCGGAGGGGAGCCTATGAAACAAAACCTGGAGGAGCGAGCCTGTGAATTGGCTGTGTACATGATCGAAACCGGTGCCACCGTGCGCGCAGCGGCGCAGCACTTCGGCATATCCAAATCCACCGTCCACAAAGCTTTGACCCAGCGGCTGCGGATGTGCAACTATCCGCTGTATGTCCAGGTGCGGAAAGTACTGGACAAAAACAAGCAGGAACGGCACATTCGCGGCGGGATGGCAACCAGAAGAAAATATCAGAAAAGGAAAGAATAACCGGTTACGGGGGGCATCCAAAGGGTGCCCCTTTGCTTTTGCCAATTGGAAGCGGCACTTTCCCTGCCCTTTCAAGCCCCATCTCACATACCAAAAAAGTAAGGACATCCGTAGGATGTCCTTACTATCTCATAGATACCACGAAACATAGTCATTCTCGTGTATTTGAACTTCTACACCCCTTTTTCCTTTCCGTTCACAGTCCTACGGACTGCGCCCTGAAAGGAAGGGACTTTCCCACGGGCTAAAAACAGTCCACCGGACTGTGTTTACGGCAGCTTCGCTGCCGC
>JAXEAK010000094.1:0-9890 GCA_034094395.1 Faecousia sp.
GGACAAGGAGATTCGACGAGAGATTTTGGCACAAGCGAAAGTATGGAAAATGCGGGAATACTGGATGTATTTCCCACTTTTCATACTGCACGATTGGGGCAAAAGATCCGCCGAAGCCCGCAGCTCCCATTGTGCGGTGATACCCTAGGCCTTTGCGCAGCCAATCAAAATATAACAACCGGGCGGACTTTGTCCGCCCGGTATCTTCATTTCTTCTCCGCGTTCAGTTCATCTACCACAATCTCCCCATAGGGATTGGCGATGACAGTCTTATAGGTATGGTAAATCACCATGCCCGGCTTGCCGCCGGGGATTTTTTTCACCTGCCGCACCGCCGTCACGTCCACGGGAATATTCTGCCCGTCGCCGGTTTCAGAGTAGTAGGCGGCCAGCTGGGCGGCCTGCGTAATTGTGTCGTCCGGTGGCGTGGTGCCGCCGCAGGAGATAATCACATGGGAGCCATGCACCTTGCTGGCGTGGCACCAGATGTCGTCCTTCCGGGCAAGGCGGAAGGTCAGTTCCTCATTCTGCCGGTTGTTTCGCCCCACATAAATCGGGTAGCCGTCGGTGGATTCAAAACGCATGGGTGGCAGCTTGCCCTGTCTGGGACGCTTACGTCCCGGCTCCTGACGCAGGTAGCCCTGCTCCTGCAGTTCCTGTCGAATTTCTTCCAACTCGGCATCGGTTTGGGCGCGGTTCAGTTCCTCCAGAACGCTTTTGAGGTAACTGAGTTCGTTTTCTCCCAGCTCCAGCTGATGGGTCAGCTCCTTTTCCGCGTTCTTCATCCGGGTGTAGTCCTTATAGAATTTAGCGGCGTTCTGCTGCGGGGACAGAAGGGAACTTAAGGGAATTTCCACGGGCGCCATGTTCTCGTCGTAAAAATCTTCGCAGAGAATCTTTGTCTGCCCCTTGGTAACTCTGTGAAGATTCGCCGTCAGGATATCTCCCAGCTGCCGCAGCCGCTCCCGATCGTAGGTGGCCTGCAACTCCTTTTCCTGCAAAGCCATCTTCCGGGTCAGCCGGGCACACAGATTCTGCACGGTTTTGCGCACCGCCTGACTTTTTTGGCGCATGGCGTCCTTCCGATCCCGAAGGGTGTAGAAGCTGTCCAGCAGCGCGCCGAAGGATTCCGCCTCCCGGAAGTCGCCGTACTGCCGCAGAGGGCAGAAGGCAAACTGCTTGGGTGTGCCGTCGGGAAGGGCATAGAAACAGGGCTTGGGGTGAAGCAGATGCTCATGAAAAAAAAGCCCCAGCTTTTCTGCCACGCTGTCCACATCCAGAGAACTCACCCGGGCATCCGTGCTTCCAGTGGCGAACAGCGCCGCTTCCCGGCATACCAGGGGCGACAAACCGCCAAGGGTATCCATCAACCGGTCGGCAAGAACATCTGCCCCGGGCATCGTTAACAGGTTACCATAATTTTCAAACGTAAGAGGGTTTTCCTTTTTCACCGGCTCCGGCTCCTGATAGTTCAGCCCCGGCAGGGCAGGGCGGCGGGCGGTTTCGTCCAGTCCGATCCGGCGCAGGCAGTCCAGAATCCGCCCGTCGGATCCCAGCAGGTACAGATTGCAGGTACGCCCCATCAATTCCGCAACCAGCCGCTTCTGAACGGGAAAGCCCATTTCGTCGGTGCAGTCGAAGGTAAAGGCCGCCGCGCGCTCCATGGGCGGCTGGGTGATCTCCGTCAGCTTGGCGCCCAGCAGGTGCTTGCGCAGGAGCATACAGAACATGGGCGGCTCCGCGGGATTCTCCGGAGAGGCAGAAGTCAGATGCAGCCGGGGGGCGGTGGGATTGGCAGCGAAGAGCAGCTTCTCCCGGCTGTCCCGCCCGCGAAGCTGGAAAATCAGGGTATCCCGGCTGGGCTGGTGAATTTTGTCTACCCGGGCGCCGATGCATTTTTGCCGGACTTCTTCCAGAACGGCGGTTAAGAAAAATGCGTCAAATGCCATATTAACACTCCATTACGGCCTTAAAAAGTTCATTGATCCGCTCTGTTTGTCCGGCGAGGTACAATGCGCCGAACAGGGCTTCCAGCCCCGTGGCTTTGGCGTACTGGGCAGGAGTCGCGGACTTGGGAACCGCGTGGACGTGGGCGTTTTTTCCCCGGCGGTAATAGGCCATTTCTTCCTCCGTCAGCAGAGGCAGCAGCTTGTCCACGAATTCCGCCTGCGCCGTGGCCTTGACCAGGTTGATGGTGTCCCGGTGGAGCCGGTCAACGGTGGTCTCTCCCTTGGCGCACAGATACCCCCGGCAGAGGATCTCAAACACGCAGTCTCCCATGTGGGCTAGCCCCAGATTGGAGATGGCGACGATCTGTTGCCTGGACAAATTCATTTGGAAATAATTTTCCATAGGTTCCCTCGGTTCACAAGAAATTGGGCGCACAGCCCGGTAAAGGTGCCGGTTATGATGCTGACCGCGATCATCACCGGCAGGTAGGCAATCAGCCCCGGCGTGGAGGTCAACAGCACCGCCATTGCCATCTGCCCGACAGAGTGGGCGACAGCGCCCAGCGCGCCCGCCACCCAGAGCTGCTTTCTGGTGAGCACCCGGCGCAGCAGGATGGTCACCACAATGGCGCAGGCACCGCCGGCAGCGGAATAGAAAATGGTGCTGAAATTCCCGGAAAACACCGCCCCGAGAAAAATCCGGGCGGTGAGAATCAGCACGGCGTCCTTCGAACCCAGCGCAAACACGGCGAACACCGTAACGATGTTGGCAAGCCCCAGCTTAATGCCTGGAATGGGAACGAGGGCGGGGATCTGGGCTTCCACCATAAAAATGGTCAGGGCGATGGCGGTGAGCAGTGCCAAAAGCGTCAATTTTCTGGTTTTCAATGGGCTGCACCGCCTTTCACGGGGTATATTATCAGATTTTTTGGCGCTTGTAAAGCGTCCTCAGCATCCGATTTCCCAGATGTTGCGAATCTGGTGTTCCAATTCTTCATACGTCCACAGCTTCTCGGAACGAATGCGGCTGTTGGGATCGTTCACCCGGAAGGCATTATCCTCCCAGCCGGTGAGGACAATATAGTGCCCTGAGGAGGTGAAATCCCCTTTTCCCAGCGCGAGAATCACCGGATGTCCGCTTTCCACCGCATCCACCATTTTTCCCTTGACCAGAGACAGCTCCGTGGCTGTCAGCCCCAGCTTTTCCGCGCCCTCGCTGATCAGCGTCCACGACGAACCGTATCCGGCGGCATAGTAGCCGTTTTCCTCGGCAAACGCCGCCACGTCTTTGGGATTCATGGCTTCGTCCCCGGTGAGGTAGTACCCCGCCATGGCGAGACAGGAAGGACCGCAGCCGGTCTGCCCGATGCAGCCGCTGCCGTAGGGTTCGTAGCCCCACATGGGATCCCACTGCAAAAACAGGGGAACCGTCTCCCGGCTGTAGCCGGACAAATCCACTTCCGTTTCCTCCCGGAAGGGGTAATTCAGCACGAAGGCCTCCGTCTCCGGATTGATTTCCAGCAGTTCAATCAAATCCTCCGGATAGCGGCCGTAGGAAATGTGATGTTCCCGGGCGAAGGCCATCACCGTCTGCTCCGCCTCCGTGGGTTCTCCGAAATAGTAGGTAATGTCCCGGTAAAGGTAATAAAGGGGCTTTGCCCCCCAAACCGCCAGCAGTACCGCGGCACACACAAGTATCAAACCGGTAATCCAACGGGATTTTGTTTTCATGGGTTGCCCCTCCTTCTTATCGCCGAAAATTCACGCAGGACAAGAAAATCCCGGTGTTCCGCTTCCGCAATCATACCACAGCTTTCTGAGAGACACAACAAAATACCTGTAAAAAACTTTTTTCCCCGGTAGAAAAGGAGAGGATGGAAGATGGGCGATATGTGAAGAATATACAAAAGCACCGGCGAAAAATGCACACGCAGGACGAGCACAGGTGTATTCCGGCCGGGAGCGTTGGGTATTATTTCCGAATTTTCCGATATTTTTTCGGCATAAACGGCAAAATAAACAAAGAGTGCCCCGGCATTTCCAGATAATTAGCGATAGTAATAGTTGAAATTCTGAATATTTTCGTGTATAATGCATAGTATTCAGCGATTTAGCGCAAAAAAGGGAGAGGGGCTGCCGGAAGCGCCCTTCAGTAACCCGTGAAAGGTAGGATTCCGGATGAGTTCCAAAACCCTGAAGTACATTCTGAAACGAATCGCCATGGCGATTCTGACGATCTGGATCGTCATCACCGTGACCTTCTTTGTCATGCGCGCCGTCCCCGGCGGCCCGTTCCTGGCGGAGAAAGCCGTGTCTGAGGCCGCCCAGAAGGCGCTGGAGGCAAAGTATGGTCTGGATAAGCCTGTGATGGAGCAGTATGTCACCTATCTTAAGGATATTGTGACCAAATTTGACTTTGGCCCCTCCATCAAGCTGCGCGGCCGTATGGTCATTGACGTGATTATCGACGGTATGCGCACCTCCGCCAAGCTTGGCTTGTGCGCCGCAGCCATTGCGCTGGTTGCGGGTGTGGTTCTGGGCGCAGTCGCCGCCCTGCGGCGCAATGGATTTGCCGATAAGGTCATCATGGTGCTGACCACCGCCTTTATCTCCATGCCTTCGTTTATCATAGGCTCACTGATGGTGCTCATCCTGTCGGTTAAGCTGGGCTGGTTCCCGGCGAACGGCGAAACGGCCAAGGGTCTGGTGCTGCCCATCATTGCCCTATCCCTGTCGCCCATGGCGAACATTACCCGTCTGACCCGCAGCTCCATGCTGGACGTGCTGGGTCAGGACTATATCCGCACTGCCCGGGCAAAGGGCGTGCCGCCGATGAAGATTATCTTCGGCCATGCGCTGAAGAATTCTCTGATCCCCGTGATTACCTATGTCGGCCCCATGCTGGCCTACATCGTCACCGGCTCGCTGGTTATTGAGCAGGTGTTTGCAGTGCCCGGCATCGGCAGAGCCTTCGTCAGCTCCATCACCGGACGTGACTATCCGCTGATCATGGGCACCACCATTGTGCTGGCTACCCTCATTGTTATCATGAATCTGGTCAGCGACATCATGTACAAGCTGGTGGATCCCAGAATCAATCTGGAGTAAAGGAGAAAACGCGAAATGAAGAAAAACCCCCTGAGCCTCCAGGTCGATCTGGAGGACTTCCTGCCCGCAACCGACGCGGAAAAAGAATATATGGTGCAGATGCGCCCCTCTACCACCTTCTTCAAGGACGGCATGAAGCGGCTGCTGCGCAACAAGGTCGCCACGGTGAGCATGATACTCATCATCCTCATTACGCTGGCCGCCATTATCATTCCCTTCTTCTGGCCCTATTCCTATGACACTATGCTGGGCGTCCGCCCCGGCAAGCCCGTGGACGCTTCCTTCAATAACCTGGCGCCCTTCCAGTACGGGAAAACCGAACTGAAACGCATCGAGGCAGGGGAGAAAGTGTTCCCCCATGTCTTCGGCACCGACTCCGCCGGACGGGACTACTTTATCCGTGTGGTCTACGGCACCCGGGTCTCTCTGGGCGTCGGCTTCTTTGCCAGTCTGATTGTGCTGGTCATCGGCATTACCATGGGCTCCATCGCGGGCTACTGCGGCGGCAAGGTGGATATGTTCATCATGCGGTTGGTGGATGTCATCTACTCCCTGCCCGATACCCTGATGATCATTCTGCTGGGTACGGTGCTCCGGGTAGCCATCGGCCCCATCATCGAAAACAACCCGGTGCTGAACAAGCTGGGCACCAATATGATCTCCCTGTTCATTGTGTTCGCCCTGCTGTACTGGGTCAGCATGGCTCGGCAGATCCGCGGTCAGATCCTGTCTCTGAAAGAGCAGGAGTACGTGCTGGCCGCCCGTTCCACCGGCGCCAGGGCCGGCTGGATCATCACCAAGCATCTGATCCCAAACTGTATCAGCGTTATCATCATTTCCACCGCGCTGCAGATTCCCAGTGCCATCTTCACCGAGAGCTTCCTGTCCTATCTGGGTCTGGGCGTCAACGCGCCCATGCCTTCTCTGGGCAGCCTTGCTTCCGAGGCTCTGAACGGCCTGAGCAGCTATCCCTACCGCATGGTCATTCCCGCCATCACCATTTCGCTGATTGTGCTGTCATTGAACCTGTTCGGCGACGGCCTGCGGGATGCCTTTGATCCCAAGCTGAAATCTTAAGAAAGGAGTGTAGAAAACATGGCACTGCTAGAAGTTAAAGACCTGCATACCTCCTTCTACACCCCTGCCGGTGAAGTGAAGGCGGTCAACGGCGTATCGTTTAATCTGGACGCCGGCAAGGTGCTGGGCATCGTGGGCGAGTCCGGCTCCGGTAAATCCGTCACCGCCTATTCCATTATGCAGATTCTGGAGAAAACCGGCAAGATTGTCTCCGGCTCCGTGAAGTTTGACGGGCAGGAGCTGGTGGGCATGGGCGAGGACGGCATGAAGAAGATCCGGGGCAACAAGATCTCCATTATCTTCCAGGATCCCATGACCTCCCTGAACCCCACCTATACCATCGGCCATCAGCTGATGGAGGCCATTATGCTCCACACACCCCGCAATAAGCAGCAGGCCTGGGATCGGGCTGTGGAAATGCTGCGGCTGGTCAACGTCAACGAGCCGGAAAAGCGGATGAAGCAGTATCCCTTCGAGTTCTCCGGCGGTATGCGCCAGAGAGTCATGATCGCCATGGCGCTGGCCTGCGAGCCGGATATCCTGATCGCCGACGAGCCTACCACCGCGCTGGATGTGACCATTCAGGCACAGATTCTGGAACTGATGCAGCAGCTGCAGCGGGAGCTGGGCATGGCCATCATTATGATTACCCACGATTTGGGCGTTGTGGCGCAGATGTGCGACGAGGTCGTCGTCATGTACGCCGGCTCCATTTGCGAGCAGGGAACTGCTGACGAGATTTTCTATAACCCAAAGCATGAATACACCAAGGGCTTGCTGCGCTCCATTCCCACGCTGAAAAGCGACGGGCAGAGGCTGCAGCCCATTACCGGCACGCCCATTGACCTGCTGAATATGCCTGCCGGCTGCCCCTTTGCGCCCCGGTGCGACGCGGCTATGAAGATCTGTCTGAGACAGCGCTGTGAGCGGATGCAGATCAACGATCAGCATCAGGCGGCCTGCTGGGTCAATGTGAAGCAAGCTATGGAACAGGAAGGCGGTGACGAGGCATGAGTCAGGATACGCTGGTAGAAGTCAAGCACCTGAAGGAATACTTCAACATCAACACCGGTATGTTTACCACCAAGCCTCTGAAGGCTGTGGACGATGTTTCCTTTGCCATTCGCCGGGGCGAGACATTAGGCCTTGTCGGTGAGTCCGGCTGCGGCAAAACCACTGTGGGACGCACCCTGCTGCACCTGTATAAGCCAACCGCCGGCGAAATCTGGTTTGACGGCAAGCAGATTGTCACCCCAAAGGATATTCAGGAGTACCGGCAGAAGACCGCCATGGTTTTCCAGGATCCCTACTCCTCGCTGAATCCCCGTATGACCGTCGCCGACATTATCGGCGAGCCGCTGGACGTGCACAAGATGTACGCCAATGAAAAAGAGCGCAAGGAGCGGATTCTGGAGCTGATGGCGCAGGTGGGCTTGAACTCCGAGCACGCCAACCGCTACGCCCACGAGTTCTCCGGCGGCCAGCGGCAGCGAATCGGCATTGCCCGGGCGCTGGCCATGAAGCCTCAGTTTGTGGTCTGCGACGAGCCGGTTTCCGCGCTGGATGTGTCCATTCAGGCGCAGGTTATCAATATGTTCGACGAACTGCAGGAGAAGATGGGGCTGACCTATCTGTTTATTGCCCATGATCTTTTGGTGGTGCGTCATATTTCCGACAGAATCGCCGTCATGTATCTTGGTAAAATGGTGGAGCTGGCAGATGCCAAGGAGATCTACGATCACCCGCTGCACCCCTATACCCGCAGCCTTATGTCCGCAGTTCCTCTTCCCGATCCCAAGGCGGCGCGGGAGAATAAGCGGATTGTCCTGTCCGGCGATATTCCCAGCCCTCTGAATGCCCCCTCCGGCTGCCCCTTCCGCACCCGGTGCCCCTATGCCACCGATGTGTGCGCCGAGAGTATGCCCGAATTTAAGGACGTAGGCGGCGGCCACTTTGTCGCCTGCCATAATTTGGACAAAATTGGCTGATCCAAAAACCTTCCCCTATGAGGGGAAGGTGCCCCGAAGGGCGGATGAGGTGTACCCCGCTGATTTGACAGACAGCCGACGGGAAACGGTTTTGCCCCCTCATCCGTCAGCCCTTATGGGCTGCCACCTTCCCCCAATGGGGAAGGTTATCAAATAACTTCAAATCCACGTTCCCCATGGAGAAACAGGGCGTGGGTCTGAAATAAAAACCCAATCACAAGAAAGGAAATGAAAAGCAATGAAGAAACTGATTTGCATGGCGCTGGCGCTGGCAATGGTTCTGGGCCTGGCTGCTTGCGGCGGCTCCAATACCACTGCTCCCGCTGCCACCAACGCCCCTGCTGCCGCTGAAGGCGAGACCGCAGCTCCCGCTGCTCCCGCTGGCCCCAGCAGCCTGTCCGTGTGCCTGGCTTCCGAGCCTGACACCATCGACCCCGCACTGAACTCCGCCGTGGACGGCGGCACCATGTGCTCTCACCTGTTCGCCGGTATGGCAAAGTGGGATCAGGATGCCAACGGCAATCTGGTCATCATGCCCGACTGCGCTACCGAGCTGGTGGAGGGCGTTGAGAACGAGGACGGAACCGTCACCTACACCTACACCCTGCGCGACGGCCTGAAGTGGTCCGATGGTCAGGATCTGACCGCCGGCGACTTTGCCTTTGCCTGGAAGCGCGCCGCATCCACTGCTCTGGGCGCCGACTACGGTTATATGTTCGAGGTCATCAAGGGCTACCCCGATGACCTGGCTGTGGAAGCCACCGACGACAAGACTCTGGTCGTGACCCTGAACAACGCGGTTGCCTACTGGAACGAACTGATGGCCTTCCCCACCTACTTCCCTGTCCGTGAGGACGTGGTCGCCAACGAGGCTTGGGCTACCGATCCTTCCACCTATGTCAGCAACGGTGCTTACACCATGACTGGCTGGGTGCACAACTCTACCATTACCGTCGAGAAGAACCCCAACTACTATGATGCCGACAACGTCACCATGGATAAGATCGTGTTCTATCTCTCCGACGACAACAACAATATGCTGTCCAACTTCAAGAACGGCGAGTGGCAGCTGATCGACGACGTGCCCACCAACGAGATCCCCGCTCTGAAGGAGAACTATCCCGATGAGTTCAAGGTTGAGGGTCAGATCGGCACCTACTATGTCTGCTGGAACATCAACGAGGATATCCTGCCTGCTGGCTCCGGCCTGACCGGTGCGGAGGCAGAGAAGGCCAAGGCTGAGATCCGGAACGCCATCGACCTGCTGTTCGACCGCAACTACATTGTTGAGGAGATCGGTCAGGCCGGTCAGGTGCCTGCTTCCTCCTTCGTTGCCATGGGTATGACCGACGCGGATGGCTCTCAGTTCTATCAGAACGCCGGTCACAACGACGGCTTCTACGGCTACTATGATGTGTCCGAGGACGCTTACGAGTCCAACTACGAGACCGCTATCGAGACTCTGAAGAAGTACTACGACTACGACGAGTCCACCGGTATGTTCACCAATTTCCCCACCCTGACTTACCTGTACAACACCTCTGAGGGTCACAAGGCCATCGGTGAGTACCTGTCCTCCGCTCTGGCGGCTGTTGGCATCACCATGAACCTGGAGAACCAGGAGTGGAATACCTTCCTGAACACCCGTAAGCAGGGCGACTTCTCCGTTGCCCGTAACGGCTGGCTGGCTGACTACAATGATCCCATTTCCTTCCTGGATATGTGGGTGACCTCCTCCGGCAACAACGACGTCCAGTTCGGTAAGGGT
>JAXEAK010000095.1:0-28746 GCA_034094395.1 Faecousia sp.
ACAACGACGTCCAGTTCGGTAAGGGTGCCAACAAGAATGTGGCTGCCTACAGCCTGGATCTGACCGACCTGGGCTACGATGTCAACGTGGTGGACGGCACCTGGGCTGAGACCTATGATGTGATCATCGGCCTCATCAAGACCTGCACCGACAACGCCAAGCGTTACGAATTGATGCACCGCGCCGAGGATCTGCTGATGAGCACCGGCTGCATTGTGCCTCTGTACTTCTACACCGACATCTATATGGTTGATTCCTCTGTTCAGGGCTTCTTCTCCAACCCCCTGGGCTTCAAGTACTTCATGCACACCACCATCGGCTAATTTCCCTAAAAATTCTGCCGGCGGTCTTCGGACTGCCGGCAGTTTTTCTGTGCATGGGATACAAAATGTCCCCGGATTCCATGTGGAATCCGGGGACAGTGATTAGCAGTAAAAATCGCGGATTTTTTTGGCGCGGCTGGGGTGGCGCAGCTTCCGGATGGCTTTGTTTTCGATCTGGCGGATCCGTTCCCGGGTGACACCGAAAATCTGACCTACTTCCTCCAGTGTGTGGGTGCGCCCATCGTACATACCAAAACGCATCCGCAGCACGTCGGCTTCCCGTTCGGTCAGGGTGTCCAGAATTTCCTTCAAAGCCTCGGCAAGCAGGGCGTTGGAGGTGGCGTCGGCGGGGCCGGGAGTACGCTCGTCCTCCACGAAGGAGCCGATGGAGGTGTCCTCTTCGTCGCCAACGGGGGTGTCCAGAGACAACGTGTCGGCGGCGGTGCGGTTGGCCTCGATGATCTTCTCCACGGGCAGGTTCAGCTCCTTGGCGATTTCCTCCACGGTGGGTTCTCTGCCCAATTCCTGCACCAGCTTACGGTTGCAACGGGTTGCCTTGTTGATAACCTCTACCATATGCACCGGAACCCGGATGGTACGAGCCTGATCCGCAATGGCACGGGTGATGGCCTGCCGGATCCACCAGGTGGCATATGTAGAGAATTTGTTTCCCTTTGTCCAGTCGAACTTATCGACTGCGCGAATCAGACCGGTATTGCCCTCTTGAATCAGATCCAGAATGTGCAGACCCCGTCCGGAGTATTTCTTGGCGATGGACACCACCAACCGGAGGTTGGCTTCCGTCAGCTTGTTTTTGGCTTCCTGATCGCCCTCCGATACCCGCTTGGCAAGCTCCACTTCCTCCTCGGCGGATAGCAGCTTGATCTGACCGATTTCCTTCAGATACATCCGCACAGGATCGTCCAGAGAGTATTCCGCGGCCAGATCTACCGGATCTACCAGTTCTTCTTCCTCCAGACCGGTCAAGTCAATATCCCCGTCGTCCATGGGCAGCGTGTCGTCCACCAGATCCAGATCCGAGGTAACCAGAGGAATGTTCATAGCCTCAAAGCGGTCATAAATCTCTTCAATTTTATCGGGAGAAAGCTGAAGTTTTTCCAGCTGAGCATTCAGATCGGACAGGCGGATCATGCCGTCCTTCTTTCCCTGCGCGATCAGAGCCTGAAGCGCAGCCTGAACCTCTTCCACGTTGGTATTTTCCTTCTTCGGTGTGCTCATCGCGATACCCCTCTTATTTATGTAAAACTTACTACTTTTTCTCATCCTGTTAAACTATACCCCATTTTCTGCCGCTTGGCAAGGGGGAAAAATCAGGATTTTTGCTTTTGGGAAGCTCCGCTGGATCCCACAGACAGCTTTCCCCTGATTTCGGGAAAACATACAGTTTACTTTTTGCCAAAAATTCGCTATAATAAGAAAAATGACGTTATGTGCCCTATTGGCTTCCCAAAAGTATGTCATTGCGAGGAGCAAAGTGACGAAAGCAACATTATGGTATGATTGCCGTTGGCAATCATTTCTGTTTCGCTGCGCGGAGCGCCACTGGTTCGCAATGACACTCCATTCGAGGTATCATCTATGACCGAACTTTCCAAAATCCGCAATTTTTCCATTATCGCCCACATCGATCACGGCAAGTCCACGTTGGCAGACCGCCTGCTGGAGCAGTGTGATGCCATCGACCAGCGCATCCACGCCGAGCAGATGCTGGACTCCATGGAGCTGGAAAAGGAGCGGGGCATTACCATCAAGGCAACCGCCGTTACGCTGCACTATACCGCCGACGACGGACAGGTATATTGCCTGAACCTGATCGACACCCCGGGCCATGTGGACTTTAACTACGAGGTCTCCCGCAGCCTTGCCGCCTGCGAGGGCGCGGTGCTGGTGGTGGACGCGTCTCAGGGCGTGGAAGCCCAGACGCTGGCAAACACCTACCTGGCCATCGACGCAGGGCTGGAGGTGCTGCCGGTTATCAACAAAATCGATCTGCCCTCAGCCCGCCCTGCCGAGGCGAAGGCAGAAATCGAGGATATTATTGGCATCCCCGCGGAGGATGCCCCAGAGATTTCCGCGAAGAACGGCATCAACATCCATGCCGTGCTGGAAATGATCGTCCGGGACGTACCTGCCCCCGGCGGCGACCGGGAAGCGCCGCTGCAGGCTTTGATTTTTGACAGCCAGTACGATTCCTACCGGGGTGTCATCGCGTATATCCGCGTCAAGCAGGGCACGGTGAAGCCCGGTATGGATATCAAAATGATGGCCACCGGTGCGGTATATAAGGTGGTGGAAGTGGGGAATATGAGTGCCACCGGCCTTGTGCCCCGGGAGGCTCTTGGCGCAGGCGAGGTGGGCTATGTCACCGCCTCCATCAAAACCGTGGCGGACACCCGGGTGGGCGATACCATCACCGGCGTGGAAGACCCCGCAGCGGAGCCGCTGCCCGGCTATCGGCAGGTGCAGCCCATGGTGTTCTCCGGTATCTACCCCGCCGACGGCGCGAAATATCAGGATCTGAGGGACGCGCTGGAAAAGCTGAAGCTGAACGATGCCTCCATGTCCTACGAGCCGGAAAGCTCCATCGCTCTGGGTTTCGGCTTCCGCTGCGGCTTTTTGGGGCTGCTGCATATGGAAATCATTCAGGAGCGCCTGGAACGGGAATACAATCTGGATCTGATTACCACTGCTCCCAACGTGGTTTACCGGGTGACGAAGACCAACGGCGAAACCATGCTGGTCTACACGCCTCTGGACTACCCCGACCCCGCCGATATCCAATTGGCAGAGGAACCCTTTGCCAAGGTGAACCTGATTGCCCCTCAGGAGTATGTGGGCAGCATTATGGATCTGTGTCAGAACCGCCGGGGCGAATTCAAGGATATGGTGTACTTGGACGCCAACCGGGTGGAGCTGCACTATGAAATGCCCCTGAACGAGATCATTTACGACTTCTTCGACGCCCTGAAGTCCCGCACCCGGGGCTACGGCAGTCTGGACTACGAACTCATCGGCTACCGTCCCAGCCGGCTGGTGAAGCTGGACATTCTGCTCAACGGCGAAATTGTGGACGCCCTGAGTTTCATCCTCTTTGCGGACAACGCCTACCCCCGGGCACGGAAGATTTGTGAAAAGCTCAAGGAAAACATTCCCCGCGCCCAGTTCGAGATTCCCATTCAGGCGGCCATCGGCGGCAAAGTCATCGCCCGGGAGACCATCAAGGCGCTGCGCAAAGACGTGCTTGCCAAGTGCTACGGCGGCGATATCACCCGCAAGAAGAAGCTGCTGGAAAAGCAGAAGGAGGGCAAGAAGCGGATGCGTACCTTCGGCACCGTGTCCGTGCCCAGCGAAGCGTTTATGGCCGTCCTGAAGCTGGACGATGACTGATTCCAATTGTCAATTATCCCACGATCGGAGGTAGCTCCATGCCTATTCTTACAAAACGTCCCGACAAGACACCGTTGGGAATTTATGTACACGTTCCCTTCTGCCGCAGCAAGTGCCAGTATTGCGACTTCTATTCCCTCGCCACCAAGGAGGACAACCTCTTTGACGGCTATCTGGACGCGGTGTGCGACCACATCAAGGAGGCCGGCGAGCTGGCGCCGGGTTACAAGGTGGATACCGTCTATTTCGGCGGCGGCACGCCCAGCTTCTTCGGCGCCGACGGCATGGCGGTGATTCTGACGGCCATCCGCCGGAACTTTGACGTAGATAACAACGCGGAGATCACCTTTGAGTGCAATCCGGACTCCGTTTCCGACCGGCTGCTCCACCGGCTTCGCGCCGAGGGCTTCAACCGGGTGAGTCTGGGCATCCAGTCCGACGACGACGAGATGCTGAAAAAGCTGGGTCGCCCCCACACCTACGCTCAGGCGGTGACCGCCTACCAGCGTCTGCGCAAGGCGGGCTTCCGCAACATCAATGTGGATCTCATGTACGGTCTGCCGGGGCAGGATGTGCTGGACTGGACGGCAACGCTGGATAACGTGCTGCGCCTGAACCCGGAGCACATCAGCTGCTACGCCCTGAAAATTGAGGACGGTACCCCCTTCGCGGAAATGAAGGACGTGCTGAATCTGCCGGATGACGACACTCAGGCGGATATGTATCTTGCCGCTGTGGAGACATTGCGGGGCAGGGGCTTCCGGCAGTATGAGATTTCCAACTTCTGCCGGAAGGGGCTGATGTCCCGGCACAACATGAAATACTGGACCGGCGGGGAGTATCTGGGCTTCGGCCCCAGCGCCAGTTCGGATTTTGCCGGGAAGCGGTACACCCTGAAGCGGGATCTGCAGGCCTACATTGCCGGCATCCGGGACGGCGGTGACATTATGGAGGATCTGCAGGAGATTCCCATGCGGGAGCGTGCCGGAGAATATCTGATGCTGCGGCTGCGTACCAGCCTGGGCATTGAGCGGCAGGAGTACGAAAAGACCTTTCTGCTGCCCTTTGATCCGCTGGAGGAGGTGCTGGAAAAGCAGCGCCGGCTGTTCCACGCAACGCAAACGGATACCGGCCGGTGGGTACTGACCCCGAAGGGCTATCTGGTGAGCAACGATATCATCACCGATCTCCTTTTGGCGCAGGACAATTCCCAGCCCCTGAAGCGAATTTAATCCGATAAAAAGCTGTCATTGCAGGATCCCTAAATCCGCAATGACAGCTTTTTGTTATGACCTTCACCCTCGGGGGGGAGCAGCTAACCCGGGCACGCATTGTCTGCGGCGTTGCCACATTTGCGAGGTATAGCAGCATGAATCCGGCGCAGTATCCGTAAAACAGTGAATCTTCCGTATGGTTCGATCATACGGAGGATCTTCTCACGCCCAATCTTCAAACTTGTTGGTGGAGAATGAAGCGCAAAGGACGCACGATACTATAGAAGAAGTACGCCTTTCGTTCCTAAAGCGGTTTTATGCTGGCGCAACACCACGGCGAAATCAAATTAGGTGGGTTCTTTAGTAATGTCTGCTGAATAAGCCGCTTTGCGGCTTATTCACGCACTGTAGGGACGACTACATTTTTAGTTTTGACTTGGAAATGCCATCATACCCAATATGAAGAGGAAAATCGCCATCGCTACCAGTATACCAATAAAAACAAGTGCTGTAATCCCAATTTGTTTGCAAGACTTTCCCATATGTTTCCTAATGATGGTTAATACTGTCAAAGCAAAGAAAGCCAGAACACATACTAACGGAAACACTACACCGGCGCTTGTGAATATTATGTTCTGCAAAGACCATCCTATATTATCCATGAGCAATACAGCCACTGAGAGTAATGCTGTAGAACCTATAACCATGGCGATTCGTTTTTTTTCCTGCTTTCGTTCCAATATCCTCTGTCTATCAGCTTCTCTTAGCGTATCTGCTATAATATTGGCAGCATCCTCGCAGTGTATATCGTCAGTCTCAATTCTTTCGGATCTCATTAATTCCAGAATGCTTATTTCCAAAGCATCAGATAATGGTTCCAATGTATTTATATCGGGGAATCCTAACCCCCTTTCCCAACGGCTCACTGCTTTATCGGTTACTTGCAATTTAGATGCTAATTCTGCCTGGGTCAGATTCTTTTCTTTCCTTGTTGCGGCAATAAAGCTACCAAACTTTTGCACATCCATTTAATCACCTCCTGCTGGCAGTATACTTCCGTAGCTGCTGAGAGACAACCGATGCTCTCTTTACATGGTGAAAAAGGACTCTACGCATCATTTACACCCGCCAATGGCAAAAACGCACAATCATGCATCGATAAAATATATCCTGCTTGTTCCCCAGAGAAATATGACTGATTCACTTGCCAACAGGTAGCAACGCCCAAATGATTTCGCAAATCATTCAGGCGTTGCTGTCTTACGAACACACACCGATACCGAGCGGTGCCCAAGGGTGTAACGAATCCGGATGAGCCGGGCACGCGTTGTCCACGGCGACTTGCCGCTATTGCCCGCCGTGGTTGTATTTGTAGTCCCAGTCCAGATCGAATAGCTTGTTCCCCTGCTCCATGGGACAGCCGGTGTACAGGTCGTCCGCCAGTTCCCGCAGGGTGTCGGCAGGCTCCAGACATTCCAGATAGAATTCCGGCAGGGCTTCCTCTCCCATGCGCAGCCCCAGAATCGCGCCCACAATGGCGCCTACGGCGGCGCTGCGCCCGGAATGGTTCACCGAGACGATCATCGCCCGGTCAAAATCGTCCTGACACACAAGACAGGTGTACACCGCGCCTGCCAGTACCTGCGCCGCCGTTTCGCAGCCCAGCTGCTCCATGACCTCCACCGGTCGGGCGTCAGGGGACTGGGCGTAGGTCATGGCGTGGCGCACCAGCGTGGCAATGTCAAAGGCCTGAGAATACTGGTGCCCGAACTGCTCCTTCATGGCCTCTACCGCCGCCAGGAACACCTTTTTGAGAGGCGCCTCAGGATGGCGCAGCAACAGACTGATGATGTGGGTCAGAACCGCGCCGGACAGGAACGCGGTGGGACTGCCGTGGGTCAGCGCCACGGACTCAGCGCCCAGCCGCGCTACTTCCCGCCAGTCCATCCGATCGTGATGGAAGAACAGCCCCACGCCCACGGCGCTGGTGAGTCCGGCGGGGCCGGTAAAATTATTCACGGGACTTTCCAGAGAGCAGGGCACTTCCCGACTCAGAGTGTCCAGCATCCGGGTGTCCATGCAGTGCCGGCGACACAGCTCCGGACGGCGCAGCAGCCAGCAGTAGCACCGGGCGGGACGCCCCCAGGAGCGCTGAGACGCTGCCCATTCCCGGCTGCTCATCTCGATGTACTTGATGTAGGGCGCCATTTTTCCACTAAGCTGCCCCCGGGTCAGACCGAACAGCAGGCCGTTGCAGGTAAATGCCGCCAGCTGGGTATAGGAGGTAACATCGGCATAGCCGTTGACCAGATCGTAGCCAAGCAGCCCGTTGGGGCCGTAGTCCTCCCGGATCTCCTGCCAGCTGCGGTTGTCCACGGTGTAGCCCATGGCGTCTCCTACTGCCATTCCCAGTAAGCACCCGCGATAAAGCGATTGCCGACTTGCCATTGTGTCACCTCCCATCGAATTGTCAATACGTTCCTTATTATCTTATTATACCCTTCCCTGTCTCAAAACGCAAGGGCATTCTTGATTTACATAACACTTTCGATTGCGCCCAGCGCTTTTTCCAGCGCGTCCTCCCGGATGCCGGAATAATTGACTACCAGATATCCCTGAATGCCTGGCGAATCGTGGTAAAATTCGCTCAGCGCCTGCACCCGGATACCCGCCTGCGCCAAAAGTCCGGTCAAAGCCCTGTCGGACAGAGGCGTATCTACCTTCAGCAGGAAATGCAGTCCTGCGTCCTGCTCCAGAATGGAGAGCTTCTCCGCAAACGGGCAGTGATTCAGCAGGGAAATCACGGCATTGCGCCGGTTTTTATAGGATTTTCGCATCCGATTGATGTGCTTTTCAAAATAGCCCCGGCTTAGAAACCGCGCCAGCGTGTACTGCTCAAAGGAGGGTACGGTGCAGCTGTAGAAGCCCAGCTGCTGCTGAAACTGCGCCATCAACCTGGCGGGCAGCACCATATAGCTGATACGGATGGAGGGCGCAAGGGTTTTGGAGAAGGTGTTCATATAGATCACCCGGCCCATGCCGTCCAGAGACTGCATGGCGGGCATGGGATGGGCATCGAAACGGAATTCGGAGTCGTAGTCATCCTCGATGATCCACCGGCTGTCTCCCGCCCAGTCCAGCAGCGCCAGACGCCGGTTCACCGGCGTGACCAGCCCGGTGGGATAGTGGTGGGACGGAGAAAAGTGGAGCACGTCTGCACCCGCCAGAGCGCCCGGAATCACACCTTGCTCATCCAAGGGCGCGCTGACGCAGGTCACGCCGCCTGCGGCGTAGATCTGGCGGATTTTTCCGTAACCCGGTTCTTCCACAGCGTAAATTTTGCCTCTCCCCAGCAGTTGGATCAGAAGGTTATACAGAAAGTCCGTCCCCGCGCCGATGAGGATATTCCCCGGGTCTACGTGCATCCCCCGGAAGTCCGCCAGATGCTGGGCAATGGCCTGCCGCAATTCAGCCACGCCCTGATTGGGCAGGGGACGCAGCAGCGCCTGCCCATAGTCCAGCATGACCTCCCGCTGTAGCTTCATCCACACGGAGAAGGGAAACTGCTCCGTACCGTTGGCGGTCAGATCCAGCAGCCAGGGCTGCGGCGATGGGGTCGGAGGGGTGTCCGCCTGAGTATTCCGCACAGACGGCCGCTCTACCGCTTCCACAAAGTAGCCCACTTTTTCCTCGGAACGTAGGTAACCCTCGCTCAGCAGCTGATTGTAGGCGGCTTCCACGGTAATTTTGCTGATTTCCAGATTCTGCGCCAGCGCCCGCTTGGAGGGCAGCTTTTCCCCGGGCTTCAGTTTCCCGGAGAGAATGTCCCCACGGATGCACCGGTACAGCGCTTCGTAAAGAGGGACGCCGGGGGATTTTTTCAGCTCATAGGTTACCATAACATTTCCTCACATCCGGTCGGGGAAGCCGTTTCTCCGATCCCACAGTACCAGCAGACTGCCGTTTTCCACGGAAATCTCCGCCTCCCTGCCGGTAAAGTGGTTGCTGACCCCCAGCGGGAAGCCGCTGGTCAGCGTACCGTTTTCCAGCGGGTAAAACAATCCCCGTTCTGTCACGCCTGTGGCGTCCGCGCCCATGCAGAATACGGAAATCGTTCCGCCTGAGCCTTTCGGGAAACGGATTGCGCCGTTTTTCACCACGGCCACCATGGTTGTATTGCCAATCAGATAGCCCGCCGCATCGTGGTCAGCCAGAAATTGCAAGGTTTGGAAGTTTGCTATCGTGTGATCCAGGCGGGGACCGTCCAGCCCGCCGTAAATCAGAAATTCCCCACATCCCCGCCGCAAACCCAGCCGGACTGCCAACATGGCGTCGGTATCGTCCTTCTCCACCGGGAACACGTTTGCCCCTTCCGGGGTAAAGCCCAGAGAATCAAAATCCCCGATGACCGCGTCAGGGGTGATTCCCAGACGTTGGGTATGCCGCAGTCCGCCGTCCGCGGCGATGACAAAGGCACCCGGCGAAAGGGGTCGGGCAAGGCGGTCGCATTCCGCCGCGCAGAAAATGACGCATTCTTTCATTGGCGTGGCTCCTTTCATGGGAGATCCGATTCTCCCCATGGGGGAGTTGCTGAACCCTATTGTAGCACATTCCCCCTCAAAGGGGAAGCCGGAATATTCCCGGCGGGGCAGCATAGCCTGTCTCAGGAGGGATGGTATGCGGAAACGGGATCTTTTGATTTTGCTGCTGGCGCTGGCCGTAGCCGTGACGGTGGCCATCAGCGTGTTTGCCGGGAGCGCGTTGGAAACCGGCTCCTGGGGCTTGAGCTTCCGGCAGGAGGGTGCGCCGCCCATTGGCAACGCTGGACGTGACCAGCTTGCCCGGTACGACGCGGCGTACATTGGGAACACGGAAGAAAAGATGCTGTATCTGACCTTTGACGCGGGCTATGAGAACGGCTGCACAGCCCAGATTCTGGATGTGCTGAAGGCCAACGAGGTGCCTGCCGCCTTTTTCCTGGTGGGCAATTACATTGAGAAAAACCCGGATCTGGTGCGGCGCATGGTGCAGGAAGGGCACACCGTGGGCAACCACACCATGCACCACTACGACATGAGCAAGCTGTCCGACAAAGCCGCCTTTTCCAAAGAGCTTACGGATCTGGAGGAACTATACCAGAAGACCACCGGGGAGACGATGGCCAAATACTATCGCCCGCCTCAGGGGATTTACAGCGAGGAGAACCTGAAAATGGCACAGGAGCTAGGCTACAAGACGGTCTTCTGGAGCCTTGCCTATGTGGACTGGAATAACGATTCTCAGCCCACGCCGGAGCAGGCCTTTGCCAAGTTGCTGCCCCGCACCCACAATGGGGCGGTGGTGTTGCTCCACTCCACCTCCAAAACCAACGCCCAGATTTTGAATGAACTGATCGGAAAATGGAAGGCGGAGGGCTACCGCTTCGGCACACTGGACGAACTGTTTGCCGGGTAGACGCAGAAACCGGGCGGAACGAACCCGTTCCGCCCGGTTTTTTGTAGGATCAGCCCGCCTGATTTTCAAAGGCGGTAACTTCGCTGGCCGCGTCCATTTCGTAGTAGCTCAGCAGAATCTGCTCGGCTACCGGCGCCAGCCAGGAACCGTGGGCAACCTTTTCACCGTAGATCGCCACGGCAATATCCGGCTGGGTCTCGTCCTTGCGGTGGGAGAAGCAGATAAACGCACCGTGGTCGGAACCCAGGGAGGCGTGCTCGGCGGTACCGGTCTTGGCGTAGACCACAACCTCGTCAGACAGCGCCCAGCGGTCGGGGTACAGATCGTCGGGGCCGCCGAAGTAGGCGTCGGCAGTTCCGCCGGGCTTGGTGATGACGTAGCGCATACCGTTCCAGTAGGTTTCGATGGTTGTGGACATCATTTCCAGCTGGTTGGCGATTTCCGGCTGGTTCTCCTTAATCAGGGTGCGGTAGTCCGAGGACACCACCCGGCTCAGGAAGGTGGCTTTCATCCGGGTGCCCTTGTTGGCCAGCGTGGAGGCGTAGACACACAGCTGCAGAGGGGTGAATCGGTTTTCGCCCTGACCGATGGCGCCCAGGATACGGTCGCCTGCGGAGAAGTTGCCGTTGACGCCGGAACCGTAGACTTTCCGCTTGACTTCGCTGGTATTCATCCGTCCGGTCTTTTCCACCAGCTCGATGCCGGTGGGCACGCCTAGACCCAGATCCTCACAGGTTTCTACCACATTCTGCTCGT
This sequence comes from Faecousia sp., assembly GCA_034094395.1. GTDB lineage: Bacteria > Bacillota > Clostridia > Oscillospirales > Oscillospiraceae > Faecousia. The sequence continues at coordinate 11,156 of JAXEAK010000095.1, forward strand.
TGTTCAGGTCGCCCAACTGGTAGAAGAAGTAGTTGCAGGAGTAGCACAGTGCCATAGAGCCGTCCAGCTCGCCGTGGGTGAAGTGACCGGAGGTCCAGGCAAGACAGGTGGGATAGAAGCCTTCGTACTTATCGTACACGCCCTTATCCACAATGGTGGTGCCGTAGGGGAGAATGAACTCTCCGTATTTGTTCCGATGCTCCATGGCGGAGATCAGGGAGCACATCTTGAAGGTGGAGCCGGGGGGATACTCCGCGCCGAAGGCGCGGTTAAAGAAGGGCTTCAGCGGGTCTGCCTCGATATCCTTCCAGTCCTCATACATGGTGGCCAGGTTAAAGGTGGGATAGCTGGCGCAGGCCAGAATCTTACCGGTCTGGCACTCCATCACGATCACTGCCGCGCCCTCCGCGTCAAGGCCGGCAGTGTCTTCGGCATTTTTGCGCTGTTCCGGGTCGGTGATGTTGTGCATAACCTCGTCCAGCGCCTTTTCCGCCACCTCCTGAATCTTGATGTCGATGGTGGTTTCCACACTGTTGCCGGCGACGGGTTCCTTGGTGTATTTGGACATAGTGGTGGCGCCGTCTTTGTTAACTTCGTCGTAGCGGGTGCCGTCAATGCCGTGGAGGTATTCCTCAAAGGCCATCTCAAAACCGGTCTGTCCCACCTTGGCATCCATGGAGTAGCCTTGATCTTTATATTCCTTCCACTGCTCGTCGTTCATGCCGCCGAGGTAGCCCAGAATGTGAGCGGCATACTTGGTATGGTATTCCCGGACGGTGGAGGCTTCCACGTTCAGGCCGGGAGTGTTCAGCTCCAGAATGGCGGACAGCTGCTGGTCGGTCACGTCCTCCAGGAAGGTGTAGGTGGGCAGGTTGGTAATACCACGCAGGTCAAATTCGTACCGGAAGCCGATGACTGCCCGGGCGTCCTCGTCAGACCATTCGTCCGGAATCTCGTAGCGTGTACGCATTTTTTCCACCAGCAGAGGGGCGGTAATGTCGGAGTCCAGACCCCGATCCACCATGAACAGCTGGAAGTTCTTTTGCCAGGAGGTGTTGAATTCCGTAAGAGTGTAGGTGAAGGGGCGGGTGGCGGACACAGGGAAATGGTCGGAGTAGGTGATGCCCAGCTCCCGGCACTTCTGAACCAGATCGAATAGCGCCTGGTTACAGTTGGGGTTGGATTTGGTGACGTAGTGGTTGAACACCAGGTTATAGGACGCCCGGTTGCCTACCAGCACGTTACCGTTGCGATCCAGAATATCGCCCCGGGCTGCGCGGACGGTGGTGATGGTGCTGTAGACCTGGGTGTTGTCCGTGTCGCCCTTAGTTTCAATTATCTGCAGATTGAACAGCTTTATGGCGAACAGCAGCAAAATAAAAGCGAATAGTCCCAGAAATACGCCAGCCCGAAAACGGCTTATTCTTTCCATGTGTTACCTCCAATCAGGCCGGTCTTATTGACCAGAGAATACAGTGGGATCATGACGAGGCAGGTCATGGCCGCCGTGAGAAGGAAGGAATGCAGCCTTCCCGGATAGGTCAGGCCGTAGCCCAGACCCACCACAAACAGCCCCAGCTCGTACAGTGTCAGCGCAATCATGGCGCTCAGCGTCAGCGCACCCCGGCTGCGGTGCCAGTACATCTGGCGCAGCATGGTGGCCAGCACGCCCAGCCCCGTGATGAGAACCACGCAGTAGGCGCCCGGCGCGGTGCCGGAAAAATAGTAAAATACGGAAGCGATCAGCACGAACATACTGCCCGTATCCGTGCCCTCGATTACGGTAATCAGCAGGATCGCCGCCACGGGCAGGTCGGTGGTGGCGCCGAAAATACGGATCTGGCTCATCACCACGTCCTGCACCACCAGACATACCACCACGATCAGGGCATACAGTGACCATTTGGCCAGCCGCAGCCGCTGCAGGCGGGTGAGCCGCTGGGTTTTCATCCAGGTAGCGGTGTTGGCATCCGGGCGGAATTCGTTTGCGCGCCGGGCTTTCCGCTGGCGGTACATCTCCGTCAGCGTGCGCGTTTTCGGCCTGCGGCCGGATGCGCGCCGTTTCTTCTTTTCAGCCATGACGTCTCTCCTTAGCCGAAACCGCCCTCAGGGGAGGTTTCCGGAACGGTGGTGGCCTGAGCCGGCTCCGTTTCCTCCGCTGTGGAGTTGGAAGCCGCAGGAGCCTGGGCTTCGGTGGTATACTGGGTGATAATGAAAATCTGCTCCAGAGAGCTGATTTCCGCTGCGGGATCCAGCAGGGCATACTTGGCGATGCCGGTCTCTTCAAAGCCGGCGTCCACAATGTTGCCCATGATCAGACCCCGGGGATACACAGTCGAACCGGAGGTCACCACCTGTTCCTTGTTTCGGATGATGGCGGCGGAGGGCAGATAGTTCATCTGCAGCAGGGTTTCGTGGCCGTTGATGTAGCCGCCCTTGACCATGCCGTTGTAGCCGGAGGAGGCAATGGTGCCGGAGATTTCCAGCGTAGAGTCCAGAATGGTGGTGACCTCGGCATAGTTGATGCCCACCTCGGTCACCAGTCCCACCACTTCGCCGTTTTCCGTGATGGCGCACATATTCTTCTGAATGCCGGAGTTGGTGCCCCGGTTGATGGTCAGGGTATTTTCCCAGTCGCTGGAGTTCCAGCCGATGATATAGGCGTCCACCAGCACATAGTCCTCATGGGTCTCCTGCAGGTTCATTGCCTTGCGCAGACGCTGATTCTCACGGGCAACGGACTCCGCCTGACGGGCGGTATCCTCCATTTCGGCAATCTGACGCTTCAGCACTTCGTTTTCTGCGGCCAGAGCTTCATAGCGGAACATATAGCCGTAGTATTTTTCTGCCGTGGTGGTCAGGGCGGTAGCGGCAGCCCGGAAGGGTGCCAGCGCGCCCTTTACCGCCAGATCCACGATACTGGTGTTGGTAATTCCGCTGATAATGGTCAGAATGACTGTCAGCAGCGCCGCAACAATCAGAATGATCTTGATTTTGGTACTGAACAGATTCCTCATAAAGCCTCCTCCAGGATCTCGGGAGCCAGCTCCCGCAGTACCTGCCACAGGCGGCACACGGGAAGTCCCATCACATTATAGTAATCGCCCACGATTTTTTCGCAGAACAGCGCCGCGCCGCCCTGAATGCCGTAGGCGCCGGCTTTGTCCATAGGCTCCCCGGTGGCGACGTAGCGTGCAATCTCCCGCTCCTCCAGAGGGCGGAAATGCAGTTCGGTCACCTCGGTGAAGGTGCGGATCGTGTCGCCCCGCGCCACGGTGCAGCCGGTCATCACCTGATGCTCCCGGCCGGACAGAAGCCGCAGCATATCGGCGGCCTGCTCCCGGCTGTGGGGCTTGCCCAGCACCTTTCCGGCGCAGACCACGATGGTATCCGCCGCAATCACCACGTCCTCCGGCTGACGGGGAACGGCCAGCGCCTTTAACCGGCTGACCCGTGCCACCTCGTTAAAGGGCGGCTTGCTTTCGTCCATGGTTTCGTCAATATCCGCCGCCCGGATCGCAAAGGGAATGCCGAACAGCCCTAAAAGTTCTTTTCTCCGGGGAGAACCGGAGGCTAAAATCAGTTGCATCATGGTAGTTCCTTTCAGGAATAATTGTCAACTGCCAATTGTGAATTCGCGTTATTCCACCCCTCGTAAATACAGCCCCCTGGTGCAGGCGCCGGGGTCGAAGGGTTCGGGATTCAGGTAGTCCTCCAGCACCCGGTTGACCTCCCGGGCGTTTTCCGTGGTGAAGTACAGCCGGACGGCCCAGACTCCCAGCTTTGCCAGATCGTCCTGACGATCCAGCCAGCTGAGTTTCTTTCCGTTGAGCAGGACGCTGCGGCAGCTGTCGCCGTCCCGGATAATGGGGAATTCCGCGCCGGTCTTGTCCGTCAGCTTGGTGGAGCCTAAATGGCAGGTGCATTCGCCGGTGCGGTTCCGGATCAGGCAGTGCTCCGTCACCATCAGGGGCAGCCGCCCGTAGGCGATGATTTCCGCATTGACCGCTTTGCTTAAGTCCCGAATCTGAGGCAGGGTCATCTCGAAGCTGACCGTGGCGGAGGTGACCTCCAGAGAACGTAGCACGTTCATGGCGGCGGAATTGTAGATATTCAGACCAAAATCTCCGTGAATGTGCATTCCGGCCTCCCGGACGGGATCCAGCAGCCCCAGATTGCCAACCAGCGCGTGCCTGACCCCCAGTTCCCGCAGGGCGGCCAGAGCCTTCTTCAGCTTGGGCATCTCCCCGTCGTGGACGATTCTCGGCAAAGCGACGGCCAACCGTCCCCGCTGCACCAGCCGGGCGGTCATGGCAGCGTCCTCCGCCAGAATGTGCATTGGCACATAGAGCATGGCGGTTTCGGAGTTCAGAAGCTCCGGAGTCAGCTGCTCACGGGTGGTGACCTGAACGGTCAGACCGGGCAGATCTTTGGAGCCTTTGTAATCCGGCACCGGCTTGGGCTGCCGGATGGGGTGCTCTTCCCGGCGGGCGCGCAGGGCAGTCAGCTGGTTCAGGGCATCCCGGCGCATGGCGTTGATGGCGGCGGCGGAGATAATCAGTCCCGGATCTACCCGGGTGCGCACCTCTATGCAACGGTAGGGCGTGCCGCCGGTTTTGGCAACCCGTTGGGCGAGCATTTCTCCGGTGAGGGGCAGATTCCGTGCCAACTCCGGACGGGGGCCGGGCACCGTGCAGGTGCGTCCCTCCGGGTCGGTAACGGTGAGGCTGCTGCCGTCCACGGTGACTACCGCCCGGAATTTCAGATCCACCAGTTGCGTTTCGCCCGCTTCAAAGGATTGCCGGGCAGCCTGAAGCCATTGGGGATCCTCCCGGGTGTCCTGACGAACGCCGAACATTTTCCGATCCACCCGGCTGGTGTAGTAGCCATCGGTGAAGCCCTGTCGGTTGAAGGCGGTCATCAGCGCTTCCATCATGGGACGGGTGACCTGCCCCTCGTCCAGTGCCTTGCGGTACACGGCGGTGACGGTGGCTACATACTCCGGCTTCTTCATCCGGCCTTCCAGCTTGATGGATGCTACGCCCATAGTCTGAAGCTCGGATAAGTAGTGGATCAGACAATTGTCCTTCAGACTCAGGGGGTACTTTTCCTCCCAGTGGGTGTAGCCGTAGCTCTGGCGGCAGGGCTGGGCGCAGCGACCCCGGTTGCCGGAACGCCCGCCGATGGCGGAGGACAGGTAGCACTGTCCACTGTAACACATACACAGCGCCCCGTGGACAAACACTTCGATTTCAATGGGGGAATTGGCACAGATGTAGCGGATCTCTTCCCGGCTCAGCTCCCGACTCAGCACCACGCGGCTAAGCCCCATGGCGGCGCACAGCTGCACACCGGACAGGGAATGGACGGTCATCTGGGTAGAGCCGTGGACAGGAATATGGGGCGCAATCTGGCGGCACAGCTGCACCACGCCCAGATCCTGCACGATAAAGGCGTCAATATTATTCTGCGCCGCGTGACGAATCAGTTCTGCAGCTTCCTTCATCTCCCGGTCGGAGACAAGGGTGTTCAGCGTCAGATGTACCTCAACGCCCCGGATATGGCAGTATTTCACCGCGTCCACAAGGGTCTGCGGGGTAAAGTTTTTTGCGCTCTGACGGGCGTTCAGATTCCCTACGCCCAGATACACAGCGTTGGCGCCATTCTGCACCGCCGCCCGCAGCGCTTCCATAGAACCGGCGGGAGCCAATAATTCCAGCATAGTCTTTTCTCCGTTTCAACCTATTCCCATACTCTGGCAACATACACTTACGCCAAGTATACCATAACGGGGACAAAAGTTCCAGCCCTAACCGGAGAATTCAAGAAAAATTAAAGGCTTGTTTATATCTTCCGGTATGATTTCCCGGAGGCGCGCGGGAGAGTCCCGTATCCATTCCATAAAAAAATAGCCATCCCAGAGGGATGGCATACCGGAAAGCCGCACGGCAGTTCCCAGTCCTACGAACTGTGCCCTGCCGCGCGGGGACTCTCCCGCGCCCTAAGAAACAGTCCACCGGACTGTTTCTTCCCCGGCTGACGCCGGGTCGGGCTTTTCGAGTCCTGCATCCATTCCATAAAAAATAGACATCCCAGAGGGATGTCTATTTTTTATGGGGTGGATAATGGGACTCGAACCCACGATCTTCAGAGCCACAATCTGACGCCTTAGCCAACTAGGCCATATCCACCATATTCAATTTGCTGAACGACCTGCCGGGAGGGACTTGTCAAATTAAGGAGTTGCTCGGTCAAGCCCTCGCAAGCAACAGCCCACAGGACTGTTGCATTCAGATGGTTCGAGTCCCTGCAACCTGATACAAGCTTTTGGTGCGGTGCGCCTCCATAGGAGTACCAAAGAAATGTGGCACGCCAGGAGGGACTCGAACCCCCGACCTACTGCTTAGAAGGCAGTTGCTCTATCCAGCTGAGCTACTGGCGCATTTCATGGAGCGGGTGACGGGAATCGGACCCGCGTATCCAGCTTGGAAGGCTGGTGTTCTACCATTGAACTACACCCGCAAGTCTCTGCCTACAGCTGTTTCAGCCAGAGAATTTTACCATACGTGTGCCGGATTGTCAACCGATATTTTTTAGAATCTCGGGAATTTTTTCGGAAATCACGTCCGCAACCGCGCCGTCGGCACAGTTACATACCGTTGGAAATTGGGAGGCGATGTGCCCGTCTGCGGGTGCAAAGGCAAAATCTGCATCCCGCATCATGGAAAGATCGTTGTCCGCGTCGCCTGCGCACACCAGAATTTTCCGCCCCAGCCGCTGCTGCAGTTCCCGGGCGGCGCGGGCTTTGCTCACGCCCTTGGCGTGAACATCGATGATTCTGGCTGCGGCGCGGAACACCTCGCAGCTTTCGCCAAAGGTCTCCCGGAGCAGGGCACCCGCCGCATCCATGCGCCGCACTTCCTCCGCCGTTCCGTGAAACAGACTGTCTACGGTATCGTCCTTGAATTGCCCGTAGATGGAGAACTTCAAAAACGTGCCAAGATCCTCTCCCGGGCGGGCGAACCGGCAGGCGCATTGCTGCCGCCGGCAGTAAGCTTCCCAAGCGGGATTTTCCGGGCAGGTGTAGTGGGCGTCCAGTCCCTGCACCTCTACGGTCAGATCGGGCAGCAGCGCCCGGCAGGTATTTACGGTTTCCCACAGATCCAGAGGGATCTCGTGGCAGAATTCCAGCCGGCCGGTTTTCACATCATAGGCAGCCGAGCCATTGTACAGCAGCAGCGGTGCGTTGACCGGCACAATATCCCGGAATGCCCGGGTCATGGGTACGCTGCGCCCGGTATTGACGGTGAAGGCACCGCCCTGCGCCATGAAGTCCCGGATGGCTTCCAGGTTCCGAACCGGGATGGTGGAGTCCGGGGCGGTCAGGGTGCGGTCGTAATCCACGGTGAGCAAAACGTCCGAAAAATCCATAGTTATCCCATCTTCTCCAATTTTTCCAGAACATCCTTAAAATACTGGGGCAGGTCGGCGAACACCATCACGGGGTGACCGTCCCTCGGGTGGGCAAAGCACAGCACGCCCGCGTGGAGGCACTGGCTGGACTGCCCCAATTCCGGTTTTTTGTGTCCGTAAACCGTGTCTCCCAGAATGGGGTGGCCGATGTAGGCCATGTGCACCCGAATCTGGTGGGTGCGCCCGGTCTCCAGCTTGCAGCGGATGTGGGTGTAGCCCCGGTAGCGGCGGATGACCTCCCAGTGGGTGACCGCCGGCTTGGAATTGCGCTGGGTCACGCACATTTTCTTCCGGTCGGTGGGATGCCGTCCGATAGGGGCGTCCACGGTGCCGCTGTCCTCCTTCATCACGCCGCAGACAATTGCCTCGTAGGTGCGCGCCATGGAGTGATCCTTCAGCTGGCTGGCAAGCATGGTGTGGGCATAGTCGTTTTTGGCAACCGCCAGCAGTCCGGAGGTGTCCTTGTCAATCCGGTGGACGATACCGGGGCGCAGCTCGCCGTTGATGCCGGACAGATCATCCCCAAGGGTGTAGAGCAGGCCGTTCACCAGCGTGTCGTCGGGATGCCCGGCGGCGGGGTGCACCACCAGTCCTTTGGGCTTGTTAATAACCAGCAGATCATCGTCCTCATATACGATATCCAGCGGCATCTCCCGGGGCGCAATATCCACGGCTTTGGGTTCCGGAATGGTGTACTCCACTGCGTCGCCCACTTTTAATTTGTCGTTTTTCTTGCCGGGTTTTCCGCAGCGCAGCACCTGACCGCTTTCAATGAGCTTCTGGGCGGCGCTGCGGCTGAAATCCGGAACGCTCCGGGCGAGAAAGGCGTCCAGCCGCTCCCCGGGAATATCGGCAAACAGGGTCATTTCTTCTCCTTCCAGAAGTCCTTGTGAAACAGAAACAGGTGAACCATCAGCAGAACGCAGCCGCAGGTGATGAAGCAGTCGGCTACATTAAAGACAGGGAAATCGATAAAGGTGGTTTCGATCATATCCACCACATAACCAAGACGCACCCGGTCGACCATGTTCCCCAGGCCGCCGCCGTAGATGGCGGCGATGCACCAGCGTTCCAAGGTGGTAAAGCCCAGGGGCTTTTTGAAGTATTCGTAGAAAATCAGAATGGTGAACGCCACAAAAATCAGGGTAAACAGCCACTGCTGCCCTTCAAAGGAGGAGAAGGCAGCACCGGTGTTCTGGACATAGGAAATTTGCAGCAGACCCGGAATCAGAGGCTGAGCACCTAAGTTGGGAATATAAAGAACTGTTAAGTATTTTGTGATCTGGTCAGCGGCGACGATGCCGGCAACGAACAGAATGTAGTAAAAAAAGGACATGGCAGATTCCTCCTGAAGAATACCGGATTATGATACCATGGGAAGGACAGAAAGTCAATTTTGCAGCACGGAAAAACAGCCGATAGGCATGTTGTCCCTTCGGAATGGAACCAAACAGGCGTTGAAAATGATGCCAACCCTCACCTTCCCACTATAAAAAAACCCGCCCCGGGTATTCCCAGGACGGTGCTACTAGAGCCATATTTATTCGACCAGAAACTTCTGGGCATCGGCGCACAACTCAGCCAGCTCTTCATCGGAGCACTGGGCGACTACCCGCAGAGGCCGGGAGAAGTCCAGACAGAACATTTCCATGAAGCTGCCGCCGCGAATCTTGTGCTGCTCGTCCCGAACACAGATGGGGAACGCACGGGAGGTCGCCAGCGCGACGAACTCCTCCACATCGTCCATGCTGTTAAGCCGAATCCAAAATTCTTTCATAAATCTCGCCCTCCAACTGTACAAAGTTTGGTTTGTCGTGTATAATGGGGAGCAAAGGTCACGGATCGACTCCGGCTTGCCGCCAATTGGGAACTGTAAAATATTATAGCGTTTTTTTGGCAAAAAGCAACTGGCGGTTTGGACGATTAATACAATAACTCATGAAAAATATTGGTGGTTTTGACAATGAAATTCGCGTTCTATACCTTGGGCTGCAAGACAAATCAGTATGAGACGCAGGCGATGGAGCGGCTGCTGCTGGAGAAGGGGCACGAAATCGGCTCCTTTGAGGGGGTCTGCGACGGCTATGTAATCAACACCTGCTCCGTCACTGCGGTGGCGGACAAGAAAAACCGGGCGGTGATCCGCCGGTGCCGCCGGGACAATCCCAATGCGGTAATTGCTGTGTGCGGCTGTTACTCCCAGCACGACCCGGAAGCCGTCCGGGCGCTGGGCATCGACGTGATTGGCGGTTCGGGTGGGCGGCAGGAATTCGTGGAGATGCTCCTTGCTGCCGCGCAAGCCCATTCCCATCTGGAACAGGTGGACAACGCTCTGCGCCGCCGGGAATTTGAGTGCCTGCCCGCGGGCGGTCTGGAGGAACGCACCCGCGCCATGCTGAAGGTGCAGGACGGCTGCGTGAACTTCTGCACCTATTGCATCATCCCCTATACCCGCGGCCCCATTCGTTCTGCGCCGCTGGAGTTGGCAGTGGAGCAGGCAAAGGAGCTTGCCCGGCGGGGCTACCGGGAAATCGTGCTCACCGGCATCGAGATTGCCGGCTGGGGTGCCGACCTGCCGGGAAAGCCGGAGATCACGGTGCTGATTGAAGCCATATGCAAAGCGGTGCCGGCGCTTCGGGTGCGGCTGGGCTCGCTGGAGCCAAGAGTGGTGACCGAGGACTTCTGCCGCCGGCTCAGCGTGTTTCCGAACCTTTGCCCCCAGTTCCACCTGTCCCTGCAGTCCGGCAGCGATACGGTATTGCAGCGGATGAAGCGGAAATACGATACCGCCCGGTACTATGAGAGCGTGACGCTGCTGCGGAAATTTTTCCCGGAGTGCGCCGTGACCACGGACATGATTGTGGCCTTTCCCGGAGAGACGGAGGAGGAATTCGCCGAAAGCCTTGCGTTCATTCGCAAGTGTGCCTTCGCGGATATGCACATCTTCCCCTATTCCCGCCGTCCCGGCACTCCGGCCGACAAGATGCCCGGCCAGCATAACAACGCCACTAAGGAAGCCCGGAGCCGGGCGGCCATTGCCGTGGCGGAGGAAATGAGCAAGGCCTACCGGGAGCGCCTGGTGGGAAAACAGCTGGAAGTGCTCTTTGAGGAAAGCGACGGGGAGTATTACACCGGCCACGCACCCAACTATGTGAAGGTCTACGCGCCGGGCGAGAACCTCCACAACGAAATCCGCACCGTCACCGTCACCGGCATTTACCGGGACGGCGTGATTGGAAAAATGCTGGAATGCAGAATGTAAAATGAGCAGCATTGGCATTGCTGCCCTTTTCGTGCTATAATAACCCAATCCCCTTGCTTGGAGGCTTTTATGAAAACCCTTTTACACATTTGCTGCGCACCCTGCGCCAATCGTCCCATTGATATTCTGCGCACCGATGGGTTGGAGGTGGTGGGCTTCTGGTATAATCCCAACATCCACCCCGTCACGGAGTACCGCGCCCGGCGCAACTGCCTGCAGGAATACGCACAGGAAATTGAATTGCCCCTGATCGTGAAAAACGACTATGGTCTGCGTCCCTTTGTCCGGGCGGTGGCGGAGGACATTCCTCACCGCTGCGTCAAGTGCTACGAAATGCGTCTGTTTGAAACCGCCCGGCAGGCTGCCGAAGGGGGCTTCGACAGCTTTACGTCCTCCCTGTTCATCAGCCCCTATCAGAATCACGAGCTGATGCGGGAAACGGCGGAGCGGGCGGCGGCGGAGTACGGCGTCCAGTTCCTGTACCGGGATTTTCGCCCGTATTTTAAGGAGGGACAGGCCTTCGCCCGGGAGCACAGCTTCTATATGCAGAAGTACTGTGGCTGCATCTTCTCGGAAGAGGAGCGCTACATCAAGGCGAAGAAGATTTTGCCATAAAACCTTCCCCCTCAAGGGGAAGCTTCATGGAGGTATTATGTCAACTTATGAATTTTCCGTCCCCACCCTGTTCGGGTTGGAGGGCATTGCCGGCGACGAATTACGGCATTTGAATCTGGAGAACGTCCGGGTGGAAAACGGTCGGGTGCTGTTTTCCGGCGATGCCCGGGCGCTGGCGAAGGCCAACGTGTGCCTGCGCACCGGCGAGCGGGTACTGCTGGTGCTGGCGGACTTTAGAGCAACTACCTTTGAGCAGCTGTTTCAGGGCGTATACAAGGCAAATCTGGAGGATTTTATCCCGAAAGACGGCGCGTTTCCCGTGAAGGGTCACTGCCTGAACAGCCAACTGATGAGCGTGCCGGACTGTCAGGCCATCGTGAAAAAAGCCGCTTCCAGACGGCTGGGAGAGAAATACGGCGTAAGCTGGCTGCCGGAAACCGGGGCGAAATATCAGCTTCAGTTTTCCATTATGAACGACCGTGTGCAGCTATACCTCGATACCACCGGCGAGGGGCTTCACAAGCGGGGCTACCGGGCACAGGGCAACGACGCGCCCTTGCGGGAGACGCTGGCTGCTGCCATGGTGCAGCTGACCCGCTACCGGGGCAGGGAATTTCTCTGGGATCCCTTCTGCGGCAGCGGAACCATCCCCATCGAGGCGGCGCTGATTGCGAAAAACCGGGCGCCGGGCTTGAACCGGCGGTTCGCGGCGGAAGCGTTTGCGTGGGTGGATCCTAAAATTTGGGGAGACGTGCGCACGGAGGCAAAAGACCGGGAATACCACGGCAAATACCAGATCCTTGGCTCCGACAACGATCCCAAGTGCGTGTCCCTGTCCATGGCCAATGCCCGGAAGGCCGGGGTGGCGGACTGCATTTCCTTCCGGGACGGGGACGCGACCAAGCTGGATCTGCCTGCCCAGACGGGCATTCTCATCTGCAATCCCCCTTACGGGCAGCGGATGCTGGAGCAGCGCAGCGCCCAACAGCTGTACGCCGCTCTTGGGCGGCACCTGAAGTATGCCGACGGCTGGAAGAAATATGTCATTACCTCCGAGCCGGAATTTGAGCACTATTTCGGAAAACGTGCCGATAAAAAGCGCAAGCTCTACAACGGTATGATTAAGTGCGATTACTATATGTATTTGGGCAGCCCACGGAAGAAGTAACCCGGCGAATGTTCGGGAGAAGAGAAAGAACGGAGCGAGGAAATGAAACACCTGTTTATCATCAACCCGGCAGCGGGAAGCCGGGACAGGACGGCGGAGTACACGGCAGAAATCCGGCGCCTGTGCACAGGGCTTGACTATGAGATAGCGGTATCTCAGGCGCCGGGAGAATGCCGCCGCCTGACGCGGGAAGCGGCGCAGACCGGCGAGGAAGTGCGCATTTATGCCTGTGGCGGCGATGGAACCCTCAACGAAGTGGCTTCCGGTGCGGCCGGTTTCCCCAACGCGGCGGTCACGGTGCTCTCCGGGGGCAGCGGCAACGATTTTGTGCGGCTGTTCAGCGACCCCAGAGCCTTTTCCGACCTTTCCCGCCTGCTGGACGCGGAGGAGGCGAAATTTGACCTGATCCGCTGCAACGACGATCTGGCTCTCAACGTCTGCTCTGTGGGGCTGGACGCCCGGATCGGCACGGACGTTGCCCGGTATAAGCGCCTGCCCTTTTTCCATGGCTTCAACGCCTATGCCGTATCCACGGTGGTGAACCTGTTCCGGGGCATCTCCCAGCACTATGTGGTAGAGATCGGCGGCGAACGGATTGACGACGAGCAAACCTTTGTATGCGTGTGCAACGGACGTTACTACGGCGGCGGCTTCAATCCGGTGCCGGAGGCGGATCCCGCGGACGGAAAACTGGATGTGCTTCTGGTAAAGAAGGTGACCCTGCCGCAGGTTCCCGGGATCATCGGGAAATACAAAAACGGCCGGTATCGGGAGCTGCCGGAGTTCATCCGGTATTTTTCCGTTGATGCGCTCCGGGTCACCTGCGACCAGCCCAGCGCGGTGAATCTGGACGGAGAATTGCGGATCGCTCAGATGGTGGATATCTCCGTGGCGAAGGAAAAAGTACGCTTTTTCTATCCCCGGGGATTGACCTGGGCGGCGGCACAGACTGTCGGAAAGCCGTAATGCCACCCCTCACGGAACGGGAGAATGCACCGGCTGACCGGGCACAGCGGGCAAACGGATTTTTCCTGAAGGACAAACGGCAGCGGGATTTCCATATTCCGCCAAAATGAATGCCGAAAATAACGGTTTTTTCGGCAAAATTTCCAAATTGATATTGCATTACCCCTTGAAAAGAGGTATACTGGCACTATCTTTGCCGGGTATCGGCTTATGCCGCCCTGGGGAGAGGGGTAAATATGATGTTCCTGCGGTGTTATATTGTTATTTCTGTCATCATCGCGCTGACGGATATTGTCCTTGCGGTCAGTTCCTTCCGGAAGAACAGAACCACTGGTCGTTTTCTGGGTCTTGCCTGCGCGGGAGCGGCAGTGGTGGATATCAGCTATCTGGTCAGCATCCTGAGCACGGACTATTTCTGTATGTCGGTGACCTCCAGTATTTACTTCACCGCCATTGACTATATGCTGCTGTGTCTGCTGGTCTTTACGGTATATTTTACCAAGGAAAAGTTTTCTGTGTGGGGCAGGCGGCTTCTGACCATTGGCATTTTGTATGCCGTGTTTGAGACAGTGGTGTTTGCCGTCAATCCGTTTTGCGAGATTGCCATTCACTATGTCCCCCGGTACACGCTGATTGCCCGGTATGCTTACCAGATGCGTCCGCTTTACAGGATGCACCTGGTGTTCAGCTATGCGCTGGTGCTGATCGTGGTTGCGATGCTGGTTCGGAAGATGTGCATCATTCCAAGGGAATATCGGGCGCAGTACGGTTATGTGATTCTCGGCATTTTAGGGATTGTGCTGGTGAACGCCGTGTTCCTGTACTGGCCGGAGGCGACGGTCTACAGCCTGCTGGACTATTCGATTTGCGGCTACAGCCTGACCGCGTTTTTACTGTACTGGAGCAGCTTTGACTATTCCACCCACGGAATGCTGAACTGCCTGAAAAACAGTATTTTTGAGAACATCGGGCAGGGAATTGTGCTGTTTGACTATGACGACCGCCTGATTTTACACAATGAGCGCGCGGATGCACTTCTGGGCGGAATCCACCCTGAGGAATGCGAGGTTCTGGAGGATTTCCTGCGCTGCTATGACCTTTCTATGGACAGGGAGACCGAAGACGACAGCTTTTCCCTGCAATGCTATATCAGGAATGACGCGGATGTGCGGCCTCTGCGTTGCGACATTCGCAGCCTGAAAAATGAGTATGGACAGAGATTGGGGCAGCTGTTCGTCTTTTCCGATGCGGCGCTGGATACCGACCTTCTGACCGGCTTCCAGAACTGGGAGAGCTTCCGGATGTTTGCGGGCAGCAACCCCAATGCCTTCCCCTGCCCTACTGCCGTGGCGGTCTGCGATATCAACAGTCTGTCCGTGCTGAACAGCACCATGGGCAACCAGGCCGGCGACCAGGTGGTCAAGGAGTTGGCCGACACCATGCGGCAGTGCTTCCCGAAGCAGACCTATTATATCCGCGGCATGGAGGCAAATCTGATCGCGCTGTGCGTCCACAGCAGCGAGGCCGAGATGCACCGGTACATGGCGCGAGTCGTGGAGAAGTTCCCCGGAATGCTGCAGTACGCGGTGAGTGTCACCACGGAGGAAGACCCCAGCACGCCGGACGCTGTACAGGTTGCCGTCAAGGCCATGCGGGCGAAGAAGCTGCTGGATCGCGGCTCCATCCATTCCGAAATGCTTACCTCCCTGATCCGCGCGCTGCAGGAATGCGACGGCGACACGGAGCATCATGTGCGCCGCACCCAGATGATGGGGGCGAAGCTGGGAAAGCGTATCGAGTTGACCGATATGCAGCAGAGCAACCTGTCGCTGCTGTGCCTGCTGCATGATATCGGTAAAATCGGCATTCCGCTGGAGATTCTCAACAAGCCCGGCAAGCTGTCCGAGGACGAATGGAGAATTATGCAGATCCACATCGAAAAGGGCTATGCCATTGCCAGCAGCAGCAACGAGCTGAAGGGTATCGCGGATGAAATTCGGCATCATCACGAGCGCTGGGATGGCAAGGGATATCCGGACGGCCTGAGCCGGGAGAGTATCCCCCTGCTGTCCCGGGTGATTGCGGTGGTGGACGCCTACGACGCCATGACCAACGACCGCCCCTATCGGCGCGCCATGCCCGCCTCCGAGGCGATCAAGGAACTGAAACGCTGCGCCGGGAGCCAGTTTGATCCCTTTATTGTCTCGGAATTTGTCAATATGCTGAAGGAGGAAATGCCGGAGGAGTTGGAGCAGGAGCAGCAGGAGATGCCGAGCGCTGCCGCAGTCCAGGCAGAAGTTCCGGAGCCTGCCGGCAATATCGAAAGCTGTGTGCATCCCGTCCCCTACAGCCGGTACGTACTGGATGGAGCCATGCAGATTGTGTCCGTGGATGACAATTTTGAACAGCTGACAGGGTATTCCCGGCAGGATCTGCGGGAGCATCCCATGTCCCAGCCCGACCTGATTCCGGAGGAAGACCGGACGGAATATATGTGTGCCACCAGCGCAGCCCTTGCCAAGACACCCCAGGCGTTTTTGGAGCACAGACTTCGCCGGAAGGATGGCTCTGACATATACGTATTCTGCTTCGGCAGAGTGTATTTTGACTCTGCGGTTCTGGCGGAGCGTTCGGAAATCATTATTGTGGATATTTCCAGAACCTACTCCATGAAGATGCTGACGGATGCGGAGCAGAACAAAGCCCAGATCCGCCTGAAACGCTGGGAGGACGCCTATCGGCGGGACTCCCTCACAGGGCTGCTGAACCATGCCGCTTTCCGCAGTGATGTGGAGCTGAAACTTCTGGAAGGCAAATCCAGAGTCATGATGCTGATGATGGACGTGGACAAATTCAAGGAATATAACGATACCCGGGGACATCATAACGGCGACAAATTCCTGATTCTGGTGGCGCAGACTTTGCGCGCGTCCCTGCGGAAGGACGACTGTGCCTGCCGCATGGGCGGAGACGAGTTTGCGGCCGCGATCTTTTTGAAGCCGGATGTAACGGAAGAGTTTGCCACCCAGCGGGCGCAGCAGATTTTTGACAAGATCAGCCTTACTCTGAAGGGAACGGATGCCGGAACGAGCATTTCCATGGGTGTCGCCCTTGCCCAGCCGGATGCGACGTTCAATCAGCTGTACGAGACCTCGGATAAGGCGCTTTATCAGGCCAAGGAAAGCGGTCGGAGTAAAATGAGGATCTGGCATAACTGATGCGGCAGCAGACGCCCCTTCCGGCTTTGCTGCTTGCGGATGGTGCTATGGAACCTCGGAATCATTCGTCTGCGGCTTTCACAGTGAATCTTTTCCCCCATCCGTGCGGTTCAAAAACGGGAAATACATACAGTATTCCGCCGCTTTTTGAATCTACGGATGGGGGAAAATCCTTCGCCGCCAGCTTTTGCCGAATGAATCGGAGGTTCCTTATGATTGCCGCCGGCAACCACAGGTATTTTTGGGCAACACCGCACAATGGGAACTGCGGGCTTCGGGCGGATCTTTTGTCCCAACCGTGCAGTATGATACTAAAACCCGATTGGAACCTTTTAATCCTTCCGGTCTGAATTGCCCCAGAACGCGTTATCTTCCTTGATGGGCGGAAAGCCCATCTGCGTTATCTGTCTTTTCTGGAACAATTCATCCTCGGAAGTCTATTACAGTTTTCAATCAGGTTTTAGTATTACCGTCTCCGTTGCGACCTTCAGCAAAGGCCGCCAACGCAGTCTGAAAAGCTTCCGCCGCCTCATCAGGAAGATACTCCCTGCCTACCCATGCTATGCTGTAATCCGCCGGCTCCGCGGCGGCAAAGTCGGAACCCAAATACACAGCGACCGCCAGAACCGCCGCACCGATGGCAACCAGATGCCAATGGTAGTTCCAGCAGTTCCGCAGCCGCTGCCCAATGGACGGCTCTGTACGGATGTGCTGTTTCGCAGAGTTTGTCCATGATATCATTCCTGCTGCTGATACTAGTTTTTCATAAAACGGTTAAATACCGTTTTATGAGACCGCGGTCTCGCGGTCGGCGGCATCGCCGCTAAAAACGTAGTCCATACATTTCTCGCCGCCACTGGCGGTCTGCGCGATAAGCGCAGGATAAAAT
>JAXEAK010000096.1:0-15097 GCA_034094395.1 Faecousia sp.
CAAAGAAGCTGCTGGATGCGCTGGTCATTGCCCCCTGTACCGGCAATACCCTGGCCAAACTGGCCCACTCCATCGCGGATGGGCCTGTGACCATGGCAGCAAAGAGCCATCTTCGCAATGGAAGACCGGTGATCATCGCCATTTCCACCAACGACGCGCTGGCAGGGGCGGCGGAAAACATCGGAAAGCTGCTTTCCAGAAAGCATTATTACTTTGTGCCCTTCGGGCAGGACGACGCCTTTGGAAAGCCCACCTCCATCGTTGGGGATTTCAGCAAGATTCCGCAGACACTGGAAATGGCGCTGGAAGGAAAGCAGCTTCAGCCCCTCTTACTGTAATAGGAATGCCGCCCTTTTCCGGGCGGCATTCGCGGTATTACAGGGAATCAACCTCGTCCAGCCACAGCCGGGCACTGGCATCACTGGGCATCCGCCAGTCCCCTCTGGGACTCAAGGTGACGGAACCCCCCTTCACGCCGTCCGGCAGGCAGCTGCGCTTGCACTGCTGGGTAAAAAACCGGCGGTAGAAGGTTTTCAGCCATTTTTTAATGGTGTCGCCGTCAAAATCCCCGGCAAATGCCCGACAGGCAAGCGTATAGACCTTCCGGGGCGCAAAGCCAAAGCGGAGGGTGTAGTACAGGTAAAAGTCGTGGAGAGCGTAGGGTCCCACCAGATCCTCGGTATGCTGGGCGATCTTCCCCTCCGCATCCGGAGGCAGCAGCTCCGGGCTGATGGGCGTGTCCAGAATGTCCTGAAGCACTGCCCGGGAAGCGGAAAATTCCGGCATCTCCGAAATGGCATCGATCATCCAGCGGATCAGGGTCTTGGGAATGGAGACGTTGACGCCGTACATACTCATGTGGTCGCCGTTATAGGTGCACCAGCCCAGCGCCAGCTCCGACAGGTCGCCGGTGCCCACCACGATTCCCTTCACCACGCTGGCGTAGTCCATGAGAATCTGGGTACGTTCCCGCGCCTGAGAATTTTCATAGGTTCCGTCGTGGACATCGGGATCGTGTCCGATATCCGCAAAATGCAGGGAGACTGCCTCCCGGATGTTGATTTCCTTGCAGGATATCCCCAGCGTTCGCATCAGCTCCCAGGAATTGTTGTAGGTACGGTCGGAGGTGCCGAAGCAGGGCATGGTCACACCGTACACATCCGTGGCTGGTCTGCCCAGCTGGCGCATGGCCTCCACCGCCACCAGCAGTGCCAAGGTGGAGTCCAACCCGCCGGAAATGCCGATCACCGCGTTGGGATTGCCAATGGAGGCCAGGCGCTGCTTCAGCCCCGCCACCTGCATCTGAAAAATCTCCATGCAACGCTGCACCCGGTTCTGCCGCTGGGCAGGGACGAAGGGCAGCTTTTCCAGCGGATACAGGCTTCCGTCAGAGCGAAGATGGCCGCAACGGGCATCCGCTATCTGCGCCTGCGCACCATAACGGCTCGCCGTATCGGCAAAGCTTCTGTTTTTGCGCCGGTCAGCACGGATTTTGCCCAAATCGCAGTCCTGCACCAGCAGGTAATCTGTGGCGATGGCTTCCTTTGTCTGCGCCAGAAGTTGGCCGTTTTCGGCAATCAGACTCTGCCCGGAGAAAATCAGATCCTGCGTAGACTCCGTGGAGCCTGCGGAACAGTAAGCGTAAATGCCGTTCAGCGCGGCAGACTGGTGCTTTACCAAATCCCGGCGATAGGTGCGCTTGCCGATGGTTTCGTTGGAGGCGGACAGGTTTACAATTACCTCCGCCCCGGCAAGCGCCAGCACGGTGGACGGCGGCAGAGGCGTCCACAAATCCTCGCAGATTTCCACACCCATCAGCGTGCCGTCCCCGATCCGGAACAGCAGATTCTGCCCGATGGGCACCGTCTGGGGCTGAGTACCCAGCAGCGTGCCAATGTCAAAGGTATCCTCCGTCAGTTCGTCCCCGGAAGCAAACCACCGCTTTTCATAGAACTCATTATAGTTGGGGATGCTGGTCTTGGGGACGATACCCCGCACAGCGCCGCCGGAGATCACGGCGGCGCAGTTGAACATCCGCACCCCGACTCTCAGGGGCAAGCCCACCACCGCCGTCACCGCCGGGCAGGCTGCGGAGCACTCCAGAATCTCCCTGAGTCCCTGCATTACCCCGTCATACAGGGTGTCCTGAAAAAACAGATCCTGACAGGTATAGCCCGTCAGTGCCATTTCCGGGAACACCAGCAAATCCACGCTCTGGGCATCCGCCTTTTGTATGAATTCACAGATATCCGCTGCGTTCTTCTTGGCATCGCCCACGTTCACCGCCGGTACGGCGCAGGCAATCCGGATATAATCCAGCATGGAAATCCCTCCGCTTCTTTATTTGGGTTTATCATACCACATTCTGCCCGATTTGCAAAGGAAATATAAAACGGGCGGCGAAATTTCGCCGCCCGCACATATTAGATTACAGGCCTGCCAGTGCTTTCAGCTGATCGACCAGGTCGGTCTGCTCCCAGGGGCGATCCGCCACGCCGAAGTGACCGATGGCAGCGGTGGAAGCATAGATGGGGCGGCGCAAATCCAGCTTGCGGATAATGCCGCCAGGAGTCAGGTCACAGACTGACCGCAGCAGTTCGGTCATTTTCTCATCGGAAACAGCACCAGTGCCGTAGCTGTCCACCCGCAAAGACACAGGCTGGGCAACGCCGATGGCGTAGGCCAACTGCACCTGCACCTGCTTTGCCAGTCCTGCCGCCACCAGATTCTTCGCCATATACCGCGCCATGTAGGCCGCGCTGCGGTCAACTTTGGTGGGATCCTTGCCGGAGAAGGCGCCGCCGCCGTGGGAGAAATAGCCGCCGTAGGTATCCACGATGATCTTCCGTCCGGTGAGGCCGGTGTCGCCGTTGGGGCCGCCGATGACAAACTTACCGGTGGGGTTGATATGGATATGGGCAACGTCCCCAATGTCAAAACCGTAGTTTTTCAGCACCGGGGCGATGACCTCTTCCCGGATATACCGGCGCAGCTCCTCCATGGCAAAGTCCGCGCTGTGCATAATGGACACCACCACGGTGTCAATACCCACCACGCTGCCCGCTTCGTCGAATTCCACGGTAACCTGAGTTTTTCCGTCCGGACGCAGCAGGTCATTGGAATGGACGCACTCCGTCAGCCGGTTGCACAGGGCGCGGCTCAGTGCCGCAGGCAGCGGCATCAACTCCGGGGTCTGGGTGCATGCGCCGCCAAACATCATTCCCTGATCGCCTGCGCCGCCCACATCGTCGTTGGTGCCCAGGGCGATATCCGCAGACTGGGTGTGAATCCGGCACTGAATCTCCACGCTGTCCGCGTCAAATCCGTCGCCGGGATACACGTAGCCGATCTTCCGGATGGCTTCCCGGGCGACTTTCTTGAAATCGACCTGTGCCTTCGTGGTGATCTCGCCGCAGATGATGCAAAACTGGGTGGTGACCATCGTCTCGCAGGCCACCCGGGAGCCGGGATCCTGGGCGAGGCAGGCGTCCAGAATGGCATCCGAGATGGAGTCGGCAACCTTGTCGGGGTGGCCGTTGGTAACACATTCCGAGGTAAACATTCTTTTTTCCATGATAATTCCTTTCTCTTTCACAATACGCCGCTATTTTGCGCAAAAGGGCTGCTTTGCTGCCGAATCATAAAAAAACCGCACACCGAAGATCCGATGTGCGCTGTATCGAATCCTCATCTTTCGTTTGCCGCCGGATTTGGCACCTTTTCCTTTCGGACAGGTTGCCGGGTTTCATCGGGCCGTTCCCTCCACCGCTCTTGATAAGGCTGTATGCAATTTTCCTGTTCATTATATGCGATTTTTTTCAAATGTCAACAACTTTTTCCCTGTTTTTTCGGCCTTGCCTTGACTTTTCCCGAAATTCATGATATGGTTCTCACTCAGTACGAAAAAAGGAGAACATACGAAAAAATGTCCAGATGGGTACCAAAACTGAAACTCTCCGGCTGCGTAATCGCCTTCCTTGCATCGGCCTTGCAGGCATTCGGAATGTATAACGTCCACGCCCTGTCCGGGGTCACCGAGGGCGGCATCTTCGGTCTTGTCCTGCTGCTGGATCACTGGACGGGGCTGTCCCCTGCCATTTCCAGCTTCGTTCTCAACGCCGGCTGCTACGCCCTTGGCTGGCGGACGCTTGGGCGGGAGTTCATCGGCTACTCTTTGGTCGCCGCCTGCGGCTATTCCGCAGGCTACGGCATCTGTGAACAATTTCCGCCGCTGTGGCCGCAGATTGCAAATATGCCGCTG
Organism: Faecousia sp.; assembly: GCA_034094395.1. Classification (GTDB taxonomy): domain Bacteria; phylum Bacillota; class Clostridia; order Oscillospirales; family Oscillospiraceae; genus Faecousia. The sequence continues at coordinate 4,262 of JAXEAK010000096.1, forward strand.
CTCGCCGCCATTGTGGGCGCATTGTTCATCGGCATTGGCGCGGGACTGTGCGTCCGGGTGGGCGGCGCCACCAGCGGCGACGATGCGCTGGCCATGAGCCTTTCCCACCTGACAAAGATTCCCATTCAATGGCTGTACCTCATCAGCGATCTGCTGGTTCTGGGATTGTCCCTGAGCTATATCCCCCTGCGGCGCATTGGCTACTCTCTTCTGACCGTGATTCTGTCCGGTCAGATCATCGGATGGATACAACAGCTTCCGGTTCCCGGCAAAAACGGGCGTTTGTCCTGATTCGACAAACGCCCGCTTTTTATACCTCTCTTTGGATGGCATCCCAGTTCGCCCGTCCCGTACGCATGGCGAGAGACAGCAGCTCCTGCGCCAGAGCGTCCGTCACCTGGCCGGGCTTTAAGCGCCAGCGCCAGTTGAAGCCAACCGTTCCCGGCTGGTTCATCCGTGCCTCGTTGCCCAAACCCAGATGATCCTGAATCGGAATGATACAATCCTTGGCAACCGTACGCATCACCAGAGCGATCAGGACTTTGTACATCTGATTGTCCGGCGTATAATAATCCCCCAGATAATCCCGCATCTGCTTTTTGGCTTCCGGTGCCAAATCGGCATACCAGCCCGCCAGCGTCTCATTGTCGTGGGTTCCGGTATAGGCCACGCAGTTGGAATTGTAGTTGTGGGGCCAGTAGTCGTTGGCCGCGCCGATATCGGCAGGGTCAATGGCGAACTGCAAAACCTTCATATTCGGGCAGCCGCTGTCCCTCACCAGCCGGCGGACACCGTCGGTCATCAGTCCCAGATCCTCCGCGATCACGTTCACATTGCCCAGCTGCCAGCGAATGGCGTTGAACAAATCCATGCCGGGGCCCTTCTCCCAGTGGCCGTACTTGGCGCTGTCCGCCCAGGCCGGAATGGAAAAATATTCGTCAAAGCCCCGGAAATGATCGATCCGCACCACATCGTACAGCTTAAAGCTGTACCACATCCGGCTGCACCACCACTGGAAGTTTGTGGCTCGGTGATAATCCCAGCGATACAGGGGGTTGCCCCAGACCTGACCGTCGGCGGCAAAGGCGTCCGGCGGACAGCCCGCAATGGCGGTTGGGCGATTGTCCCCGTCCAGCTGGAACAGTTCCGGATGCGCCCACACGTCTGCGCCGTCCGGGGAAACGTAAATTGGAATGTCACCGACGATCTGAATGTGTTTGGCGTTGGCATAGGCCTTCAGCCTCATACACTGCTCATCGAACTTGAATTGCAGGTATTTCTGGAACTCTACGTCAAAATACAGCTCCCGGTTATAGTAATCGATGGCGAAGCCCCAGTGCATCCGGATATCCTCCGGCCACTCCCGGAAGGATACGCCGCCGAAGAAGGACTTCAGCGCCATGAACAGGGCGAAATCATCCAGCCACCAGGAGTTGTTTCCGCAAAATCTCTGATAATCCTCGTTCTGAGCAATATTGCTCCGTTCATAGGCCTTGTGTAGAAGTGCCAGACGGCTTTCGTTCAGCTTGTCAAAATCCACCCGGGCAGGATCCGTACCGAAATCCACCGCGTCGCACTCTTCCCGGGTGAGCACGCCCTCTTCAATCAGGGCGTCCAGACTGATCATGTAGGGGTTCCCGGCAAAGGCGGAATAGGCCTGATAGGGAGAATCGTCAGACGCGCCGTGGGAAGTGGCACCCAGCGGGAGAATCTGCCAATAGCGCTGCCCGGCCTTCTCCAGCCAGTCTACAAAATCATAGGCCGCCTGGTCAAAGCAGCCGATGCCATATCGGGACGGCAGACTGGTGACGGACAGCAGAACGCCTGCGTAACGGTTCATAATATGCACTCCTCATGTTTCTAGTGAAGGATGGCAGACGCTTCGCGTCCCCCTCGCAAACCTTCCCAAGGAATTGGAAACGTTTCCTCTCCCGGCAAGTATAGTACGTTTTTCTAAATTCGTCAACGATTTGGTATGTATCCGCCGCAAATCAACAATATTCACAAATTCAAGCGTCTATTTTTAGGCAAAATGCCATCTGTTTCGCGGGGGACAGCCCACGGCGTGTTCCCCGCCAACGAAAAAAAGCGGACGGTACTGCTTCCCGTCCGCTTCATCTTCCCCGCAGCCAGTCAAGCACCCTGCCTGCCAGACTTTTCCGGGATGCCGGCGCTTCCGCCTGCAGGGCTGCCGGCTCCGTTTCCGGTTCTGTTGCCGGTTCCGTCTCCGGGTAGATTAACACCGGTTTGGTGCCATCCCAGTTTGTCCCCGTAATGATTGCGATGCCCCGCGCCTGGGTTGCCAGAGTGCCCCGCTCCGGTTCTTCCGTAGCACAGGCTGCACCGGCAACCACCGGAATCTCCCGGACGCCGTGTACCATGGATTCATAGGTGGAAACCGTCTGCAGAAGGACAGCCGCCCAGGCCGCATGGTAATCGCTGGTCACCACCGCCGCCTGCCGCACCTGAGGGTACTCCCGGATCAGAATATCAAAGGTCTTCTGGGCGTTTTCCGTAGTGCTTAAGGCGCGGTCTTCCACAATCAGGCGGCTGTCTGCCACGCCGTTGTCCCGCAGCCACGCTGCCATCTCCCCGGCTTCCGAAACACCGCTGACGCCTGAGGTTTCTCCTCCGGTCACCGCCACCAACGCCTTCGGATACTGCATCGCCGCATCCCGGGCAACGTGGAGGCGATCCAGTAGCTCCGGCTTCATGGAACCGTTGTCATTCAGGCCAAAGCCGAACACCACAATGCACAAAGAATCGTCATCGGGTAATCCTTCCGGAAGGGTCGAAGCAAATGCCGTCTCATTCAGCCGCGCCCAGTCCGTCATAATCCGCCGCCAGAGTCTGCCCTGAAACGCATCCTCCGCTTCCAGGGAACGCAGACAGTCCTCGATTTCCCGGGATGCCCGGGTCTGATAATAGCAGTAGTATTGCAGCAGCTGCTGCCGGCAGGACAGCACCGGGTCATCCTCCGCCTTTGCCGAAACCGTCCCCGGCATCAGCAGGCACAGTAGCCCGGCGCACCATTGCCGGAATCGTCTCATGGCTGATCGCCGCGGATTTGCAGCAGCTTGCCCTTCAGATCCTCCTCCATCTTTGCCATATCGGCTTCCGCCGCCAGACGCTTGGCGCGGCCGTCGGCCTGAATCTTCATCACATCGTCCAGCGTCTGAATCAGTTCAGCGTTGGTCTTTTTCAGGGTCTCGATATCCACGATGCCCCGCTCCGCTTCCTTCGCCGTCTCCACAGAGGCCATGTGCAGCTTTTCGGCGTTCTGCTTCAGCAGGGCGTTGGTCACGTCCGTCACCTGTCGCTGCGCCTGTGCCGCCTCCGTCGAATGGGCAATGCCCAGCGCCAGCACCATCTGGTTCTTCCACAGGGGGATGGTATTGACCAGCGTGGTCTGGATTTTTTCCACCATCACGTTGTCGTTGTTCTGAATCATACGGATCTGGGGCGCGGTCTGAATGGAAATGGCTCGGGTCAGCTCCAGATCATGAATTTTCTTTTCAAAGCGCAGGCACTTTTCCGACAGATCCCGGGCAGCCTGGGCATCCTCGGCAAGGCCGGTTCTCTGGGCGGTTTCCTCCAGCTGGCGCAGCTTTCCTTCCCGCACCTGCTGCAGCTTCTGCTTGCCCGCCAGAATATACATGGTCAGTTCCTTAAAATAGGCCAAATTCTGCTGATACATTTTGTCCAGCACTGCGGAGTCCTTCAGCAGGCGAACCTGATGCTGCTGCAAAGCGTCGCTGATTTTCTCCACGTTGACCTCTGCTTTGGCGTAGCGGGTCTTCATAGCATCCAGCTTATTCGCCTGCTTGCGGAAGAAGCCAAACAGCCCCTTTTCCTCCTCCGCGTCAAAGTTCTTCAGCTCCCCGATCACATTGGTAATCAGCTCGCCTACCTCCCCCAGATCCTGGGTGCGGACGTTGGCCAGCGCCGCATCCGAAAACTCCGCCATCTTTTTCTGGGTGCCGGCGCCGTACTGCAAAATCTGGGCGGTATTCTCCACGTCGATCTTCGCGGCGAAGTCGTCCACCAGCTTCTGCTCCTCGGCTGTGAGCACCGGCTCGGTGCTCTTCGTCTGCTGCATGGCAGTCTCTTGCGCCACAGTCAGCTCCGGCGCATCCTCCAGTTCCGGCTCCAGCGTCAGATTGGGAAGGTTGTTTTTTTCGTTCCATTCAGCGTTCATAGTCATTCTCCCGTTTCTTCAGTTTTGCAAAATCGTCATCCGTCAGACCCTCCTGCGCCAGCAGGGTATGCAGCACGGAAATATCGCTGGATACATCCATGGCGGTATCCTCGAACAGGTCATCCAGCAGCTTTTCAAAGGCCAGATTCAGCGTATCCAAAGTCGCCTCGATCTCCCGCTTGGAAGCCATTATGGTGTCCCCCTGAACCGGTTGGGCATCCATCTCCGCATAGGCGTTCAGGAGTTTCACCGTCATGGGAAGGTAATAGTCCATCAGCTTTTTCAGATCCGGAACGATCTCCGGATGCGCCTGCGCCCGATGGAAAATCCGCTGGACGATCAGTTCCATCCGGGAAATCTTGCCGGAAATCTCTTCCCCCGGAATGGCATCGTTGCACCGGCGGATTTCTGCGATAAATGCGTTGCCCCGATCCAGCACCTCCTGCACCCGGGGATCAGCGGCTGCCCTCTCCGCTTCCCGCTGCGCCTGTGCCGCCTGCCCCTGCTGCTGCCGCGCTTCCAGCGCCAGACGGCTCTGTTCATATTGGCGGTAAGTTTCATTGCTGGTAATCAGACAGGTCTCCTCTTTGTCCAGATGCCCCTCCAGGAACAGCCCGTCATCGATCATTTTCAACAGTTCTCTGCGGACAAATTTCACATTCTTCCCCACGCTCCGCGCCAGCTTATCCAGTGCGCAGTGGGTGCTGTTTCCCAGAAGCCTGCAATACCGCTTGAACCGGCCGATCCGATCCACGCCCCGGACACCGCTGACAATCAGCCAGATGCCGATGCCCAAACCCAGCAGCCCGAAGACAGCCGGGAGGATACTGGTTTCGGAAATCACCGCAAAAAGCGCAGAGGAAAGGCACCCCAGAAAGCCAAAGAAGGACAGCAGACTTCCGCCAATAATTTTTACGATCCCCACAGCCATCTTCCCGTCGGTACTGCCGTACAGCGCCGGAAGCGTCTGGGGCTGCTCAATGATCCCAGGCCTTTGCCTGGACAGGGCTCTCTGCCTTGTCCGGGTGGCGTCCTCCGCCGCCCGGGAGGCACTGTCCACCGCCCGGCGAACGGCCTCTCCTCCCACGTCAATGGCGTGGTTCACCGTCTGGGTGATGGTCTGATTCAGTTTTCGGTAATCCTGGGAATTCACCGCCTGATCCACAATCTGCTGAATGCTGCGGCCAATGGCGTCCCAATCCTGATAATTGTTCCTCATAGGCTCCACTCCACAAATGATGATTTACATTATAACGTTTCTTTCCCAAAAACGCAAGGGGAAAGGCTTCCTTCCTGCTTTTACAGCGCATTTTTTCCGCAAAAAAACCATGAAGCGGGTTGTGCTTCATGGTTTTTTATATTACAGGTGCAGGACACGATCCCGAATTTCCTGAGTGCGTCCCTGATTCCAGAACTGGGTTCCGATATAGCCGCAGGTGCGTCTCGCCACGTTCATCTTACTCTGGTCGGTATTGCCGCACTGGGGGCAGACCCAGACCAGCTTGCCGTCGGCATCCTCCTGAATGGAGATCTCGCCGTCATAGCCGCATACCTGACAGTAGTCGGATTTGGTATTCAGCTCCGCGTACATGATGTTGTCATAGATATACTGCATGACCTCCAGCACCGCATCGATGTTCTGCTGCATATTGGGCACCTCCACATAGCTGATGGCGCCGCCGGGGGACAGCTGCTGGAACTCCGCCTCGAAGGACAGTTTGGTAAACGCGTCGATCTGCTCGCTGACGTGCACATGATAGGAATTGGTGATATAGCTCTTGTCCGTGATGCCAGGGATAATGCCGAAGCGCTTCTGCAGGCACTTTGCGAACTTATAGGTGGTGGACTCCAGCGGCGTACCGTACAGGGAGAAATCAATGTTGTGCATGGCCTTCCACTGCTTGCAGGCATCGTTCATATGCTGCATGACCTGCAGGGCAAAGGGCTTGGCCTCCGGGTCGGTGTGGGATTTTCCGGTCATATACTTGACGCACTCGTAAAGTCCCGCATAACCCAGAGAAATAGTGGAATAGCCGCCGTAGAGCAGCTTGTCGATAGGCTCGCCCTTGGGAAGACGCGCCAGCGCGCCATACTGCCACAAGATGGGAGCCGCGTCGGACAGGGTGCCCTTCAGCCGCTCATGGCGGCACATCAGTGCCCGATAACACAACTCCAGCCGCTCGTCAAAGATCTGCCAGAACTTGTCAAAGTCACCGCCGGAGGACAGCGCCACGTCCACCAGATTGATGGTGACCACGCCCTGATTGAACCGGCCGTAATACTTGGGCTGATTGGTTTCCGGATCCACATAAGGTGTCAGGAAAGAGCGGCAGCCCATGCAGGTATAGCAGTGACCCTCGCCGTTCTTGTCCACCTTCAGCTCCAGCATCTTCTTCTCGCTGATATAGTCCGGCACCATGCGCTTGGCGGTGCACTCGGCCGCCAGACGGGTCAGGTAAAAATACGGCGTGCCCTCCCGGACATTGTCCTCCTCCAGCACATAGATCAGCTTGGGGAACGCGGGCGTGATCCACACACCCTTCTCGTTCTTCACTCCCTCATAGCGCTGGCGCAGGGTCTCCTCGATAATCATGGCCAGATCCTTCTTCTCCTGCTCGTTTCTGGCCTCATTCAGGTACATAAACACGGTGATGAAGGGAGCCTGACCATTGGTGGTCATCAGCGTCACCACCTGATACTGGATGGTCTGAACGCCACGGCGGACTTCCTCCCGCAGCCGCTCCTCCACGACTCTGGCAATGGCTTCCTCGCTGGGAGACACGCCAAACTCCGCCATCTCCTTTTCCACGCCCTTACGGATCTTCTCCCGGCTGATCTGGACGAAGGGCGCCAGATGGGTCAGGCTGATGGACTGGCCGCCGTACTGGTTGGAAGCAACCTGGGCGATGATCTGCGTGGCAATGTTGCAGGCGGTGGAGAAGGAATGGGGCTTCTCAATCAGGGTGCCGGAAATCACCGTGCCATTCTGCAGCATATCCTCCAGATTTACAAGATCGCAGTTATGCATATGCTGGGCATAGTAATCGGCATCGTGGAAATGGATGATGCCCGCCTCGTGCGCCGCCACGATATCCGGAGGCAGCAGGATCCGGCGGGTAATGTCTTTGCTGACCTCGCCTGCCATGTAGTCCCGCTGCACCGCATTGATCGTAGGATTCTTGTTGGCGTTCTCCTGCTTGACCTCCTCGTTGTTGCACTCGATCAGGCTGAGGATCCGGTCGTCCGTGGTATTGGACTGCCGCGCCAGAGAACGGGTATAGCGGTAGGTAATGTATTCCTTGGCCACCTCAAAGGCGCCGTGAGCCATGATGGCCTTCTCCACCAGATCCTGAATCTCCTCCACGGAGGGGCTACGTCCCATCTCCTCGCAGGAAATCTGCACGCTCTGAGAAATACGCTGAATCTGCAGCGGAGTCATGCGTACCTTTTCGTCCACGGCCTCATTGGCCTTGGACACGGCCATGATGATTTTATCAATGTCAAAAACGACTTCTGCGCCGTTGCGTTTGATGATTTTCATAGGGTACTCCTCCTCGGGCTTTCTGTGTGCTAAGTAGTCCGTGCAGGCCTTATTATACAAGATATTGTGGTTTTGTCAAGGCCTAAACACAAAATACAGTGTCTTTGTTTTTTCTGGCAAAATGTTTCCTTTTCCCGAACGGGAAAAATCACACCGGCAGGCAGGGGTTTGTCTTCTTTTTTCTCGCTTTTTTAAAAGAAGGGTTTGAAATCAGGACAGGATTATAGTATAATCTCAGAAAGCGTCTTTACATAATCCTGCAAATTTCCCCCGAAAAAATGAAAGGAGCCATTTTCGTGAAAAAAAATTTCGGCATTTTGCCATCCGGTGAAGAAACCACCCTGTATACCATATCCTGCGGCGGTATCACCGCAAAGATTACCGATTACGGCGCAACTCTGGTCTCTCTGCTGGTTCCCGACCGCTCCGGCGCTCTGGCCGACGTGGTGCTGGGCTACGACGAGTGCAATGGCTACGCCTCCGGCGGCAGCTGTCTGGGCGCAACCGTCGGACGGAACGCCAACCGGATTCAGGGTGCCTCCTTCCCCCTGAACGGGAAGGTTTACGCCATGACGCCCAACGAAAACAGCAACAACCTGCATTCCGGCCCCGATTTCTATTTCAAGCGGCTGTGGAGGCTGATCTCCCATACCGATACCGCCATCACGCTGGAGCTGAACAGTCCCAGCGGCGATCAGGGTTTCCCCGGCAACGCCACCATTCGGGTTGCCTACTCTCTGGACGGAAACGGCGGACTGCACATTGTATATGACGCCATCTGCGATCAGGATACGGTCTTCAACCTCACCAACCACAGCTATTTCAATCTGCGCGGCCATGAACAGACCGAGGCGGCACTGGAGCAGCTGCTGACGCTGCCCGGCCGGTTCTTCAACCCCGACGATGCCCAAAATATCCCCACCGGCGAAAAGCGCAGCGTGGAGGGCACGCCCATGGATTTCCGGGTTCCCAAGCCCATTTCCCGGGACATCCGCCAGAATTACGAGCCGCTGCTGCTGCAGGGCGGTTACGACCACAACTGGGAGGTCTTCTGCAATCCCTGCGCCCAGCTTTCCGATCCCATCTCCGGCCGGCACATGGCGGTGTACACCGACTGCCCCGGCATTCAGTTCTATTCCGGTAATTTTCTGGACGAGCACGGCAAAAACGGCGTCTATTACGGCAAAAACACCGGTATCGCGCTGGAAACCCAGTTCTATCCCGATGCGCTGCATCACCCGGACTGGCCCCAGCCTGTAACAAAAGCCGGGCAGCACTATCACAGCGAGACGGTATACCGCTTCGATTGGTAATTCCATACGGGGAAGAACGGCGGGTTCTTCCCCGTTTTCTATCCTCCCGCTTTTATGCACTTCCCGGAAGGATGCGCATAAACTGTCCTATAAGCGTTTGCTTATCTTCATTTTGGGAGGGTTTTTTCCATGTCAGACCAATGCCGGGACACTCTGCGCTGTGATCCAAGCGATCTGCGGCAGGCCATGTCCGTTCACACCCGGAAAATTACCGACTCCTGTCGGGACAAAGACTGCATCGAAGATCTGCGGGTCTATCTGACCTGTGGTTCCCAGCAGCTTCTGGACACCGCCGCCAATGTCCGGGTACGCAGCGCGGAACTGATTCATACCTACATCGACGTGGAGACAGTCGCCTGTTAAGGTACTAAAATCTCCGCAATCATTTACCCCACCAGAACCGCCGCCATCAGAGCCATTGTTGCCATCGTCATCATCATCTTCCCCGTTGTAAAAGAACAGAGAAGAATACTCCTTTCCATCCTTGTAAGCGATGGGGAAATTGAAATTGATTCTCTTAACCAGCAGCTTGGAAGGATGCTTTTTGGGATATAATTCAATGGAATCTATAAACGCTTTCATAAAGGCACGCTTGTCCTCGTCTGCCATCTTGTCATAAATCATATCGAACTTTCGGAGAAACGCATAGATACCGATTTTGGTTTGATTTAACATTTCGGCATTTTCCAGTCGGTCATTAATACTTGCAATTCGTTCTTCTGTGTCTGTAATATCATCCAGCACTTTGAAAAGGCGGTTGTTCAGGCTCTCCTCCAGCCTCTCAGCGTTTTTCTGTTCATAGTCGATACAATTCAACTGGTTTTCAATCTGCTGCTGCAGTCGGCTCAGACGCTTCAGCTCCTGCGTTGCGGTTTCAAGCTCCTGGTTTAATCCAGAGGGGTCAAACTGGTCGTTTACGCTCCTTTCGACAAGGTCATGGAAACCATCGTCATGCACCAATGAGGTAATAATCTGGCGAATGGCAACCAGCAGCTTCTTTTCTCCATAGGCGGGTGGGTTTGAACAGGTTGTGCCTGACTCCACTCTCCTGCTCCTGCAAATATAGCTATAAGACGGTGCGTAGAATGTGCCGTCTTTCTTTTTTTGCTTGCCGTTCATTCTGCCATACATTCTTGAACCACAATTTGGGCATCTGACAAGTCCAGACAGCACATAATAGTGGTCTTTATTAACCTTTTCAGGTCTAAAAGACCTGGATTCCCGCTTATCATGTGCCTTTTGCCACAATTCCTCGGACACAATAGGCTCATGCTTGCCTTCCGCAAGAATAATTTTGTTGTCATCCTTTTGCAGAATGCGGTGGAACTCATTTCTTTTTCCCTCAATTTTTGTATTAACTGTTCTACCATAAGCGATTTTTCCCATATAAACGGGATTATCCACAATTCTTTTTACAAAATCCGTGGTAAAGCGGCTCACATCATTTGGCAGTTTCATTTTCTTTGTATACCGCTTGTTAAGTTCCTGCGCCACATAAGTAGCTCCCTTATTCAGGCTGACATATAACTCAAAAGTATCTCTGATAACCTGGGCTTCATCCTCCACAATAGTCAGAACACCGTCTTTCAATTCGTACCCATAGGGAGCAAAACCACCGTTCCAACCGCCGTTAGAAGCCTTTTGCCGCCGTCCTGCCATTGTCTGAACTAAGATGTTCTCTCTTTCAATTTCTGCCATGGCAGACATAACAGAAATCATTAATTTGCCCGAATCCGCAGAAGAATCAATATTATCTTCCACGCAGATTAGATTCACACCATAGT
>JAXEAK010000097.1:0-18779 GCA_034094395.1 Faecousia sp.
GAGCTGGAGGCCCTGTGGGTGAAGATGGGCAACTGCGTGGGCGCAAGTAAGACGCTGTCCCCCATCGGCGTGTATGTTCCCAGCGAGAACAAGACCGCCATGTTCCATATTGATGGCCTGTCCGAGCAGGAAGCCAAGGAAGTGCCTGTGATTCGGGCGCCCTATGACACCGATGTGTACTGTGTTACCTGCAACAAGACCCAGCACGTCAAGGCCGGAGAGCCTATCCCCTTCTGCTGCGGCAGACTGATGGAGATTCTCGACTGATTCCGGTTGCTACTGAGGGAGCGGATTTTTCCGCTCCCTCTTCTTCATGTCGATGTTCCCATCCCGGAGGGACGGGTGCACCGGACAGCACGCCAGAGGAAAAGGAGACACCAGAATGAAAATACGTACCGCTGCCGCTGACGATCTACAGACCCTCGTACAGATTGAGGCGGAATGCTTCCCCGCTGCCGAGGCGGCTACGGAGCAGAGCCTTGCCCGGCGATTGGAATATTATCCCAACCACTTTTGGGTGCTGGAGGATGCAGGACGGATTGTGAGTTTTGTCAACGGTATGGTCACAGAAGCACCAGATCTGCGGGACGAAATGTACGAGGATGCCATGCTTCACGACGAAAACGGCGCATGGCAGATGATTTTCGGCGTGGATACCCTTCCGGAATACCGCTGCCGTGGCTGCGCGGAGCGCCTGCTTCGGCACGTCATCCGGGAAACCCGGCTGCAAAAGCGCAAGGGGCTGGTGCTTACCTGCAAGGAAGCACTGCTGCCCTACTACGGGAAATTCGGCTTTGTCAACGAGGGCATCTCCCAATCCACCCACGGGGATGTGCTGTGGTATCAGATGCGCCTGACCTTTTGAGAAAATTTACGGAATAGAAAATCATTGAACCAGTTTCATTATCAGCACCAGAGGCCGCACACGGATTTCCGTGTGCGGCCTCAAAAGGATTGGGCAGTATGGAAGGGAATTACAGGGAATCGGCGATGCCCTTCAAAGTGGAGTACAGGTTTGCCTCGTTATCGGCGCACTGGGCAGAGGTCATGTAGCAGGGAATCACGTCCATGTCGACCAGCGTCTGCTGACACTCGGGCAGATCCAGAACGGCCTTGACCAGATCGTCGTAGTACTGGATAATCTGGGGATCGGTGTCCTTGGGGAAGTAGAAGCTGTAGTCCAGGTCGGGGTAGACCAGATCGATATTCTGCTCGGAGAAGGTCTTGACACCGGCCTTGGTCAGCATCTCATAGGGCTCTGCGGTGGGAGCGCCGATGCAGATGAAGTCGCCGGAGGCTACATAGTCCTTAACGCTCATCCATGCGCCGGGCATCAGATCCACCTGACCGCCCAGCATAGCGGCGATCTTGTCGGAGTTGGAGCCTACATCCACCAGATCCAGGTCAATGCCGGTAGCCTTCTCGAAGGACAGCAGCTCATAGTAGGTGTAGGCGCCCACCTCGGTGCAGGCCTGCAGCTTGCCGGGGTTGGCCTTGGCGGCGGCCAGGAAGTCCTCCAGACCGTTAGGATACTTCTTGGCGCTGACGTACAGCTGCTGCGCGGGGTTCTTGGCAAAGTTGGGCCCCAGAGTGAAGGCGGTGTAGTTGTAGTCGGTAACGCCGGCGATGTTGGCGACGTTTACCAGAGTGTGGCCGTACAGGGCGGTCATGCCGTCGTTGGCAGCGGACAGAACCTGCTCGGCGGCAACGGAGCCGGAAGCGCCGGAGGCATTGACAACAACGAAATCAACGCCGGTCAGCTGCTTGGCGTACTGGGTAAAGACGCGGCAGGTCAGGTCGGTATCGCCGCCCGCGCCGGCGGGCAGAATCAGGGATACGGTGCCGGTGGGTTTCCAGGTGCTGCTGGTCTGGAAGGTGGAAGTGCTGGTGTTGGCGGTGCTTGTGCTGGAGGCGGAGCCGCCGCAGGCGGCCAGCGTCAGCATCAGCGCGCAGGCGAGAAGAACGGAAATGACTTTTTTCATAGTTTTCTCCTTTTCATGTTACTTGTAGTAGATTATTGTATGCCATCCGTTGACCGGGGACAGCAAATACAAACGTTTCTGATGGCTGCTTTATTTCGCGGCAGCTGCTTTCTTTGCTCTGGCGGCACGTACTTCTTTGATGATGGACCAGATGATGACACCGCAGGCAATGGCGAAGAATACGTCGAAGATGGGACGGGCGAAGAAGGCTCCGAAGGTTTTATACTGCATCAGGCCGCGGCGCAGGTAGGTTTCCAGCATGGAGCCTATCAGGAAGCACAGCACGAAGGGGGTTGTGGGTAAGCCGAACTTGTGGTAGAGATAGCCGATCACGCCGAAGAGGATGATGGACTGCACGTCGAAGATGCGGTTGTTGGTGGCGTAGGCGCCCACGCAGCACAGCACCAGAATCAGGGGCATCAGGATATGCTGGGGGATCCGCAGAACCTGAACGAAAGCGCGAATGCCGAAGAACTCGATGACCAGCATGAACAAGGAACAGATGATGCAGGCAGCGAAGATACCGTAGACCACGTCGGCATTCTTGACGAACAGCAGGGGGCCGGCGGACAGACCGTGGATCAGGAAGCCACCCAGCATCATGGCGGTCACGCCGTCTCCGGGGATACCCAGAACCAGCAAGGGGATCATGGCACCGCCGATGGTGGCGTTGTTGGCGGTTTCGGTGGCGACGATGCCGTCAGGACAGCCCTTGCCGAATTCCTCGGGATGCTTGGACATATTCTTGGCGGTGACGTAGGACAGCATACCGGAGGTGGAGCCGCCGATGCCGGGCAGAATACCAATGCCGGTGCCGATCAGGGCGGAGCGCAGGGCGTTGGGCAGCTGGTGGACGAATTCCTTGAAGGAGAAGCCGAAGCCCTTGACCGGCTTGATCTCAATTTTCTGGATTTTGCCCTCCGCCTTTTTCTCGGCAAAAATCAGGATCTCGGACACGGCGAAGATACCGATCAGGGTGGGCAGCTGGGCAAAGCCGCCTTTCAGATCCGACATACCGAAGGTGAATCTGGTGGTACCGTCGATGGGCGCCATACCGACGAAGGTGCAGATCAGACCCAGCATACCGGCCAGCACGCCCTTGAGCATATTGCCGGAGGCCAGCACAGCCACCATGGTCAGCGCGAACAGGCAGATGCCGAAGTTCTCGGCGGGCGTGAACTTGAGCGCCACATCCGCCAGCATGGGGGCACAGAAGGTCAGGATGATGAAGGAGAACACGGAACCCAGGAAGGAGAAGACGATGCCGAAGCCCAGAGCCCGCATACCTTCTCCCTTTTTTGCCATGGGGTATCCGTCAAAGGTGGTGGCGATGGAGGAGGCGGTGCCCGGCATATTCAGCAGAATTGCAGAGATCAGACCGCCGGAGATACCGCCGATATAGACAGCGACCAGCGTATTCATTCCCTGAGAGGCTGCCATGCTGAAGGTAAGCGGCAGGAACAGTGCCACAGCCATTGAGGCAGACAGCCCGGGAATGGAGCCGAAGATGATACCGACGGCGACACCGGCGGCCATCAGCAGCAGGGAGGAGGGCGTGCAGATCGAGCCAAACGCGCCCATCAGACTACTTAATGCTTCCATGAATAGGCATCCTCCTTAAAGATTGATGGTGAAAATGCCCTGGGGGAGGACAATTTTGAAGCCGTAGCGGAAGAGGAAAAATACCGCCAGGGTGAAGACCACATCGATGACCAGCAGCATGATAATATCCTTTTTGGTGCGGTGCTCCGCGTCCGCCAGAACATACATCTGAACAGGCAGATAGACCAGTGTGGTGACGATGAAGCCTACGGGCTTAAGGGTGAACACATAGATGAGAATCAGGATCAGGCTGATCAGCATCCGCTTGTAATCGCATTCCGCGGGAGGATTGGCCTCCGCTTCCGCGACCCGGGTTTTGAGACCCTTCAGGCTGATAATCAGCAGGGCGGTGGACAGAATCAAGGTAACGATGCCGACCACCGTGGGCATGAAATCGGGGCCGATTTCCATAACGGTGGACTTGGGGAGCAGAGTTGCAGCGAAGATCATCACGGCGCTGAGTACCATAAAGAACACGCTGACAACGATATCCCCGTATTTCTTAAAGAACATATTCCTTCTCTCCTTATTACGGTGTTAACGAACCAGAGCCGGTTTTTTGTGATCGTACTTCCAACCGGGAATCAGGTACTGCATTGCTACGGCGTCGTCCCGGTCGTGGCTGCTCATATGATTGTACAGCGCGTTGGCCTCCATGACCCGCTCCATATTCAGATGGACGCCAAGACCGGGGGCGTCAGGCACCTGCAGCTTGCCGCCGATGATCTGCGGAGTGTCCACCAGCAGGTTCTGACCATCCTGCCAGATCCAGTGGGTATCCAGCGGTGCGGGATCGCCCACTGCGGCAGCGCCCACCTGGGCGAAGGCCGCAAGAGTGATGTCAAAGTGGTTGTTGGAGTGTACGCCCCAGGTAAGTCCCCAGCTGTGCAGCAGCTGGCTCATGCGAACGGCGCCGTCAAAGCCCCAGAAGTGGGGATCCGCCAGAATGATGTCGCAGGCGTTCAGGCTGACCGTGTGGTAGAACTGCCGCCAGTCTGTGGCGATCATGTTGGTGGCGACCTGGAACTGGGTGGCGTTCTTGAATTCCCGCATGATCTCCCGGCCGGAGTAGCCCGCTTCGGGACCGCAGGGGTCTTCCACGTAGGTCAGCACATCGTGCATATCCTTGCACAGCCGGATGGCCTCCTCCAGAGACCAGCAGCCGTTGGGGTCGATGTTGATGCGCGCTTCAGGGAAGGCTTTCTTCAGCGCCCGGCAGGTTTCCATCTCCGTCTCGCCGGCCAGCACGCCGCCTTTCAGCTTAAAGTTGGAGAAGCCGTACTTTTCCCGCAAAGCCTGAGCCTCCTCCACGACCCGCTCCGGGGTCAGAATCTCCTCCCGGCGCAGGCGGAACCAGGGATCCGTGCTGTCGCTTTCGTCCAGATACTGCTGGACACCGGCGGGTGTCTTGCCTTTGTCCGAGACGTAGAACAGATATCCCAGCATTTCCACTTCCGTGCGCTGCTGACCCTCACCAAGAAGCTGACACATGGGTACATTCAGGTGTTGCCCCAGCAGATCCAGCATGGCGCATTCGATGGCCCATTCGCTTTTGACCACGAATTTCAGCTTGGAGATATCCAGCGTCTGGATATCGCCGCCTTCCCCGGCATTGGGATTGCTGAGCTTGTGGATTTTCTGGAGGATCTGGCGGTAATTGGCAATGGGCTGACCTTCGACCAGAGGCTTGACCATGTTCAAACAGGCGCAGGTGTAATCACCGCCGTGGATCTCGCCGATTCCGGTATGTCCGGAGTTGTCCTCCAGAATCACCAGGTTCCGGGTGAACAGAGGCGCATGGCAGCCGCTGAGGGTCATCAGCATACTGTCGTACCCCGCCACCGGAATGACCTGCATTCTGGTTATCATCGGTGTTTCCATTTCTGCTTTTCTCCTTCACAGTTTGACGAGCTTTCGGTTATTTGAATGAATACTGAGCATCCATCCGCGTAAATCGCAGGTTTTCCTTGACTTCACATATAAATTACCATTTTTTCAGAAAAGTGCAATTCGCACAAACAACAAATCTCTGCCCGCTTTTTTGAGAAAGCCATAATTCTTTCAAATTTTGAAATATAGATTTCAAACGAAATTTGCCATGGCGCTGACTGATTTGCGAAAATACAAACATTTTAACCGATTAAAAAATGGAAAAACAGGGGATAAACCACCAGTATTGCATATTTTTCCGAAAGGACGATTGCTTGCCAATACGGAATTATGGCAACATCTACAACCGACGCCCGCAGTTTTTGGCTATTTCACCGAGGGCGGATTGCCGGTCAAACAGCCATCCCGGGCACGTGGAAAACCGGATGGGAAATGAAATCAGAAATTCCCCAAATTTGAAAACAGTATTTCAGATTCCGAAAGCTTGTGCAGCAGTGTGGGAATTTCCTGCCGGAATTGGTGATTGTGCGAATTGTGTCGGGACGGCGGGTGTGATATAGTGTCCTCACAACCCAAGGCGCGGAGCCGCAGACACCCCGTGCCGACCTCCTTACATTTCATCGCCGGCGACAGCCGGCGATGCTTCCTTATTATTGAAAGGGGCGGATCTTCATGCCGGAGCCCGTGCATCAGGCAAGCCAGACGCTTGCGCTGAACAGCCTGATCCTGGAATACAGGAACAGCTTTGAGCGCAGCAACAAGCTGGACAATAAGGTATATATCGTCATCACCTTCTGCGGATTCCTGTTTGTGTTCATCACGAATCTGTTCAGCGGCCTTACCCGGATGCCGGTGCCTGCCGGCGGACTGCCGCTGGTG
Source organism: Faecousia sp. (assembly GCA_034094395.1). Classification (GTDB taxonomy): domain Bacteria; phylum Bacillota; class Clostridia; order Oscillospirales; family Oscillospiraceae; genus Faecousia. The sequence goes on from JAXEAK010000097.1 coordinate 6,354, forward strand.
CTGACAGTGCTGTATATTTCCCTGTGCCTCGGGGTGATGGGAGCCTATATCGGAGTGCTGGTCTTTTTCCTTTCCCTGCTGCGCCCGGAGCAAATTCATCGGATGGATCCGGAATATGTGCAGGTGGAACTGCTGGCCGCGCTTCCGGAGCAGGAGGCTGTGGGGCGGCTGCTGGAGCTGTACCGCGAAACAGTGAACGAGAATCTGGTGCGGCTCCACAAACGCTGCGACCGGTTCACAAAAGGACTGCGATACGTGGCCTGCACAGTCATACTGGCATTTGCTGCCTACGGCGTGCAGATCCTGCTGGCAGTCTGTGAGGCATAAGGAGGAATCTCTATGGCAAAGGTATACATTCCCCAGGCGGTAGCGGAAGAAGGCGAGGCGTTTCTCAGAGAGAAGGGCTACGAACTGGTTCATGGCAGCGACCCCACACCGGAAACGTTTGCCCGGAAGGCGGCGGACTGCGACGCCATCCTGCTCAGAACGCAGCGCTGCCCCGCATCCCTGCTGGAGTCGGCGAAAAAGCTGAAAATCGTGGCTCGCCATGGGGTGGGCTACGATAACATCGATACCGCCGCGGCGGAAAGGCTGGGTATCTGGGTGACCAATACACCGCAGGCGCTGTCGGATTCCGTGGCGGAATACACGCTGGCGGCGATTCTTGCGGCGGCAAAGCGGATTCCTCAGTGCAGCCGCGCCCTGTACGCCGGGGACTATTTCTACAAAAATTCCCATAAGGGTATGGATCTCGCCGGTAAGACTCTGGGCATCGTAGGTTTTGGACGCATCGGCAGGGCACTGGCGAAGAAGGCGCATTTCGGATTGGACATGAACATCCTGGCCTACAGCCGCAGTCTGCGGCAGGCGCAGGCACCGGACTATGTAACGGCCTGCGATCTGGATACCCTGCTGGCGCGGGCGGATGTGGTGACGCTGCACATTCCCGGCGGTGGGAGCAGTCGGAATCTGATGAACGCGGATGCCTTTGACCGGATGAAGGACGGCGCCCTGTTGGTTAACGCGGCACGGGGAGAGGTAGTGGACGAAGAGGCGCTGCTTCAGGCGCTGGACAGGGGAAAGCTATCCTTTGCGGTGCTGGACGTGCAGACCAGCGAGCCGCCGAGGAAGGATGATCCCCTGCTTGGCAGAGAGGATGTGCTGCTGACGCCCCATATGGCGTCCAATACAGAAGAATGTATGGCGCGGATGGCGCTCCACGCCGCCTGGCAGATTCACAAGGTGCTTTCCGGGCAGACCCCGGACTGGCCGGTCAATCATCCGGTGAGAATATAAAAATACGGCGGCAGCGAAGAATTGCTGCCGCCGTATTTTTCAGAGGAACAGAGTCAGGACCGGCACGGTTATCAGGGAGGTCAGGGTGGAAATAAACACGCATTTGGAGGCAAACTGGGCATCCGCGCCGTACTTCTGGGCGAGAATGGCGGTGGTGGAGCCGATGGGCATACCGGACAGGGTAACGCTGATGCCGATGGTCAGCGGATCCATGCGCAGCCCCTTCAGTGCCAGCAGACACAGCACCGGCAGGGCGATCTGCCGCACCAGCACCAGGTACAGAGCCTTCGGCTCCCACACGCCCCGCACCGGTACGTCTGCCAGAATTGCCCCCACCAGCGCCATGGCCAGCGGTGAGGTGCAGTCTCCCAGATGGTCGATGGCGGTGTCCAGAAAGCCGGGCATGGGCAGCTGAAAAATCATCCACCCCAGTCCCAGAAACACGGCAATGATCGCGGGGTTGGTCATGACCTTTTTCGTTCGCTCCCAGCGGGTGCCACCGGTGGTAAACAGGGAGATGCCCGCGCTCCACATGAGAATTCGGGTGGGGATGATAAACAGCGACCCCAGAAACAACCCCTTATCTCCAAAAGCACCGCTGATGAGGGGCAGCCCGGCAAAGCCGGAGTTGGTCACCAGCGTGCCGTACTGCATGATACATTTTTCCCGGTATTCAAACCGGTTGTACAGCAGTTTCCCCGCCGCCAGCGCCACCAGCGCCATCACCGAGGCGATGAGCAGAGCCGTACCGCCCTGAATCAGCGCCGCCATGCTGAATTCCATGCGGAAGGAACTGAAGACCATGCACGGAAGTGTAATCAGCACTACAAAATCCGTCAGCTTATCCCGCGTTTCGTCGGAAAAAATACCTTTTTTGCGGCAGTAATATCCAACGGCGAGGTAGACGAACAGAATCGACTGCGTATTGACCATTTTCAGAAAGCTGTCCATAACGATCCCTCCGGTTGCCCGCCGGAGCCGGCGGGGATATGGAGCATATTCTAGCATCCAAGAGAAAAAAGTCCATTTGCGGATTGAATTAACCTGCACGGCGATTTCTGTTGGAATTCGATATTCTTTCAGGAATTGGAAAAAATATTGCAATATTGTGGCAAAATAATTACACAAAAATTGACACGGCCGGACGGCCTGTGCTATACTGGAACAAAACAGGAAACGGAGGCGGAGTCCCTATGGCAAAGGTTGCGATTTTGCTCCCTCAGGCGGAAATGTGCGCGCTGGCAGCGCCGCTGGTGCCGGAATACTCCAATATTTCTCTTGCCTGCCTGGACTATGTGGAAACCAAGTCCGCAGTGTCCCGGGCGCTGGAGGTGGAGAAGGACTGCGATCTGATCATCGCGCGGGGTGTTCAGGCGCAGCTCATCAAATGCAACACGTCTCTGCCGTTGGTAGAAATTCAGATTACCACCCAGGAGCTGGGCATGGTCATGCTGGAGCTGCGGCGGGAACTGGGGCTGGAGTGCCCCAGACTGGGACTGATCTGCTTTGAAAATATGATCGGCGATACCTCGCATTTCAACGAACTGTTCGGTATCGACCTGAGATGCTATTATGTAAAAAGCCATCAGGAGCTTACCAGCGCGGTCAGTATGGCTGCGGAGGACGGCTGTCAGGCAGTGATCGGCGGCCAGATTGTCTGCGAGTGCGCCCGTGCGCTGAATCTGCCCAACCGGTTCCTGCCGGTGGGCGTGGAGAGCCTGCGCAACGCGCTGCAAACGGCTTCCAGAGTGTGCTACGCCATCGATCAGGAAAAGCAAAATCTGTCGGAAATGGACACCATGCTGAACAACACCTTCAGTGGAATCATGCAGGTGGATCGGGAAGGCGTGATTCAGCGGCTGAATCGGGCGGCGTCCGTGCTGCTGAACAAGGCGCCCGGAGAAATTGTGGGACACCGGGTGGTGGAGGCCATTCCTAATCTGGACGGTAAGCTGCTGGAGGATGCGCTGCAATTCGGAAACGAATCCTATGCGCGGGTAATGAATATCCGGAACAAGGCGGTGGTGATTAACATCGCCCCCATCCGCATTGAGGAAGAAACCAGAGGCGCGCTGCTCACCTTTCAGGAAGACCGGCAGATCATGGAAATGAACAGCGAACTGCGGCGAGAGCTGTTTCAGAGGGGATATGTGGCGAAATACGACTTTGACAGCATGATCTGCAAAAGCGAAAAGATGCAGCAGCTGGTGAAAACCGCCAGACAGATGGCCAAGTTTAACGCTCCCGTCTTTCTGAAGGGCGAAACCGGCTGCGGAAAGTCCGTCATCGCCCAGTGTATCCATAAGGACAGCCTGAATGCCAACAGCGCTTTTATCACGGTGGATTGCAGTTCCTGGATGCCGGAGACGCTGGACGGTATGCTCTTCGGCAACTATTCTACCAAGAAAGATACGCCCATGTGCATTGCGGAAATGGCACAGAACGGAACCCTGTATCTGTGCAATGTGGATTTCATGATGTTGGAGACGCAGTACAAGCTGCTGAACCTGATTCAGGGCAGGTTCCTCCACAATGGCGCCGCCAGCCCGGTGGCAGCCAATGTCCGGATCATAGCCTCTTCGGAGCATAACCTGCTGGAACGGGTGGAAAAAGGAGAATTCCGCCGGGATTTGTTCTATGCCCTGAATGTGCTGAGTCTGGATGTCCCGCCGCTGCGGGAGCGCAGAGAGGATATCCTTGGGTGGCTTGACTATTATCTGGAGGAATATCAGGAGAAGTATAAGCGTTATCTGCACCTGACCAACGGCGCAAGACAGTTTGCCCAGGAATATGACTGGCCGGGCAATCTTGACCAGATGGACAGCATCTGCGAGCGGATTGTCATGCTGACGGAGAAGCGCAATGTGGACGAGGTGTTTCTGCGCCGGCAGCTGGAGACGGTTACACCTCTCATGACGGCAAAGGCGGAAAAGGTCGTTCTGATTCAGGATCCTATGGCCTTGAAAATTTCCCAGCTTCTGTCGGAACACAACGGGAACCGGGAGCAGGTGGCGGCGGAACTGGGCATCAGCAAAACCACGCTGTGGCGGTATATGAAGAAATACGGCATTTCGCCCAACTATGAATAAACGGGGCGCAGGAAACGGAAAGGCCGCTTCCTGCGCTTTCACTATTTCGTGTCAGGTAATGGGTGCGGGGTTGAAGATGCACATATCGTTGTGGAAGCCGTACTGGTCGCTGTAGGGCTGCTTGATACCGCTGGCCACATCCAGAATCATATTGAAAATCTCTGTGCCAACCTCTGCGATGGTGGCCTTGCCGGTGGCAATGTCGCCGGCAGAAATGTCAATCATGTCAAACCAGTGCGCCTTCATCTCGTTCCGGCTGCAGACCTTGATCACCGGGGCGATATCCAGACCGTAGGGCGTACCCCGTCCGGTCATGAACACCTGCAGGCCGATGCCGCTGGCAACCTGACTGGGGCCGCAGACGATGTCACTGGCGGGAGTCGCGGCGTAAATCAGGCCGTGCTTTGTGGGCTTCTGGGCGGGGGAGAGCACCTCCACAATGGGACTGGTTCCGCTCTTGGCGATGGAGCCCATGGCCTTCTCCACAATGTTTGCCAGACCGCCCTTTTTGTTGCCGGGGGTTGGGTTGGCGTCCCGGTCAACGCCGCCGGCGGCAAGATATTCATCGTACCACTTCATCTCCTCGGCGAGACGGTCACGAACCTGGGCATTTACGCACCGGGCGGCCAGCATGGGAACGCCGTCGCGAACCTCGGTAACCTCGCTGAACAGGACAGTGCCGCCGCCCCGGACGATCATATCCGCTGCGTAGCCGGCGCTGGGATTGGCGGTGATGCCGCTGAAGGCGTCGCTGCCGCCGCACTGCATCCCGATCAGCAGCTCGCTCAGCGGCAGCTCTTCCCGGCGGCGCTGGTTCAGTTTCTGAAGCTTCTTCTCAGCCATTTCCAGAATGGCGTTCATCATGGCGTCGTGCCCAGCCCAGTCCTGCAGAGTCAGCACGTTCTCCGGGGTGATGTCCTCTGGGGGCAACACCCGGTCGTAGGTCAGCTTTTCACAGCCCAGCCCCACCACCATGATTTCCCCGCCGAAGTTGGGGTGGCGGATCACATTGGCAACGGCGCGGATGGGGATGTGCGCCAGGGGCGCGTTGATGGCAACGCCGCAGCCATAGGGGTGCGTCACAGCCACGACCCCGTCCACATTGGGATACTTGGGCAGCAGTTCTTTTTTGATGCGCTCCACGGCGACCTTCACCACGCCGGCGGCGCACTGCACGGTGGTAACGATGCCCAACAGATTCCGGGTTCCGGCGGGGCCGACCTCGTTGCGGTAGCCCATCCAGGTGGTGCGCGGCGGCTGGGGGAGCTTTTCGGCCGGGACAATATTCGTGCCGAAGGGCAGATTTTCGACGGAGGGACTTTCCGGCAGGTTCAGCATATGCTCGTTGATCCACGCGCCTGCGGGAATGTCCTTCTTTGCATAGCCCAGAGTAACGCCGTAACGGATAATATCTGCGCCGGCGGGAATATCCCTCAGAGCAATTTTGTGCGCCTGGGGGATGGGCTCCCGTGTACGCAGCCCGGGGAGTATCTCGGTGCCCGCGTCCAGATCTGTAACGGCAACGGCCACATTATCGAGATCACTGATTTGAATGGCGAGACGGTTCATGATTATCACCTCGTGTGCATATTTTCGAAAATAAAGTAGCAAAAGTTCGCAGAAAACGCAATTCGCAAATCGGCGGAAAAAACAGGCTGCATTTTGAACAGAATGCAAAGCGTTTCAACCTGTGAAACAAAGATTTCATTTTGGCTGGTTTCCGGAAAGGCTCCTGCGCTGCGGCGAAAATCTGAAATGATGATTGCAGAATTTGAAAGGATTCGCAGTTTCTATAAAAAAGGCCGGGGGGATTATGGCATTCCGTGAATAGACAAACACCGCCCCATTTTGTAGAATGCAGACAGAGTTAATCGCACCCTGACTTCAAACTACTTCAAATTACAATCAATGATACGGAGGTATTTCCAATGAAAATTGGTATGATCGGTCTCGGAATTATGGGCAAGCCTATGGCAAAGAATCTGGTGAAGGCTGGCTATGAGGTGTGGGTGAATAACCGCAGCCGCGCGCCTATGGACGAACTTGCCGCCTGCGGCGCGCATCCCGGCACCCGTCAGGAGCTGGCCGAGAAGTGTGAAATCATCATCACCATGCTTCCCAACGGCCCGCAGGTCAAGGAAGTCATGCTGGGCGACGACGGCGTAGCATCTTATATGCACGCCGGCCAGATTTTTGTGGACTGCAGCTCCATCAGCCCTGTGGTCAGCAAGGAAATTGCTGCCGCTCTGGCGGAGAAGAACATTGAGATGCTGGATGCTCCTGTATCCGGCGGTGAGCCGAAGGCCATTGACGGCACCCTGGCTTTCATGGTCGGCGGCAAGCAGGAGGTTTTCGACGCCTGCAAGGACATGCTGGCCACCATGGGCTCTTCCGTCACCCGCTGCGGCGACGTAGGCGCCGGCAACACCACCAAGCTTGCCAACCAGATCATTGTCGCCTGCAACATTCAGGCCGTTGCCGAAGCCTTCACTCTGGCGCAGAAGGCAGGTGTGGATCCCGAGCTGGTGTTCCAGGCCATCCGGGGTGGTCTGGCAGGCTCTACCGTCATGGACGCCAAGGGTCCCATGATGATCGCCGGCAATGACAAGCCCGGCTTCAAGATCGACCTGCACATCAAGGATCTGAATAACGCTCTGGACTGCGCTCACACCGTCGGCGCGCCCGTACCCATGACCGCTGCCGTTCAGGAAGTTATGCAGTGGCTGCACAACAATGGCTGCGGCGGTAACGACCACAGCGCCATTGCCAAGTACTATGAGTACCTGACCGGAATTAAGATCGGCCGGTGAGAGAGGAAAGGAAACCGCAGATGAACACGGATTTTATTAAGGGCGTCGTGGTTCCGATTCTGACGGTCATCGACGCGAACGAAAAAATCGATGAAGCCCGGATGCGCAAGCATGTGGACTACGTCATCGAGGGCGGCGTCAGCGGCATCCTGGCCTTTGGAAGCAATGGCGAATTCTACATGGTGGAAGAAGAGGAAATGAAGCGGGGGCTGCGGATCATGGTGGATCAGGCTGCCGGGAGGGTTCCTGTGTATTTCGGCATCGGCGCCATCAGCACCCAAAAGTGCTGCCGTCTGGCAAAGATGGCCGTGGAGAACGGGGCGGCAAGCGTCAGCGTGCTCCAGCCCATGTTCCTGAAGCCTACCCGTGCGGAGCTGTACAACCACTTCAAAACCATCGCGGAAAGCGTTCCCGACACTCCCGTGCTCCTGTATAACAACCCCGGCCGGGTGGGGTACACCCTGTCCGCCGATCTGGTGGAGGAGCTTGCCCACACCGTGCCCAACATTGTGGGCATGAAGGACACCAGCGGGGATATCACCCAGACTTCCGAGTTTATCCGCCGTACCCGGGATATTGGTTTCAAGGTCTTTGGTGGCAAGGACACCCTGCTCTACGCCAGTATGTGCCACGGCGCGGTGGGCGGCGTGTGCACCGCAGCCAACTTCATGCCGGAGCTGATCACCGACGTTTACAACAAGTATGTGGCCGGTGACCTGCAGGGCAGTCTGGAGGCGCAGTTCAAGCTGAATCCCGTGCGCCTTGCCATGGATCCCGCCAGCTTCCCTGTGGCTGCCAAGGATATGGCTACCCTGAGGGGTCAGGACGTGGGCGTGCCCTATCTGCCCAATCTGCCCACTCCGGAAGGCCCTGTTACCGAGGGCTTCCGCCGTACCATGACCGAAGCCGGCCTGCTGTAAATCAAAGGAGGAGAGTATGAACAATATCCCTACCATTGCCAAGGTTGAGGTCTATCCCGTAGCCGGTCACGACTGCATGGAGCTGAACCTTTCCGGTGCCCATGCGCCCTACTTCACCAGAAACATCGTCATCCTCACCGACTCCAACGGTGTGGAGGGTGTCGGCGAAGTCCCCGGCGGTCAGAAGATCACCGCCGCCATCGAAGCAACCAGCCATCTGGTGCTGGGCACCTCCATCGCCGACTACAAGCAGACGCTGAACAAGGTGCACGCCTGGCTGGACGAGAACATCAAGGACGACGTCCGCGGCCTGCAGACCTTCGACCTGCGCACCGGCGTGCACGTGGTCACCGCTTATGAGGCACCCCTGCTGGATCTGCTGGGCAAATTTCTGAACGTCCCCGCCGCGGCGCTGATGGGCGACGGCATTCAGAGAGACAGGGTTCGCTTCCTGAGTTACCTGTTCTATATCGGCGACCGGAAGAAGACGGATCTTCCCTATGAAGAGGAGCCGGACGCGGAGTGCGACTGGTATCGCCTGCGCCATGAGGAAGCACTGACCCCCGAGAAGATTGTGGCTTTGGCAAAAGCCACCCATGAGAAGTACGGCTTCGAGGACTACAAGCTCAAGGGCGGCGTGTTGCCACCCAAGGAGGAACTGAAGGCTGTTCAGGCCATTAAGGCCGCTTTCCCGGAGGCGCGGGTGGATCTGGACCCCAACGGCTGCTGGAGCCTGAAGGAGGCGCTGGAAATCGCGCCCCAGCTGAAGGAATGCCTGGCCTACTGCGAGGATCCCTGCGGTGCCGAGAACGGCTACTCCGGCCGGGAAATCATGGCGGAGTTCAAGCGGGAGAGCGGTATGCCCACCGCAACCAATATGATCAACACCGATTGGCGGCAGATGTACCATTCCATCGTCCAGCGCAGTGTGGATATCCCCCTTGCCGATCCTCACTTCTGGACTATGAACGGCTCCGTTCGGGTTGGCCAGCTGTGCAATGATTTCGGTCTGATGTGGGGCTGCCACTCCAACAACCACTTCGACATCTCCCTCGCCATGGTGGTACAGTGCGCCGCCGCCATCCCCGGCAAGATGAACGGCATCGATACCCACTGGATCTGGCAGGAAGGCCGGGAGCGGCTGACCAAAGAGCCGATGCAGATCGTGGGCGGCTGCGTTGACCTGCCGAAGAAGGGCGGCCTCGGCATCGAGGTGGATCGGGAGCAGGTGATGAAGGCTCACAAGCTGTACATGGACAACTGCCTGGGCGCCCGGGACGACTCCATCGGTATGCAGTACCTGATCCCCGGCTGGACTTTCGACAACAAGAAGCCCTGCCTGGTTCGGTAACAATTCAGTCCGGCAAACCCGCGTTTGCCGGACTTTCCCCAATATGTTGATCGGTTTGCTCAGCAATATTGTACTTTAGTCGATCAAAACCTTCCCCCTCGGGGGAAGGTGGCCGAGCGAAAGCGAGGTCGGATGAGGGGTTCTGCGAAGGAAGAACCGGCCTGTTTTCCCCTCATCAGTCAGAAATCAAAGATTTCTGCCAGCTTCCCCCCGGGGGGAAGCTTAAGCCGCTAAATTCTTATCTAGCTGAATTAAGACGATAAGCACAGTCCCAAATAAAAGAGGTATTACTATGAATCAAGTATTGCGCGCGGACGCGGACACGATCATTGCCGCTTCTATTGAAGCCGTGAAGCCTGACGAAGCCGTGCAGCGGGCGTTGCAGTCTTTCCACCCCGGTAAGGGCAAGACGCTGCTGGTCTCCACCGGCAAGGCGGCGTGGCAAATGGCCAATGCGGCTGTCCGGTGCCTGGGAAAGGTGGATGGCGGCGTGGTTGTCACCAAATACGACCATGTAAAGGGAGAGATTCCCGGCGTGATCTGCTGTGAGGGTGGTCATCCCGTACCCGACGAGGGCAGCTTCTCCGGCACTCGCAGGGCGCTGGAGCTGGTGCGGAATCTGACGGAAGAGGACACGGTGCTGTTCCTGCTGTCCGGCGGCGGCAGCGCCCTGTTTGAAAATCCGCTGGTAGATGCCGAGGAGCTTCAGGACATCACCCGACAGCTTCTGGCCTGTGGCGCGGACATCGTGGAGATGAACACCATCCGCAAGCGGTTATCCTCAGTCAAGGGCGGGCGGTTTGCCCAGCTGTGCGCCCCGGCGAAGGTGTTCAGCATTGTCCTCAGCGACATTCTGGGCGACCCGCTGGATATGATTGCTTCCGGCCCGGCCTATCCCGACTCCACCACCTGTGAGCAGGCACTGGGCATCGCCAGGAAATACGATCTGAAACTCAGCGAGAAAGCATGGGAACTGCTGTCACAGGAGACCCCCAAGGAACTGACCAACGTGACCACCCAGATCACCGGCTCTGTCCGGGAGTTGTGCGCGGCGGCGGCGAAAAAATGCGAGGAAATGGGCTACACACCGGTGCTGCTCACCGATCGGCTGTGCTGTGAAGCCCGGCACGCAGGCAGTTTCCTTGCTTCCATTGCCGGCACCCACCAGGCCGTGGACAAGCCTGTGGCATACATCGCAGGCGGCGAGACTGTGGTGAGGCTCACCGGCAAGGGCATGGGCGGACGGAATCAGGAGCTGGCGCTGGCTGCTGCTCCCGGTCTTGACGGTCTGAATGCGGCGGTGTTCAGCGTGGGAAGCGACGGAACCGACGGCCCCACGGATGCGGCAGGCGGCTATGTGGACGGGCAGACCATGGCATCCTTCCGGGAACAGGGTGTGGATGTGTTTGCGGTTTTGCAGGACAACGACGCCTATCACGCGCTGGAGAAATCCGGCGGCTTGATTTTCACCGGCGCCACCGGCACCAACGTCAACGATGTTGCGGTGCTGCTGATTCGATAACATACAGGCATCCCGGCAGTGGTCACCACTGCCGGGTATTTTCCAAAGGGATGTGAGAAAATGGGAAAGATTTACGAAATTTTCGGTGACGATGCCCATGCCATGACCATGGCCTTAATGGAGGCGGCGGATATTGCCTCCGCCATTCCAGAGGGCGCTTCCATCGGCCTGAAACCCAATCTGGTGATGGCGGGCACCCCGGAAAGCGGCGCCACCACCCATGCGGGTGTATTGTCCGGGTGTATCGAATATCTGCAAGCCCATGGCTTTCAGAATATCAGCGTGATGGAAGGTTCCTGGGTGGGCGACCGAACCGGGCGCGCCTACAAGGTCTGCGGCTACGACAAGGTGTGTCAGAAGTACAATGTGCCCTTTTACGACCTGAAGCACGATGACACGGTGACGGTGGAAACCGCGCTTCGCCCCATGGAGATCAGCCGCCGGGCGTGGGAAACGGATTTCCTCATTGATCTGCCTGTGCTGAAAGGACACTGCCAGACTGCCATGACCTGTGCTCTGAAAAACTGCAAGGGCTGTCTGCCGGATCGGGAGAAACGCCGTTTCCACGCGGAGGGACTGATGGAACCAATCGCTGCGCTGGCCGCAGCTCTGAAGCCGGCGCTGATTATTGTGGATAGCATCTGCGGAGACCTGAATTTTGAGGAGGGCGGAACTCCGATTCAAACCAACCGTATGTATCTGGGCACTGACCCGGTGCAGATCGACGCCTACGGCTGCCGCCTGATGGGTATTGATCCGGAGGATGTACCCTACATCGGCCTCGCAGGAGACTGGGGCGCAGGCTCCATGGAAATCCGGGAGGACGATATCATTACCCTGAATGAGCCTCAGTCCAGCCGGAACTATCCTGCCGCCACCGGGCTGGTGCGGCAGCTGACCCGGAACGTTCGACAGGACTCTGCCTGCTCCGCCTGTTACGCGGCACTGGTGCGGGGACTGTACGCCGCCCGAGATGCCGGCGTGCATTACAGCGGCTCTATTGCCATTGGGCAGGGCTGGAAGGGCAAGGAATTTGAGGGTCTGGGCATCGGCAACTGCTGCAAGGGCGCAAGCTGCCATGTGAAGGGCTGCCCGCCTACCGGGAAGGATGTCATGGAAGCGCTTTTCGGCCTGAGATGCTAGGGATCCTCTGAATCATTCGTCTGCGGCTTTCGCAGCGGATCTTTTGCTCCACCGGCGCGGTTTGAAAAACAGGAAGTACATACGGGATTCCTCTGCTTTTCGGATCTTCCGTTGAATCAAACTCTCTCGCTGTCAGCGCTTGCCGATTTATCCGGGGCATCACCGCATAATGGGACAAGGAGATTCGACGAGAGATTTTGGCACAAGCGAAAGTATGGAAAATGCGGGAATACTGGATGTATTTCCCACTTTTCATACTGCACGATTGGGGCAAAAGATCCGCCGAAGCCCGCAG
>JAXEAK010000098.1:0-2304 GCA_034094395.1 Faecousia sp.
ATTTGATTGGCTCCGGCCCCAAGTGCCTGATTCGGGCAGCAGGGCGGCCAACCAATGCGTCACGGACACCGGGCAGTCATCCAACATTCTCTGGGCCCCTCGACCAGAAACGCTCGGCAAAAAAGCCAGCCCGTAAGCCCGCCCGACGCGGCGGCGGCAGATAACCGCCCCTACGATGATTCACAAAAGGAGAACATTGTTGATTAACACCGCATTCCTTGCCTCTCCCTCTGGGAGAGGTGGCAGCCGTCAGGCTGACGGAGAGGGTGCCCTCTCAGCTTCGCTCCGCTCGGCAGCTCTCCCAAAGGGAGAGCCAAGGGTGGTTCGTTCAATAAAGCACCATATAGTCCAAAAAGAGAGGAAGCGGCAAGCCGCTTCCTCTCTTTTGCTATATTCTGTGCCCGGTAACGATACCGAGCAGCACCCAGCGGTGTAGCGATGATAGACCAGCCATGCACGCATTGCCTCCAGGTGCAACCTGGTTACATGTCGAAGGGCTCCATGCTCAGCACGGGATGGCCAACCTCGGACAGGTAGTTCAGCAGCTGCTCAGGATCGTCGGTGCAGATGGTCTCATCGGCGATCATGTCGGTGAAGTTATCCACATCGTACATCTCCTTGGCAGTCTTGTCCAGACGATCCCGCATCTGATCCTTCAGCATCTTGGGCATCCAGACGATACGGCCGGGGCCGCCCTCGGCTGCGATGAACTTCTTGGAGGCGATGAAGTGCTTGCCGTGACCCATAAAGCCGGGGGTCTGCACGCCGCCGCCGGTCATGGAAGCCATCTCGGAGAAGGTCATGCCAAGCGGAGTGGAACCGGCGTGCTCACGGCAGGTGATAACCACGCCCATGGAGACAGGCTCCACGCCGCAGATACACTCGAAGCAGCCGCAGGAGGTCATGGGATCCTGGAACAGGGAGTACAGGGTGACGTGCTCCAGAGCGCCATGGGAGTACTTGTTGACTGCGGCATCCACATCCTCATAGCGACCCAGATGCTCGTCGATGCAGTGCTCCTTGGGAACGATCTGACAGGGACCGGTGGGATCCAGCTCATTGGTGGCTTTTGCATCCAGCCAGGATACGGCGCCGCACAGACCCAGACGTTCGGGCGTGACGATGCACACATGGCTGGGGGAGAAGGCCTGACACATGATACAGGTGTAGAACTTGTCCACGGACTCGTCGGTCATGGAACCCAGACGGGCGTCACGCTTGTCGAAGACCTCGTTGGCAGCGGCACGCAGCTTGGCGTTCTTCTCGGGATCTACCACGATGGTGACCTGGCACTTGTCCACAACGGCCTCAAACTCGCTCTTGATCTTGGCGTACAGAACTTCGCCCAGATGCTTGAACTTGAAGCCGGCATCAAAGTCAGCCTTGCTGATACGGATACGGATCATGTCGCGCTGGCCGGTGTGCATCACACCCTCGATGCAGTTGATCCAGGAGTGAATCTTACGCTCCATAACGGATTCAAAGTCGGGCTGCATGGACTTGCCGGCGACCTCGATGGTGTAGGAAAGGGAAATCTTGGAGCCCACGGGGATCTCGTCGATTTCGGGGCCGTCCACGATGATCTTGTGATCCTCGATTTCGGCAGCCTCCCGGGTCTGCACCAGCTCGAAGCAGTCCACACGGGAGCCGTCCACTTCCACCTGCATATCGCCGCGACGGATGATCTCGCCCTCGAAGGCAGTAGCAAAAGCCACGGGGATGTCGATGTTGGTGATCTTCAGCTTGATGTCCCGCGCCTCCAGAGAGGTGGCGTTCCACTTGGAGGTGTCCAGCTGCTGAATCAGGGACTTGGGAACGCGGAACATATTCTCGGTCTCGTTGGAAACAACGGGGAAGCCCAGGCAGATGGCACCGGCACCGTAGGAGACGATCTCATCGGACAGGGGCTTGTAGGCGTTGACGAAGGCCTTGACACGATCCATGGTGTACTTGGCCAGAGACTTAAAGTCGCCGGGGGTGATGTTGCCGAAGATCAGGGCGGCACGGACAGCCACGGAAACCACATGGATAACGGACTGCATCTCATAGCCCAGAGGCACCACGCGGACGTTCTCGCCCAGCTTCATGCCGGCGTCATAGCAGTGCTTGATGGAGTCGCCGGTCAGGGTGACCAGAATGCCCTGCGCCTGATAGGACTTGGCCAGAGCCACGGTCTCAGCAGGATCCTCAGCGCCGCCGATGATAACGGCAACACCGGGGATATCGCCGGTAACCAGAGGAACACCCAGATTCCGGACGAAGGCATCGGACAGATGACCCATTTCGGGCTCGGTGTAGGGCACA
>JAXEAK010000099.1:0-11695 GCA_034094395.1 Faecousia sp.
TTGTTCCAGCCGTTGAATTCGCCCTCCAGATAGAGCTGGTAGGCGCTGGGCGCCCATTCCCGGTAATACCAGCCGCCGTCCACATGATGGAAACCATAGTAGTTGTGGGCGTTGGCAAAATCATTCAGGGTCTGCCCCTGAGACAGAATCCGCTCCTTGGTGGAGTGATACAGGTACATTCTTAGGTCGATGTCCCCGGCGTAGCTTTGCAGCTGGGGATTGAGTTCCAATATTCGATACATTTCGTCACCTTCCCGGAAGTATTGAAGAGGAAATGGGCACGAGCGCCACCTTAGCTGCCTCTTATGACTATTTTAGAGGATTCCGACCGTTCTGTCAAGGCCGGATACCCGCGAGAAAAAGAGGGAACACCGTCCGATCGCCCCCGGAGCCTGTCCGGCGGTATAATTCTGACAGCCAGAGGATATGGCAGAAAAAACGGGAGGTTGATTGATTATGAGCACAACAGTACCTTTATACGGCTTTGGCGGGGGAGGCGGCGCCGGCGCAAGTCTGACCGTCAATGCCCCGGCGGGGGCGACGGTGACCGTCAGCAAGGACGGCAAGACCAAGACCAAAGCCGCCGGCGCGGATGGCGTGGCGGTGTTCCGCGGGCTATCCACCGGCGTCTGGCTGGTGTCCACCGGAACCACCATGCGCGCCGTCCGGATCACGGCGGACTATGCGTCGGAGGTGACCGACTACGCGACTGTGCGCATCACCTATCCGGCGGGAGGCACTTGCACCGCGACGGACGGCGTGACGACGCTAACCGCCCCGGACACCGGCGGCACGTGGGACTGCGTCGTACCAAATGCGGGGACGTGGAAAATCGCCTGCACGGACGGCGAGCGCACAGCGTCGGCGGCTGTGGAAATTACCGAGGCCGGGCAGGCGGAGAGCATGGCGCTGGCCTACTGGCACGGCGAACTGTATGACGCAGGGAACCAGTATGAGTCCGTGACCGGCGGCTGGGTTGGCACGCAGACCATTTCCGGCAGTACCACGTCCGGCGGCAAGCTGACCGTAAATGACGACAACCTGTCCTTTACCAACGTCAGCGGCGGCTCCTACGGCATCGCAACCACGAATGCCATTGACCTGACCGGCTACACCACGCTGCACGTGCTCCACACCGGCAAGATCCGGATCTTGGCCGCGGATGCGCTTCCAACGGGCAGCCCCGTCGCGGAGTATTCCTCCAATACGTCCTACAGCGCGCAGGCCGAGATCACAATGGACGTAAGCGCCGTTACCGGTGCGTACCGGCTGGCGATTTGCAACCGGACGACGTCTAAGGTTGTGGTATATAAGGTGTGGCTGACGTAAGGAGGCGCCCATGACCAACGAACAAAAGCAGTGCCTTTTGACCTATCTCGGCTACTACGAAGGCTCGGTGGACGGCATTTGGGGCGAGAAATCCCGGAAGGCGGCGAAAGCATTCCAGCACGACTCCGGGCTTGCGGAGGACGCGGCATTCGGGGCGGATTCCCAGCGGCGAATTCTGGAGGTGATCGCCTCCGCAGAGCTGCCCGCCCAAAACGGCGGGGCGGACTGGTGGGAGCATATCCGCTTTTTTACCCGGGCGGAGTTTGCCTGTAAATGCGGCCGCTGCGGCGGCTTCCCGGCCGAACCGGCGGAAGCGCTGGTTCGGCTGGCGGATCAGGTGCGGGAGCATTTCGGGAAGCCGGCTGTTGTCTCCAGCGGCATCCGCTGCCCCAGCCACAACGCCCGGGTGGGGGGCGTGGCGAACAGCTACCACCTGAAGGGAAAGGCCGTGGATTTCCGGGTCAGCGGGCTGCCTGCCGGGCAGGTGCTGGCCTACGTTAAGACCCTCCCCGTCCATTACGCCTACGCCATCGACGGCGACTATGTGCACATGGATGTGGCGTAACGGGAGGTGAGCGTGTGGAGTCAATCATTGCCGCGATCATCACCGGCGCGGTGACGCTGATCGGCGTGCTGATCGCCAATGGGAAAAGTCAGGCAGTTACGGAAACCAAGCTGGACGAGCTGACCCGGGAGGTTCGGGAGCACAACAATTTTGCCCGGCGGATGCCGGTGGTGGAGGAACAGATCAAGGTCATCAATCATAGAATTGAAGACCTGGAGGACATTCAAAAAACGCTTTGCAAATAGGAGGACATACGTATGGAGATGTTGAGTCATTACATTACCCCTGTGATTCTGGGGCTTTGTCTGGTGGTGGGCTATCTGATCAAGAGCATTCCGCTCGTGGACAACCGGTGGATTCCCATCGTGGTGACGGTGCTGGGCGTGGCTCTGGCGGTGTGGATGAACTGGCCGCATATCACGGCGGAGGTGATTCTGGGCGGCGCGGTGTCCGGCCTTGCCTCCACGGGAATGCATCAGCTGTTCAAGCAGTGGATTGACAGCGGGAAGCCGGGAGAAGGGCAATCTGGGACTTGATTGCGGCGGGAAAATGTTGTACCATAGCTCCATAAGGGGGCGGTCATATGGACAACATGGAAACGCTGAAAAAATGGGTGGAGGAGAGCGGGAATATCGTGTTCTTCGGCGGCGCGGGCGTCAGCACGGAATCGGGCATACCGGATTTTCGCAGTGTGGACGGGTTGTACAGCCAGAAGTTCGACTACCCACCGGAAACCATTATCAGCCACAGCTTTTTTCTGAGAAATCCGGAGTATTTTTACCGGTTCTACCGGGAGAAAATGCTGCCGCTGGGGTTTGAGCCAAACATTACCCACAAGGTGCTGGCAAAGTGGGAGGCGGAAGGCAAGCTGTCCGCGGTGGTGACCCAGAATATCGACGGACTGCACCAGAAGGCGGGAAGCAAACGGGTTTATGAGCTGCATGGCAGCGTCCTGCGCAACTACTGTATGCGCTGCGGGAAGTTCTACAGCGCGGAATTCGTGAAGACCTCCACCGGCATTCCCCGGTGCAGCTGCGGCGGCATGGTCAAGCCGGACGTGGTGCTCTACGAGGAAGGACTGGATCAGAAGGTACTGGAGGGAAGCATCCGGGCGATCCGGGAGGCGGATATGCTGATCGTGGCAGGCACCAGCCTGACGGTGTATCCCGCGGCCGGGCTGGTGAACGACTACCGGGGAAGCAAACTGGTGTTAATCAACCGGGATGAAACGCCCTACGACGGCTGTGCCGATCTGGTGCTGCACCGAAGCCTTGGGGAGGTTTTCTCCCAATTTGCATAAAAATAAGGGGAAAACCGGCTGGTTTTCCCCTTTTTTCTATACCCCAAAGGCGGGTTATTCACGCGCCGTCAGGTGCGCAATTCCATTTATACATACAGCTTTTTCAGCTTCCAGTCTGAGTAGAGCCGGAATATGGTGGAGCCCAGCAGAATGCCCACGGCCATGATACCTGCGATGGCGGCGGTGTACATTCCCTGATGGGCGAATTGTTCCATTTCCCCCAGCACGGCGTAATTCATGGTGTAGTAGACACCGGCGCCGGGAATCAGCGGGAAAATGGATACCACCAGATAGGATATTGCGGGGTATTTCCGCACCCGCGCCATGATTTCGGAGTACATGGAGGCGAACAGGGCAGACCAGAAATAGCACACGATGTCGCTGCAGCCCAGCCGGGCAGCCAGACAGTAGACCGCCCAGGCAAGCATTCCTCCCAAAGCGCACAGCAGCCCGCCGGGACCGTGGATATTGAACAGAATGGAGAAGCCCGTGCAGCCGATCAGGGCGAACAGGCACTGCCAGGGCAGAGAATAGGCAATTGCCTCCGCGGATACGGGAACGCCCCAAAGCGCTCTGGCCAGATTCCAGGCGCCGGCGGTGCCAAGGGCGATGGCGGCGGCCACCAGAAACACCTGCACGATCCGGTTGATGCCGGAGTTGGTGTCGCCGTAGATAATATCCCGCATGGCGTTGGTGAACAGCAGACCCGGCACCAGAATCATCAGTGCGCCGATGTTGGCGGTGTCCGGATTGCGGCAGATGCCCAGCGCACCCAGACCGTAGGCCAGCAGCGCCATGAAGAAGGCTGCGGCGATGGTGCTGAAAAACTGGCTGACCCGCCGGGAGCTGAGCAGGCCGGTCAGAAAACCAACCAGCAGACCGCAGACGCCGGCGCACAGAGCGTCAATCCAACTGCCGCCGAACAGCAGACAGAAACCGGCGGCGCCGAGAAAATCGCCCACCCCTCTTGCGGCGGGGGAATAGACCCGCCGGCTGTCCAGCGTTTCCTGCAGCAGCTGCTGCGCCTGCTCCGGGACAGGGGTGTTCAGACAGTAGGCGCGGCTTAAGGCGCTGAGCTTTTCCACGCTGTCCAGATCGTTTCCGTGGACGCCGATGCGGCGCATCCGGGTGATGGGCTTGCCGTCCCCGGTCAGCACGGTGATAATCAGGTAATTGGGGATGGCAAAGACCTCCGCATTCAGACCGTAGGCGCCCAGCACCCGGCTGACGCTCTCCTCCACCCGAAAGGTCTCCGCGCCGCTCATGGCCAGCTCGTAGCCCAAATCGCTGGCAAGGTCAATCAGAGCAATTTCATCCATGGATGTTCCTCACAAAACACAAATTTCGGAACCAGTATATCACAAAGTCGGAAAACAGCGAGAAGAATCCGGGGTCAGACGGCTGCCTGACTCCGGATCGTTTCGGTAAGGGGATCAGCGGCGGTAGAGAATGCCGATCATATCGGGGCCGGTATTGATGCCGATGATGCAGCCCACCGGGTATTCCGCCATGGGGGGCTGCTCCATCACCTGAGCGCAGGCGTCCTTCAGCGCGGCAAAGGCCTCCAGATTACTGCCGTGAACCAGACAGTAGCTGGTGCCGGGACGGCGTTCCTTCCGGCAGATGTCCACCAGTGCCGAAATGGCCTTGTGCTCGCCCCGCACCTTGGACAGAATCTTTGCCTCGCCGTCCTCGAAGGTAATCAGGGGCTTCAGGCCGATGGCGTCGCCCACGAAGGCGGCGGCAGGGGAGATACGCCCGGACTTCTTCACGCATTTCAGATTCAGGGGCACGAACATGGGACGGGTGTTCTCCACCCAGTCCTGAATGTGGGCGAGAATTTCTTCCACCGATGCGCCCGCCTGCGCCATCTGCGCCGCTTCCACCACCGCCATGCCGTAGGCCATGCTGTAGGTACACGAGTCGATGATGTGGATGTTCAGCTTCGCTTCGGGATGCTCCTCCAGAAACATATCCCGGGACATGACCGCCGCCTGATAGGTGCCGGAGCCTTTGGAATTGATGGACACATGGATCAGGTCGGTGTAGCCGTCTTCCCAGACCTGCCGGTACAGCGCCAGATACTCCGTTGCCCGAACCTGAGACGAGACCGGAAGCTCGGTGGCTGCGTCGAGAATTTTGTAGAATTCGGTGGGGGTGATGTCCACGCCGTCCCGGTATTCCCTGCCCTCCGCCAGAATGGTCAGGGGCAGCACGCTGATGTTCAGCGACTCCCGGAAGGACTGGGGGATATCGGAGGTGGAATCCGTAGAAATCTTGATTTTGCTCATGGTTTCTTTCCTTTCCGCTGATAAAGCAGGTCAATGGGAGACAGGGGTGGAATCCATCATGAAGCAGTTCGGCTCCTGATTTTTGCTCCGGAGATACTCCGCGCCCCAGTCCCGAATGGCGACAAGAACGGGCATCAGGCTTTTGCCGGTTTCCGTCAGGGAATACTCCACCTTGGGCGGAATCACGGGGAAAACCTCCCGGTGCACCAGCTGCTGGCTCTCCAGCTCCCGCAGCTGCTGGGTCAGCATTTTGGGCGTTGCCGTGGAAATTCGCGACCGCAGCTCGGAAAACCGCAGCGTTCCTGCAGACAGGTGCCAGAGAATCAGCGCCTTATATTTGCCGCCAATCAGTTCCAGCGTTGTCTCCACAGGACAGGTGCTCTCCATGGACTGCCTCCTATAGTATCTTTTTGGGTAGTATGGTACAAAATAGTGCATACTTGCGCTTTTGAACACGCATGATAAAATAGTACCATACAGACAGGATGAAATTGTTAACAAATCGTGAACACTGGAGGAAGGCTGCCCGAAAGCCGGAAAAGGGATTGATTTTCCGCCCCGGGCAGGTCATAATACTACAAGGAGGGACGATCTTGAAGCTTACATTTTCCGTGACGGGCATGACCTGCGCGGCGTGCTCCGCCCGGGTAGAGAAGGTGACGCGGGCAGTTCCCGGCGTTACGCAGGCGGATGTGAATTTGCTGGCAGGCACCATGCAGGCAGAGCTGGAGAGTATGGACACGGCGAAGGCTGTCATTCAGGCGGTGGAGGATGCCGGCTACCATGCCGCGCTGCCGGGGGAAGGGAAGAAACCGCCGGAGCACGATGAACTCCGGGAAATGAAAATCCGGATTATCGGCTCCGCCATCAGCCTGCTCGTTTTGATGTATTTCACCATGGGACATATGGTGGGTTTGCCTGTGCCCCGCTGGTATCACGGCGTGGAGAACGCGCTGGTTGCCGCGCTGGTGCAGTTTTTCCTCACGCTGCCCCCGGTGTATCTGAACCGGGTGTACGATTCCCGGGGTCTGAAAGCTCTGTGGCACCGCTCGCCCAATATGGATTCTCTCATTGCCGTAGGCTCTCTGGCGGCGCTTACCTACGGCGTGGCGGCGCTGTTCCGGATGGCTTGGGGCATGGGGCACGGGGACTGGGCGCTGGTGCAGCGTTACAGCGAGAACCTCTATTTTGAATCCGCCGCCATGATTCTGACCCTGATTACGCTGGGCAAATTCCTGGAGGCAAGGGCGAAGGGGCGCACCGGAGACGCCATTCGGGCGCTGATGGATCTAAGCCCCAAAACCGCCACTGTCCGCCGGGAGGGAACGGAAATCACCATTCCCGTGGAGCAGGTGCAGGTGGGGGACACCGTCATCGTCCGTTCCGGCGGCAGCATTCCGGTGGACGGCACCGTGGTGTCCGGCCGGGGCAGCGTGGATCAGAGCGCCCTCACCGGCGAGAGCGTTCCCGTGGAGAAGCAGCCGGGAGACACGGTTGCCGCCGCCACCATTAACACGGAGGGCTATCTGGAATTCCGGGCGGATAAGGTGGGGCAGGATACGACGCTGGCGCAGATCATTCATATGGTGGAGGAAGCCGGCGGCTCCAAAGCCCCCATTGCCCGACTGGCGGACAAAATCGCCGGCGTGTTCGTCCCGGTGGTCATGACCATTGCCGCCGTCACGTTTCTGGTCTGGATGCTGCTGGGGCAGGGGCTGGAATTCAGTCTGAACTGTGCCATTTCCGTGCTGGTGATTTCCTGCCCCTGCGCCTTGGGACTGGCGACCCCGGTGGCCATTATGGTGGGCACCGGACGGGGCGCCCAGTTGGGCGTGCTGTTTAAGAACGCACAGGCGCTGGAGAACCTGCACCGGGTGGATACGGTGGTGCTGGACAAAACCGGAACCCTCACCACCGGGAAGCCGGAGGTGACGGACATTTTGCCGGGCAGCGTCGGCGCGGAGGAACTGCTGAAGATTGCCGCCGCGCTGGAAAGCCCTTCGGAGCATCCCTTTGCCAAAGCGATTCTCCGAAAAGCAGGTGGGATTTCCTTCCCCAGGGCGGAAGGCTTTGAAACCCTGCCCGGACGGGGCGTTGCCGGCACCGTGGAAGGGGTACGCTGCTGCGGCGGCAACCGGCGGCTGATGGAGGAACTGGGGATTTCCGTTCCCGAGCTGCCGGAACTGAAGCGGCAGGGAAAAACCCCGCTGTATTTTGCGGAGGAAGCCGGGCGGTATCTTGGCGCCATCGCGGCGGCGGATGTGCTGAAGGAGGATTCCGCGACTGCCGTCCGCACGCTGAAGGAGCAGGGGCTGCAGGTCGTCATGCTTACCGGAGACAATGCCGCCACAGCCCGGGTTATCGGGGAAAAGGCCGGAATCTCTCAGGTGATTTCCGATGTACTGCCCACCGACAAGGCCGGGGCGGTGCAGAAGCTGCGGCAGGAGGGACACCGTGTGCTGATGGTGGGCGACGGCATCAACGACGCCCCGGCGCTGGCCTCTGCGGACGTGGGCATGGCCATCGGCGCGGGAACGGACATCGCCATGGAGTCGGCGGACGTAGTGCTGATGCGGGACTCTCTGGGGGCGGTAAGCAGCGCCATCGCCCTGAGCCGGGCGACCATCCGCAATATTCGGCAGAATCTGTTCTGGGCATTCTTCTATAATACGCTGGGTATCCCCATCGCGGCGGGCGTGCTGTACCTGCCCTTCGGGATTACCCTCAGCCCCATGCTGGGCGCCGCGGCCATGAGCATGAGCAGCGTATTTGTGGTGACCAATGCCCTGCGCCTGCGCTTTTTCAAGGAAACAATGCCGGTTCCTTCCGGGAAACCGGCAGCAACGATAAAGGAGGAACCCAAAATGAAAACGGTTATTACGGTCAATGGTATGATGTGCACCCACTGCAAGGCGCGGGTGGAGAGCGTCTGCAAGGGCGTGCCCGGCGTGGAGGACGCGGTGGTGGATCTGCAGGCGAAGACCGTCACCATCACCGGAAACGCGGACATTGCGGCGGTGAAGAAAGCCATCACCGACGCCGACTACGAGGTCGTGGGGTAAGCCTATGCGGGAAGATTTCTGGTTCCCGTCCAAGGGCGCGGGAAACATCCACGCCTGCCGCTGGCTTCCCGAGGGGGAGCCGAAGGCGGTGCTGCAGATCGTCCACGGTATCGCGGAGTATATTGAACGCTACGACGATTTTGCAACTTATCTCAATGGCTTTGGCATTGCGGTTGTGGCGGAGGATCACATGGGTCACGGCCAGTCCGTGAACGGCGAGGGGATTCAGGGTTATTTCCATGGCGGCTGGTTCACCGCCGTGGAGGACACACAGACATTGCTGCGGGATACCCGGGAGAATTATCCGGGGCTTCCCTACATCCTGTTCGGGCATTCCATGGGCTCGTTTATGGCGCGAACCATTCTGTGCAAGTACCCGGACAGCGGAATTTCCGCCGCCATCATCTGCGGTACCGGCTGGCAGCCGCCGGCGCTTCTGCCCCCGGTGATCGCCCTGATCGATCAGGTGTGCCGAAAGGACGGCGAGACGAAGCCCAGCGCATTTTTGCAGAAGCTGGTGTTCGGCAGCTACAATCGCCGGGTGGAGCATCCCCGGACGGAATTTGACTGGCTGACCCGGGACGCAAAGCAGGTGGACGCCTACATCGCGAATCCTTTGTGCGGTTTTACCGCCTCGGCGGGACTGCTGCGGGAGATGATGAAGGGCATTTTGTATATCGAGCAGCCGGAAAACCTTGCCGCCATGAAAAAAGACCTGCCCGTGTTCTTCATCGCCGGCGGGGACGACCCCGTGGGCAGCTACGGCAAGGGTGTCCGCAAGACGGCACAGGCCTTCCGTAAGGCGGGCATGGTCAACGTTACCACCCGGATTTATCCCCTGTGCCGCCATGAGATCCTCAACGAGATCAACCGGCAGGAAATCTACGAGGATGTGGCTCAGTGGATTGGAAAACAAATATCATAAAATGCTTATCTTAAGTCAGTAAAGAACAATTTAGCGGCTTAAGCTTCCCCCTGGGGGGAAGCTGGCAGAAATCTTTGATTTCTGGCTGATGAGGGGAAAACAGGCCGATTCTTCTTTCAGGGGACCCCTCATCCGACCTCGCTGACGCTCGGCCACCTTCCCCCGAGGGGGAAGGTAACGAAAGCACAATTTATAATAAATATCCGATTTATTGGACTTAATTCGCGCTATACTATCGCCAGAAACCAAGAAGAAAGGCGGATGGCTATGTATCAGCTGCGAAACGTTCGGGGACACATTCAGGTATACGATTGGAAGGGCAATTTCCTGTTCTCTGCGGACAGCGAGCGGGAAGCCAGAGAGGAACTTAAGGACTATGCGGAATCTGCGGCTTGACATTTGCTATGACGGCACCCGGTACCGGGGCTGGCAGCGGCTGCCCGGCAGGGATGACACCATTCAGGGAAAGCTGGAGACGGCGCTCTGCCGGATTCTGGCGGAATCCATCGAAGTCACCGGCAGCGGCCGCACCGACGCCGGCGTCCACGCCCGGGGACAGGTGGCGAATTTCCACTGCGAAAACCCCATGCCTCCGGAGGAGATTCTGGCGAATCTGCGCCGGTATCTGCCGGAGGACATTGGCATATATTCCTGTAAGGAAGTATCGCCCCGGTTTCATGCCCGTTTCAACGCCCGGGAGAAAACCTACTGCTACCGCATCTGGAACAGCGACGCGCCCTGTGTATTTGAAAGGCGTTTCGTGGCGGTGATGCCGGAGAGGCTGGATTTGGCGGCAATGCGCCGGGCGGCGGCGCTTCTTCCGGGGAAGCACGACTTTTCCGCCTTCTGCGGCAATCCGAAGATGAAAAAATCCACGGTGCGGTGCCTGTGCGCCATCGAGATCACCCGGCAGGGGGAGGAAGTGCGGCTGCGCTTTACCGGAGACGGCTTCCTTTACAACATGGTGCGGATTCTGACAGGTACGCTGGTGGAGGTCGGCAGGGGCGAACGCCCGGCGGAATCCGTGCCGGAGCTGTTCGGCGGAAAGCGGGAGCAGGCGGGCTTCCTTGCACCGGCACAGGGGCTGTGTCTGGAGGAGGTAAGGTATTGAATATTCAGATATTTGGAAAGGCGAAATGCTTCGACACGAAAAAGGCGGAGCGTTATTTTAAGGAGCGGCGGATTCCCTTTCAGTCCATCGACCTGAAAAAGTACGGAATGTCCGGCAGGGAATTCGACAGCGTCCTTCGGGCGGTGGGGGGCATCGACAACCTCATCGACTGGGACAGCAAGTCGCCGGAGGTCACGCTGATGAAGTACATGGAGGATAGGACCGCCAAAGAGGACAAGGTTTTTGACGACCCAACCCTGATGAAAACGCCCATTGTCCGCAACGGCAAACAGGCTACGGTGGGGTATTGTCCCGAGATTTGGAAAACGTGGGAGTAAAGAAAGCCCTCCCCCGAGAGGGAAGGTAACGAAAGCACAATATCGTTAATTTACACCCCACCCCTTGCCTCTCCCTCTGGGAGAGGTGGCAGCCGTCAGGCTGACGGAGAGGGCGCCCTCTCAGCTTCGCTCCGCTCAGCAGCTCTCCCAAAGGGAGAGCCAAGGGTGGTTCGTTCAATAAAGAAGAATTTAGCGGCTTAAGCTTCCCCCCAGGGGGGAAGCTGGCAGAAATCTTTGATTTCTGACTGATGAGGGGAAAACAGGCTGGCTCTTCCTTCGGAGAACCCCTCATCCGACCTCGCTGACGCTCGGCCACCTTCCCCCGAGGGGGAAGGTAATGGCTTAAGCTTCCCCGTGGGGGGGAGCCAAGGCGGGGCTTTTATTGGTGAAGTCTGCGTTTGTTATCCAGAATGAACGCAGCGGCGGCAAGGACGGAGAAGACTGCCACGCCCGCCATCATCAGTTCGATGGGGCGGCTGTCGCCGGTCTGGGCGGTGACGGCGGGGTCAACGGCGGTGTACTTCACAAACAGGAACACGGTTCCCGCGCCCTGATTCGCGCCGTCGCCCGTGCTCAAGGCTCTGGCAGCAGCGTCTCCGCCTGTGGGAAGGCCGGAAACACAGACGCCGGCCTGATACTCGCCGGGCTTGGGGGTGAAGGTCTTGGGATCGACCTCGCTCCAGCTGCCGGAGTCATTGTACTGATACAGGACGTCACTGATTTCCGCGCCGGGGAAGGCCTCCTTGAAATTCTCCGAGACCTCCACCGTGGCGT
>JAXEAK010000100.1:0-2350 GCA_034094395.1 Faecousia sp.
CTTAACCAAAATGCTGGGACTGCGAAAGCCGAATGATTTGCCGCTGACACTGGGAAATGCCATGAACGACATCGTGGCTGGTGTCAGCGGCAGCGAGCATCCTGAAATCTGCCACCATCATGAGGGCTTTGATTTCGTCCCCGGCAACCGCACCCTGTCCGCCGTTGAGGTGGGACTGGTGAATGTCATGAGCCGGGAGACGGTGCTGCGACAGTATGTGGATCAAATCAAAAAGGACTACGACTATGTACTACTGGATTGCCGCCCGTCCCTCGGTATGCTGGTCATCAATGCTCTGTCTGCATCGGATTATGTTTTGATTCCGGTTCAGGCAGAGTATTTTGCTGCTGAAAACATGACGGAACTGGTGGGCACCGTGCAGAACATTAAGCGGCAGATCAACCCCAAGCTGAAGATAGGCGGTGTGTTTATGACCATGGCGAACGAAACCAATTTCCGCAAGGACATTGTGGCATCGGTGAAGGAAGCCTACGGCAAGCGCCTGCCCATCATGCAAGCGGTTATCCCGGCAACGGTTCGGCTGGCGGAGATCAGCACCGCAGACCACAGCATTTTCAAGCACGAGCCGAAGGGCCGCGCGGCGGAGGCCTACCGCACTCTGGTGAAGGAGGTCATGGACATTGGCGAAAAACAGCGCAGCAAGCCTTCTGACATCAGTCGATAGCCTGTTCACCACCCAGGAGGAGCGGGACATTGCAACCCAGCCCAGAGTGCAGGAAATCCCCATTGACCAGATCGACGATTTTCCCAATCATCCCTTCAAGGTCATCATGGATGACAACATGATTGAGATGGCGGAGAGTGTGAAACAGCACGGTATTCTGGTCCCTGCCATCGTGCGTCCCAAAGAGAACGGGCATTACGAAATGGTCGCCGGTCATCGCCGCAAGCTGGCGTGTACGCTGATTGCAAAGCTGCAACTTCCCTGCATTGTCCGGGAGCTGACAGACGAGGAAGCGACCATCATTATGGTGGATTCCAATTTACAGCGGGAACAGCTTTTGCCATCGGAGAAAGCCTTTGCCTACAAGATGAAGCTGGATGCAATGAAACGGCAGGGGTGCCGTGTTGATTTAACTTCGACCCCACTGGGGCCGAAGTTGGGTTCACGATCTAATGAGGAGTTGGCAGCATCTAGTCCCGATAGCCGCTCCCAAATCCAACGCTATATCCGTCTGACCGAGCTGATTCCCGAAGTTCTGGACTTGGTAGACAACTCCGTTTTGAAAGAAAAGGACAAGCTGCAAATTGCCCTCCGTCCTGCGGTGGAACTGTCCTATCTGACTTCTCAGGAACAGCATGATCTGTACGAAACCATGACAACAGAGGATTGCACCCCATCTCATGTTCAGGCTATGAAAATGCGGAAATTTTCCGAGGAGGGCAGGCTGAATATAGATGTTATCTTCTCCATAATGCAGGAGGAAAAGCCAAATCAGAAGGAGCAGTTCAAGATTCCAAAAGAGCGTATCAGCAAATACTTCGCGCCGGGGACGCCTGCGCAGAAGATTGAGGATACCATTGTAAAGGCATTGGAGTTTTACCGGAAGCGCCAGCGGGAACAGGAACGATAGCCACTCACAAGGGGGCAGTATGCCCATTTCACAGGACTGGGGGCAGGGGACTTGCACGGTTCCCCCTCTCCACACCTCACCCCCTCCAAACTACCTGTACATTCCGAAAAAGAGAGACAGTTCCGTGCTGCAATTTGCATTTTCCCGGCAACCTCTGCTGATCTGGCAGGGGATATTTTTTATGAAAGGACAAAATCATGGCATCAGCATTAAAACGAAGTATCTCATTTCTCTTGGTGTTGGTTCTGACTATCGGAATAATTCCCACGGCATTCGCCGCTGAGGTGGAGCCGACGGACAGTACCACGCCCGACACCCACGCAACCGATCCCCCGGAGGAAACCACCTCGGAAAATACACTCCCGGTGTCCCATACGGAACCAGAAACGATCTCGCTACCAGAGGATGAAATGGATTTTCTGGCGCTGGATAATGGCATTGCTGCCTTTACGGAGGCGGAGATCACCGGCGCACCCAACGCTTTTGCCAACCTGACGCTGCCCAGCGGTGGTATCGACATCCCTGCACAGGGGTACATCCAGCATAAGAAAATCCTACCGCTGTATTCTGTCTATCTGAAGAATCAGACCGGGTATGCAAACAACTATTATGTTGCCTACTGCATTGAACCGGGCGTGGAACTTGGAAACACAGGACACAGCGGAACCGCCTATACCCTCGATGGCATGACGGAGGGTTCCGGCGCTATGTACCGGCTCAGCCGGGAAAAGGTGGAGGCCATCGGTGTTGCCCTG
>JAXEAK010000101.1:0-11835 GCA_034094395.1 Faecousia sp.
TTCATGGGGCCGGAGGAGAGTATGCAGATTCAGTCCAATCTGGGCAGCGATATCTGCATGGCTTTCGACGAGTGCATTGAGAATCCGTCTCCCCGGGAGTATGTGCAGCAGAGTGTAGACAGAACTTACCGGTGGCTGCAGCGCTGCAAGGCGGAAAACGCCCGGCTCAATGCGCTGCCGGACACCGTCAACCGGGAGCAGATGCTTTGGGGCATCAATCAGGGCGGCACCTATCCGGATATCCGTATTGACCATATGAAGCGAATCGCCGAGCTGGATCTGCCGGGCTACGCCATTGGCGGACTGGCGGTAGGGGAGACGGCGCAGGAGATGTACGACATCATTGAGGCGGTGGAGCCGTATATGCCTGCGGAAAAGACCCGCTACCTCATGGGCGTGGGCACACCCACCAATATCATCGAGGCGGTCGCCCGGGGTGTGGATTTCTTTGACTGTGTGATGCCCGCCCGGAATGCCCGTCATGCCCGGCTGAACACCTGGGAAGGCGCCATCAATTTGAAGAACGCCAAATATATGACCGACGAGCGTCCCATTGATCCGGAGTGTGACTGCCCGGTGTGCCGCCGGTTCAGCCGCGCCTATATCCGGCATCTGTTCGTGGCGGAAGAGATGCTTGCCATGCGCCTTGCGGTGATGCACAACCTGTACTTCTATAATAAACTGATGGAACGCATCCGGCAGGCGCTGGATGAGGGACGATTCGAGGAATTTCGCCGGGAATATTCTCCCAAACTGGCCAGAAGAATCTGACTTTCCCGCCTCCGGCAGCAGAATTTTCCTCACCTGCTGATTTTCTCCGGATGACCCGAAAGTAACCCTTGCATTTTGCAGGATCAATGGTATAATAGAGCGTATATTACTGACAAAGGAGTTTTTTCAATGAATTTTCTGAATGCCACATCCACCGGCGCCGGCATTGGCAGCACCCTGCTCATGATGGTGCTGATGATTGCCATTTTCTACTTTATGCTCATCCGCCCCGAGAACAAGCGCAAGAAGGAAGCGGAGCAGATGCGCTCCTCTGTGAAGAAGGGCGATAAGATCACCACCATCGGTGGTATCTGCGGCACCGTGGTTGACGTAAAGGAAACCAGAATTGTCATCGAGACCAGCGCCGATCAGGTGCGTCTGGAGCTGGAGAAGTGGTCCATTTCCTCCAACGAGACGGCTGCGGAGCACGCGAAGGAAGAGGCCAAGAAGGCACAGGAAGCCAAGGCCAAGGCCAAGGCTGCCAAGAAGGCGGAAAAGAATCAGTAATTGACACAGAAAGCAGGCTCCGAACAAGTTCGGAGCCTGCTTTTTATCGTGTGTTGTGCGGGCGATATCAAAAAATGACCGAAATCTGGTCAAACGCTATAAAATTCAAGGGGCTGATCATAAACGGTATGCCCGGTCTCCAAAACCTCGCCCTCCACGGTGATCATAATGGCATCGGCCTGATAGGCTGTCAGGAAGGTGTTCACCACACTGCCCATCAGCACATATTCCCCAGCGGTACCCATGGGCAGAAGGGACTGCCTCAGAGCGTCATTGAAGTTTGCTTCCAGTGTAGCCTTTCCTGTAACGGCAGACACCTCCATGACGGTACTCACGCTGGTGCCTTCCGTAAGCACACCGGACTGGACAAGCTGCTGGATAATGACAGCGTCCGTTATGGCGGGAACTGCGATGTCCGTTTTGACAAAGCCATCCGCATTCTCGTTGGGTGAGAATACGGTCAGAATTTCCGGCGGTGCTGTGGTTTCCGCCGCGGTGGTGGGGGTAGAAGCGGTACTGCCGCAGCCGGAGAGCAGCAGGCAGCCGAGCAGAATCAACAGCAGTGTTTTTTTCATGACAGAAAATCTCCTTACGGGAAACCATGACAGGTGCATAAGCTTCAGACTATAACGCGGGGCTTCCGAAGAGGGAAGCCCCGCAAATTCTTTCATCAGTCCAGAGAGACGTACTTCATGGAGATCCAGCCGTTGCTGATCTGACCCCAGGTAGTGTCTCCCACGGTTTTCTGAGAGATGATTTCCACGCGGGTGCCATATTCCAGCGAATCGACGACCTCATAGTCAGAGCCGGGGCCGCTGCGCACCCGCAGGCCGCCCTCCGCGGTCACGGTGCCGGTGCCGCTCTCATCGGAGCTGCTGCCGGAACCGGAGCTGCTGCCGGAACCGGAACTGGAACTGCCGGTGTCCACGTACTTCATGGAGATCCAGCCCTTATTGGTGCAGCCCCAGGTAACGCCGTTGTAGGTGAACTGCTCCAGAATGGAGACGCTGTCGCCCTCTGCATAAGCGCCCACGGAAGCGTAGCCGGTGCCGGGACCGCTGCGGATGTTCAGGCCGCCGCTGGCGGTGATGGTTCCCTTGGCGGTGTTGGTGCCGGTGGTGCCGTCCTGATACACATAATTCAGGCTGATCCAGCCCTTATTGGTGCGTCCCCAGCTGCCGCTCTTTTCCAGAACCTCCACCCGGGCGCCATAGGTATAGCTGCCCACGCGCTCGCTGTCCTGGCTGGCGCTGGCGCGGATGTTCAACTCCTTGGCCACGACAATGCCGCGCAGCTGAACCGTGGTGCTGCCGTTGCCGGTGATGTTGGTGTTATCCGTCTTATCCGTGTTGTCAGCGGGGGCCTGGGTGGTTGTACCGCTGGTATTGACGTATTCCATCTTAATCCAGCCCTTGTTGGTGCGCCCCCATCCGTTCTTGGTTTCCAGAATGGTGACCACATCGCCCTTGTTGTAGGAGCCCTGCACCTTGCCGCTGGTGCTCGCCTCACTGCGGATGTTCAGATCGTTGACGGTGACCACGCCCTTGACGTTCATGGTATCCGTCTCGGTGGCGGTGGAAGGCTCCGTGGAGCTGGTTGCGCCGGGGGTGCTGGTGTCACCGCCGGTGGGCATCTGGCTGGGAATGTCCATTTCCACATAGTCCATGACGATCCAGCCCGCCTCCGGGGAGATGATGTACGCCCAGTCAATGCCGGTGACTTCCTCCCGGCGGCTGATTTCTACCTTGTCGCCCACATCCAGAGTGCCGACAACGGTTGCTTCGGTGCTGGGTGAACTGCGGATATTCAGCTGACCGATGACGGTCGCGGTATTTTCATTGATCGCCTGCGTCGGCTCCGTTGTAACCGGCTGGGTGTCGGCAGGCGCAGTAGTGTCAGACAGGCTCAAACCGGGGGTTTGGGGGGTGGTATCCTCTGCGGGGGTATCTTTTTTCATGCAGCCGGTAAAAAGAGTGGCTGTGAGAACCGTTACGAGGAACAGGCTCAGCGGTCGGCTGAGGTTGTGTTGATCAGAGAAATTCATGGCGTTACCTCACTTTCGTCTCATTTCTCAACCGTATTATAGCGAACAAGATGGGCTTTTGTCAATAGTGTAAGAATATCTTAAGAAATTTCCATGGGAGATTGTGGAAATCCGGAAGGTCGTACTTGACAAGCCGGCGGTATTGGTGGTAAAATGACGCTAATTCTATATCGCTGTGAACGGGAAGAGTACCGTTTCTGCCGCTTTTTCAGAGAGTCCGGGTCGTCGGCTGCAAGCCCGGGTATAGCTGCGCCGGGAAAGTGCGTCCGGGAGCGAACCAACGTGAAAAGTGATAAATGAGAGTGGAACCGCGGTAAATACCGCCTCTTGTACATACCGTACAAGGGGCGTTTTATTTTATGGCGTTTTATTTTATAAAAATCAAGGAGGAATCCCAATGTATTTATACAATTCTCTGACGCATAAGAAGGAACTGTTCGTACCCAACCATCCGGAGCAGGTGAAGATGTATACCTGCGGTCCGACGGTATATCACTTCGCCCATATCGGCAACCTGCGTACCTATATTATGGAGGATGTGCTGGAAAAAGCACTGCGCTACGACGGCTACAATGTCAAGCGGGTCATGAATATCACGGATGTGGGGCATCTGGCTTCCGACGCGGATACCGGTGAGGATAAGATGCTCAAGGGCGCCCGGCGGGAGCACAAGACCGTCATGGAGATTGCCAAATTCTATACGGACGCCTTCTTCTCCGACTGCGACAAGCTGAATATTAAGCGCCCGGACGTGGTGGAGCCTGCCACCAACTGCATTCCGGAGTATATCCATATGGTGCAGACCCTGCTGGATAAGGGCTGCGCGTACCTCGCCGGCGGCAACGTGTATTTCGATACCTCTACGCTGGAAAAATACTACGTCTTCAATGACCATGACGAGGAAGATCTGGCGGTGGGCGTCCGGGAGGGCGTGGAAGAGGACGTAAACAAGAGGAATAAGAATGATTTTGTCCTCTGGTTCACCAAGTCCAAGTTTGAGGATCAGGCGCTGAAGTGGGATTCTCCCTGGGGCGTGGGCTATCCCGGCTGGCACATTGAGTGCTCCTGCATTTCCATGAAGCATCTGGGCGAGGATCTGGACATCCATTGCGGCGGCATCGACAATGCCTTCCCCCACCACACCAATGAGATTGCCCAGTCGGAAAGTTACCTTGGGCATAAGTGGTGCAATTACTGGTTCCATGTCCATCATCTGAACACGGACAGCGGAAAGATGTCCAAGTCCAAGGGCGAATTTCTGACGGTTTCTCTGCTGGAGGAGAAGGGCTATGACCCCATGGCATACCGGCTGTTCTGCCTGCAGAGCCATTACCGCCGGAATCTGGTGTTTTCCTGGGAGAATCTGGACAATGCCGTAGCGGCCTATGACAAGCTGGTGGCAAAGATCGCCACGCTGACAGAGGGCGGCGAAGTGGAGCAGGCTGCCTTTGATAAGCTGAAGGAGCGGTTTGTGAATGCGCTGAACGCCGATCTGAATACCTCCGTGGCGGTCACCGCTCTGTACGATGTGCTGAAGGCCAAGTGCAGCGACGCTACCAAGCTGGCGCTGATTGCGGACTTCGATCAGGTACTGTCCCTGAATCTGCTGGCAGCCGCCGAAAAAGTGAAGAAGGCCAGGGCAGAGGAAGAAGCGGCCAATGCCGACCCGGAGATCGACGCGCTGGTTGCCGCCCGGACGGAGGCCAAGAAGGCGAAGAATTTTGCGGAAGCCGACCGGATTCGCGACGAACTGAAAGCCAGAGGTATTGAGATCATCGATACGCCTCAGGGCACCAAGTGGAGAAAAGTATGAAGCTGCTGATTTTAGACGGCAACAGCGTCATCAACCGTGCCTTCTTCGGCGTGCGTCCCCTGACCACCCGGGATGGACTGTACACCCATGCTATTTACGGCTTTCTGAACATTCTGGAGCGGATGGAGAAGGAGGAGCAGCCGGAGGCCATCTGCGTGGCCTTTGACCTCCACGGTCCCACCTTCCGTCATCTGAAATACGAGGGCTATAAGGCCAACCGTCATGGAATGCCCGAGGAGCTGGCGCAGCAGATGCCGGTGATGAAGGATGTATTGCGCGCCATGAACATCCCTATCTACGAATGTCAGGGCTGGGAAGCCGACGACGTGATCGGCACCGTGGCAAAAATCTGTTCCAACAACGGCTGGGAGTGCGTCATTGTCACCGGTGACCGGGATTCGCTGCAGCTGATTGATGAGAACGTCCATGTCAAGCTGGTGATTTCCAAGCCGGGGCAGACCACGGCGACCCTGTACACGGAAGAAAAGTTCCGGGAGGAATACGGCTTCGAGCCGAAAAAGCTCATCGATCTGAAAGCCCTCATGGGAGATTCCTCCGACAATATTCCCGGTGTCGGCGGTGTCGGACCCAAAACCGCCAGGGAACTGCTTACGAAGTTCGGCTCTCTGGACGGGGTGTACGCTCATTTGGACGACCCCTCCATTCGCCCCAAGCTTCGGGAAAAGCTGGAAAACGACAAGGAGCAGGCCTATCTTTCCTACGATCTTGCCACAATCCGGCCGGAAGCCCCCATGGACTTTTCCCCCCGGGACGCCATCGTCCAGCCCTATAACCGTCCGGAGCTGTATAAACTCTTCCAAAAACTGGAATTTGTCCGTTTAATTGACAAATACGGCCTGCGGGGCGCGGAAGAGGAAGCGCCCAAAGTGGGGAAAATGGATCAGCCGGATGCCCTTGCCCGGGTGGAATCCATGCCGGACTCCGTGGCGGAGTGTGCCGTGTATCTGGCGGAGGACGGCAGTCTGGGTCTTGCCTGGGAGGGCGGCGTGTGCGGCCTGACCCCCATGGAGATGCAGGGTATTTCCCTTGCCGGGAAAAGCCTGATTCTCCACGACAGCAAGGACACCAGGCACCGTCTGGAAAAGATGGGCATTGGCTTTGGGGAGTGCGTTTTTGATACCGCTCTGGCGGCCTATGACCTGAACCCCTCCCAGTCCGATTACCCTGTATCCAAGCTTGCCACCAATTTTCTGGGAAAATCCGTGGAGGACGGAGATGCCGCCGCCTGCGCGGAAGCCCTGTGGCAGCTGCGCCCGATTCTGACAGAGGAACTGGAAAGAAGCGGCATGACAGCTCTGTACCGGGATATGGAGTTGCCTTTGTGCGGCGTGCTGTACCGAATGGAAAACCGGGGTATCCGCATCGACCGGGCGCAGCTGGAACAGTTCGGAGAAATGCTGTCGAAGCGGATTGCGGACTGCGAAACGCTGATTTTTTCCTATTCCGAAGGAACCTTCAATATCAACTCTCCCAAGCAGCTGGGCGAGGTGCTTTTTGAGAAGCTGGGGCTTCCTCCTCTGAAAAAGACCCGCACCGGCTATTCCACCAACGCGGAGGTTCTGGAAAAGCTGAAGGACAAGCACCCCATCATCCCGGCGATTATGGATTACCGGATGCTTACCAAGCTGAAATCCACCTACGCTGACGGACTGTTAAAGGAAATCCGGGAGGATGGACGGGTGCACACCACCTTTCAGAATCTGGTGACCGCCACCGGGCGGCTGTCTTCTACGGAACCGAACCTGCAAAATATCCCGGTTCGCACCGATCTGGGCGCGGAAATCCGGAAGATGTTCGTCCCGGAGCCGGGGTGCGTGCTGGTGGACGCGGATTACAGCCAGATTGAACTGCGGGTGCTGGCGCACATTGCCGACGATGCCGCCATGCAGAAGGCCTTCTGCGACCGGGTGGATATTCACACGGCGACCGCCTCTCAGGTGTTTGGCGTTCCGGTGGAGGAAGTAACGCCCCTCCAGCGCCGCCATGCCAAGGCGGTGAATTTTGGCATCGTCTATGGTATCAGCGAATTCTCTCTTGCCGAAGACATCGGCGTCAGCCGCTACGAAGCCCGGGAGTATATCGACAATTATCTTGCCAATTATCAGGGCGTCCGCGCCTACATGAAAAAAGTCGTGGCGGAAGCCCGGGAAATCGGCTATACCCAGACCCTGTATGGCCGCCGCCGGTATATCCCGGAGCTGAAAAGCACCAATTTCAATATCCGCAGCGGCGCGGAGCGCATTGCGCTGAACACGCCCATTCAGGGAACCGCCGCCGACATCATCAAGCTTGCCATGATCCGGGTGGAAAACGCCCTGCGGGAAAGCTTCCCGGAAGCAAGGCTGCTGCTGCAGGTGCACGACGAGTTGATTGTGGAGTGCCCGGAGGGGCAGGCCGAGGCGGTTGCTGCGCTGGTCAGTCGGGAGATGGAGGGCGTGGCATCCCTGAAAGTGCCCCTGACGGCGGAAGCCCACTTCGGAAAGAGCTGGTACGAAGCGAAATGAGAATTGTGGAAATGAAGCCTGCCCATGTCGTACAGGTGGCGGCGCTGGAAAAGCTGTGCTTTTCCGACCCGTGGAGCGAACGCAGCGTGGCTTCGGAGCTTACAAACGAATTGTCCCTCTGGCTCATTGCCGAAGAAGGAGAAATCGTGCTGGGCTATGTGGGCTCCCAGACGGTGCTGGATGAGACGGACATGATGAATATTGCCGTCCATCCGGATCACCGCCGCGAAGGGATCGCAGCCGCCCTTATCACCGAACTGGTTTCCCGGCTGAAAGCACGGGGCAGCCGGTGCCTGAAGCTGGAGGTTCGCGCTTCCAATGCCCCTGCCATCGCCCTGTATGAAGCCTTGGGCTTTACCCAGCTGGGACTGCGGAAAAATTACTACCGAAACCCAAAAGAAGACGCCCTGATTCTGGGAAAGGAGTGGGAACTTTGAATATTCTGGCAGTGGAATCCTCCTGCGATGAAACCGCTGTGGCCATCGTCCGGGACGGACGGCAGGTGCTCACGGACTGCATCGCCTCTCAGGTGGATCTGCACAAGCTTTACGGCGGCGTGGTGCCGGAAATCGCTTCCCGGAAGCACATCGAAGCCATTTATGGTCTGGCGGATCAGGCGCTGGAACAGGCGAACCTGACCCGGCAGCAGATCGACGCGGTGGCGGTGACCTATGCCCCGGGGCTGATCGGCGCGGTGCTGGTGGGCGTGAATTTCGCCAAGGCGGCGGCGCTGGCCATGGGGAAACCTCTGATTCCGGTGCACCATATCCGCGGCCATATTGCCGCCAACTATATTGCCTATCCGGATCTGGAGCCGCCCTTTCTGTGTCTTGTGGTGTCCGGCGGACATACCATGTTCGTGGAAGTGAAGGACTATACGGATATGCGGATTCTGGGCACCACATTGGACGACGCGGCAGGGGAGTGCTTTGACAAGGTTGCCCGGGTGCTGGGAATGCCCTATCCCGGCGGCGCGGCTCTTGACAGGGCGGCAAAGCTGGGGGATGAAACAAAATACACGCTTCCCCGGAGTAAACCCGGCGAAAACCCCTATAACATGAGCTTTTCCGGTCTGAAAACCGCTGCCCTGAACCTGATTCACCATGCGGAGCAGGTGGGGGAAGAACTGGACATTCCAAGTCTTTGCGCCAGCTTTTCCGCCGCCGTGTCGGATACTCTCGTTCCTCGAGCCGTCATGGCGCTGAAGGAGACGGGCTACCGGAAGATCGCGGTTGCCGGCGGCGTGGCAGCCAATTCCCGCATCCGCGCCGATCTGCTGGCGGCTGCGAAAGAATTGGATGCTGAGGTCTATATGCCCCCCTTAAGCCTCTGCGGCGACAACGGCGCCATGATCGGGGCACAGGCGTATTATGAGTATCTCGCCGGACATACGGCGGATATGCGCCTGAACGCCTACGCCACCAAGTCCATTCTGGGGGAAGCGCTGTGATTCTGTGTGGATAAAAATTGACGCATTGGAATAGAGAAAACCGTGCAATGGTTGGGAATCTGTGAAATAACCGTGAATTTTCGCCACTTTTGTGACCTGTAATTGTGGATATCCCTGTGGAAACTGTGCATAACGCAAAAGAGAGGGCGCAATGCCCTCTCCTTTGCGTTATTTCCTCCTGAACACGATGTCTCCGATGGGCTGATTGTCCCAATCGTAGAAATGGGCGGTCAGGGTGTCGGTGACTTCGCCCTGTCCCATGGAGAATTGGAAATACCAGTATAAGCACTCTCTTGCTCTCCCACAGGGGGAGCCAAGCCGTTACTTTCCTTGCAAAGTTAAGATGATAAGTAATTTCCTTTTTTTAAGAGGAAACCAGCGCCGTTTCCGGCGCTGGCACAGTTACATATTCACAACGTTCTGGGGCTTGCCATTTAAGAATGCCCGGATATTCTCCACCACGGTGTCCAGCAGCCGCCGGCGGCTTTCGATAGGCGCCCAGGCAATATGGGGCGTGAGGATACAGTTTTTGCTGGAGAGCAGGGGATTGTCCTGCCGGATCGGTTCCTGAGAAACCACGTCCAGCGCAGCGCCCCGCAGCTTGCCGCTGTTCAGCGCGTCTGCCAGAGCGGCTTCGTCCACCAGCGCGCCCCGGGCGGTGTTAATCAGCATGGCACCGTCCTTCATTTTGCCGATGGAACCCACGTTGATGATTTTCTCGGTTTCCGGGAACAGGGGACAGTGAAGGGTTATGATATCCGACCGGGCAAGCAGAGTGTCCAAGTCCACATAGGCGCCGATCTGCCGGCCTTCTTCGCTCTGGCTGCGGTTAAACGCGAGAACGTTCATGCCGAAAGCCCGAGCCAGCCGCCCAACAGCCTTTCCGATGCTGCCGAAGCCGATGATGCCCAGGGTTTTGCCGGCCAACTCCATCTGGGGGGTCAGCCAGTAACAGAAGCTGTCCGCTCTTTCCCAGCCGCCGCTGTGCACATCCTGACTGTGCAGTTCGATCCGGTGGCACAACTCCAGCATCAGGGCGATGGTAAACTGGGCGACGGCGGTGGTGCCATAGGAGGGGACGTTGGTGACGGGAATCCCCCGTTTGGCGCAGGCGTCGCAGTCCACCACGTTGTAGCCCGTGGCCTGCACGCAGATCAGGCGGATGCCGGGACAGGCAGCGAGAAGCGTTTCCGTGATGGGCACTTTGTTGATCAGCACAATCTCACTGTCCCCGATCCGGGCGATGGCTTCCGCCTCGGAGTCCGTCCGGTCGTAGATGGTCACATCCCCAAACTGGCGCAGACA
This sequence comes from Faecousia sp., assembly GCA_034094395.1. Classification (GTDB taxonomy): domain Bacteria; phylum Bacillota; class Clostridia; order Oscillospirales; family Oscillospiraceae; genus Faecousia. The sequence continues at coordinate 10,416 of JAXEAK010000101.1, forward strand.
GTCGTAGGACAGGTCGCCGGGATTCAGCGCGTACCCGTCCAGAATTACGATTTTCATGGGAAATCCTCCTTCCGCTTGCATTGCGGCTTATTTTTTGATAGGATAAGGAAAAGGGGAGAGGTTTGCGATGGAACTGCTGTATGTAGATGAATCGATTGTGGTCTGCATCAAGCCTGCCCGGGTGCTATCCACGGATGAGCCCGGCGGACTGCCGGAACTGGTGCGTCAGGCGCTGGGCGACCCGGCGGCGGATATCCGCACGGTGCACCGGCTGGACCGGGTGGTCAGCGGAGTCATGGTGCTGGCGCGAAGCCAAAAGGCCGCCTCTGAGCTTGCCCGGCAAATCCGGGAAAATGAATTTGAAAAGGAATACCTTGCGGTGGTTCATGGAGCGCCGGAGGACAGGGAGGGGACGCTGACTGACCTTCTCTACCGGGACAAAGCCCGGCGCATGACCATGGTGGCGGCAGAGCCGGGAAAGGGGGTTCAGGAAGCCCGGCTTTCTTACCGGGTGCTGGGCAGCACCGGGGAACTGACCCGCCTCGCCATCCGGCTGCACACCGGCAGAACCCATCAGATCCGGGTGCAGTTTGCCAGCCGGGGGATGCCGCTGGTAGGAGAGCGGAAGTACGCTACCCGGGAGGATCCCTGTGAAATCGCCCTGTGGTCCCACGCAATCGGCTTTACGCACCCGGAAACCGGGGAGCGGATGGTGTTTTCTCAGGAGCCGCCGGAACGCTATCCATGGACGATAGTTTGATTATAGCATAAAACCTGTGCCTTGAAAAGCGTTTGGAGGATGGAATATGGCGCATTACGATTTTTTTCAGCACCGGGCGTGTGAGTATTTTCCCTGCCACCCCGGCGCCGATCCGGAAACCTTCAGCTGCCTGTTCTGCTATTGCCCGCTGTACTGCCTTGGCGAGAATTGCGGCGGCAGCTTCCGATACACGGAATCCGGCATCAAGGACTGCCAGAACTGCCTGCGGCCGCACCGGCGAGAGAATTATGAGAAAATCTGCGCACAAATGGCGCAGGTGCTGGAGCTGGTGAAAAAGCCTCCGGAAAAAACTTGATTTTTCCGCTTTTTACTGTTATAATGACCGGGTTATGGAGATGTACCCAAGTGGCTGAAGGGTGCGGATTCGAAATCCGCTAGGCGTCGCAAGGCGTGCGGGGGTTCAAATCCCTCCATCTCCGCCAAAAGAAGGCACCGCCCGCAGGGCGGTGCTTTCTTTTGGCGAAACGAGATGAGGGATTTGAACCAATCAAGATGAAACAGTCCGGTGGACTGTTTCTCGCCGGGCATTGCCCCGGCGACACCATAATGAAATCAAATCCCTCCAACCATATCTGAAAACGTGCACCGCCCGCAGGGCGGTGCCTTCTTTTGGCGAAACGGGATGGGAAAATCGTGGAG
>JAXEAK010000102.1:0-10299 GCA_034094395.1 Faecousia sp.
TTTAAAAGCTTTCCGAGAATGAATTGTGCCAGAAAAGGCAGATGACGCCGCTGGGCTGACGCCCAGCAAGGAAGATAACGCATTCTGGCGCGATTCAGGCCGGAAAGAATTAAAGTTTTTAATCAAGAGTTAGTATCAGAGGTTCCTTAAGTAATGGGCTTCCCGGCCGCTGTGTTGACGCGCAGCGACCGGGAAGATCCTTTCATGGCGCTCCCTCTGTCCTCCCCAAAAGGAGGCGGATTCAGCGAAGCACATCGGGATGCAATTCCCGGCTTTTTTACCGGACAGGGGGATTCTGCCGTGCACGCCCTTCGGCGGTGCTTTCCGACGGATTGCCCGTTGTGGCCGTGCCGTCCTCAACCAGAGGACCGTTGCCGTGGTTGATGGTCTCATGGGTGTCCTGTGTTGCTCCGTCGGTGGGTGCGGTAGTCGTCTGGGTGGTGCTGGGCGTGGTGTCCATGGTGGGCAGCAGTGTGGTTGCCGTGGTAACATCCACGTTCCGGTTGGTGCAGCCGCAGCCGGTCAGCATTGCGGCGGTAAGGACAAGGCTCATAAAAAGTGATGCAAATGATTTCATTTCATACCCTCCAGAAGTATTGGTTTCACTGGTATTATCTCCTGAGCGCGGATCTTTAGACTGGTAAATCTCTCCAGATTTCCCCCTGAAAATTTGGCAGGTTCAATCGATATAAAAATATGAAAATACCGTTTTCCCCATTGCATTTTTAGAATGCGCAATGTATAATAAATTATGTCAAAAATAAGAACAAAGGAGAATCCTTTTATGAAGAAGCTGGTTGTTAAGAAGGATGCCCAGTGCATGGCCTGTCTGCAGTGCATGAATGCGTGCTCCGAGGCTTTCTACAAGCAGGCTGACGTGACGCTGTCCTGCATTCAGATCGTCGCCAAGGGCACCGGCGCCAAGCCCAACACCTGCATCCAGTGCGGCAAGTGCGCCCGCACCTGTGAGCACGAAGCCATCACCCAGAACCCCAAAACCGGCGTGTACATGATTAACAAGAAAAAGTGCGTCGGCTGCGGCAAGTGCGTGGAAAACTGTCCCATGAAGGTCATGGTTATCAAAGATACCGCCTCCAAGTGCATCGCCTGCGGCATCTGCGCCAAGGCCTGTCCCATGGAAGTTCTGGAAGTTGTGGAAAAATAAGCCATTCCTGCAAAACGGGCAGCCGCCGCTGCCCGTTTCTTTTTGCCCCGACCCTTTTCGAGGGAAAATGCCATGAAGAGAGGATAAAAGGAGATTGCCATGAAAAAGAAGTGGAGTCAAACGGCGTGGATCGCTGCCGGCGTTCTGCTGGGGCTTCTGCTGATCGCCGTCATCGGCGGTGTCGCTTACTGGAACCATATGCTGAACCTGCTGGGAGATGCCTCAGAGCACACCGTCCCCACCCTGTCTCAGGAGGAGCTGGATGCGCTTCTGGGAACGACGGAAACGGAACCTCCCACTACCACACCGGAGGATACCTGGCCGCAGGTCGTCTCCGATCAGAATATCACCAACATCATGCTGGTGGGGCAGAATTATCGGGAGGATGAGCCGAATAAGCTGTCCGACACCATGATTCTGTGCTCCATCAACCGGGAAACGGACACCATGACCATGGCATCCTTCCTGCGGGATCTGTACGTACCCCTGCCCGCCTACGCGGGACACAGCGGCGGCGCCAACCGGATCAATGTGTGCTACGCCTTGGGCAGCACCTGGAAGCGCTCCTCGGAGGGCGGCATGGAAATGCTGGCCAAGTGCGTTGAGCAGAACTTCGGCGTCCATGTGGATCACACCATAGAGGTCAGCTTCGACACCTTCGCCGCGATCATTGACGCCTTCGGCGGCGTGGATGTTGAAGTAACCGAGGCGGAAGCGGACTACATGACCAACCACGTAGGCTACGTTGGCGAGATTCAGCCCGGCTTCCAGACGCTCTCCGGCAGCGAGGCGCTGGCCTATGCCCGGATCCGGAAGATCGACGGTGACCGGCAGCGCGCCCAGCGGCAGCGCAATGTCATCACTTCCCTCATCGACAAAGGCCGCAAGATGGGTCTGCTGGAGCTGCACGACATGGCAACCCGGGTGCTCCCGCTGATCGTCACGGATATGACCAATGAGGAAATAACCGACTACCTCTGGGAACTGATTCCCATGGTGAAGGATCTGAAGCTGGCATCCCTCACCATTCCCGTGGACAACGAAACCCTCCCCCACAGTATGTGGAGCAAAACCATCGATCTGTATGGCTACCCCTCCAGTGTTCTGGAGTGCAACCTGAAGCTGAACGGGGAATACCTGCGCGGCGCGCTGGGCATGGAAGAATAAAACTCCCCGCCGGACGAACCGGCGGGGAAATTTTTTAATGGGCGAACTGGCTCTGGTAGAGGCTGGCGTAGAAGCCCTGCTTCTTCAGCAGTTCCTCGTGTCTGCCCTGCTCCACGATGTGACCGTCCCGCATGACCAGAATCACATCCGCTTCCCGGATGGTGGACAGCCGGTGGGCGACAATGAAGGAGGTACGCCCCTGCATCATGGTGTCGAAAGCCTTCTGGATTTTGATTTCCGTACGGGTATCGATGGAGGAAGTCGCTTCGTCCAGGAACAGCATGGGCGGCAGGCACAGCATCACCCGGGCGATACACAATAGCTGCTTCTGTCCCTGGGACAGATTGCCGCCGTTTTCGGAAATCTCCGTATCGTAGCCCTTGGGAAGACGGCGAATGAAGCTGTGAGCGTGCGCCTGCTTCGCCGCCGCCACAATTTCTTCTTCCGTGGCGTCGGGCTTGCCCATGGCGATGTTCTCCCGGATGGTTCCCGCCTTCAGCCAGGTGTCCTGCAGCACCATGCCCACACAGTGCCGCAGATCGTCCCGGCGCATATCCCGGGTATTCACCCCGTCCAGCCGGATCTCGCCGCCATCCGGGTCGTAGAAGCGCATGAGCAGGTTGATAAAGGTGGTCTTGCCACAGCCCGTGGGGCCGACAATGGCAATTCTCTGTCCCGGCTGAACGCTTAAGTTAAAGTCGTCAATCAGCGGCTTTTCCGGGACGTAGGAGAACTTCAGATCCCGGATTTCCACACCGCCCCGCACCGTTTCCGGGCGCTGGGGATGCTCCGGCTCCGGGGTTCTCGCCGGGGCTTCGATCAGCTCAAACACCCGGCCGGCACAGGCCAGCGCGTTTTGCAGCTCCGTTACCACGCCGGAAATTTCATTGAAAGGCTTGGTGTACTGATTGGCATAGTTGAGGAAGCTGGTCAGGTTGCCCACGGAAATACCGCCGCCAATGGCAATCAGAGCGCCGGTAAGACCAACGCCCGCATAAACCACAGAGTTGACAAACCGGGTGCAGGGATTGACCAGAGACGAGAAGAAAATCGCCCGGAGGGAGGCTTTTTGCAGCCTGCCGTTGATTTCGTCAAACTGCTCCATGGACGCGTCCTCATGCCCAAAGGCGCGCACTACCTTGATATTGCCGATGGTTTCGTCAATCAGTCCGGTCTGTTCGCCCCGGGTGACGGTTTGCAGCCGGAACATGGAGTAGGTTCTGGTGGCAATGAAGTTCGCTACCAGCAGAGACAGCGGCGTGATGCACACCACCACCAGAGCAATGCCCCAGTGAATCCGCAGCATGAACAGCAGCGTACCCAAAATGGTCATAATCCCGGTAAACAGCTGGGTAAAGCCCATGAGCAAGCCGTCGGCAAAGGTGTCCACGTCCGCAATCACCCGGCTGACAATGTCGCCCTGAGGGTGCTTGTCCAGATAACTCAGGGGTAATACCTGAATGTGACGGAAGGCCTCATTCCGGATGTCCCGGGTAACCTTGTAGGTCATGCGGTTATTCAGCTCGCTCATCAGCCACTGGGAAATCGCCGCGACGCAGGCGCAGATCACCACGCCCCGCAGAAAACCGGCCATAGCCGTAAAATCCACCCGGCCAGCTTCAAGAATGCAGTCGATGGCGTTGCCCACCAGAATGGGAATATACAGGGTCATCACCACATACAACGTGGCCAGAATCAGGGAGACAATCAGGCTTGCCCAGTAGCGGCGGATCCGCCGAAGCACCTTTTTCAGAACGGCCATCTGGTTATTCATTGCCCGCCACCTCCTTGGGGAACTGGGAATAGTAGATTTCCTGATAGACGGCGCAGCTTTCCAGCAGAGCCTCGTGGGTTCCCTTCCCCACCAGAAGTCCATCGTCCAGCACCAGAATCTCATCGGCATACCGGACGGATGCCGCCCGCTGGGAAACAATGAAGGTGGTAGGGGGATTTTCCATACCCCGGATTGCCATGCGCAGATTGGCGTCGGTGGCATAGTCCAGCGCAGAGGCGCTGTCGTCCAGAATCAGGATGGCAGGCCTGCGCACCAGCGCCCGGGCAATGGTCAGCCGCTGGCGCTGACCGCCGGAGAAGTTGGCGCCGCCCTGCTCCACAGGTGCGTCCAGTCCGCCCTCCTTGCCCTGCACCACTTCCAGCGCCTGGGCGGTTTTCAGGGCGTCCAGCAAATCGTTGTCCGTGGCGTTTTCATTGCCCCACAGCAGATTCTGCCGGATGGTGCCCTTAAACAGCACGGCTCTTTGGGGCACCACGCCAATCTTTTGCCGCAGGGAAATCATGCCATAGTCCTGCACGTTCTTCCCGTCCAGCAGTACCGCGCCTTCCGCCGCGTCGTACAGCCGGGGAATCAGGTTCACCAGGGTGGTTTTGCCGGAGCCTGTGCCGCCGATGATGCCGATGGTCTGACCGGGTCTTGCATGGAAGGAAATATGCTCCAGCGAGGGGCTGGCAGAGCCTGCGTACCGGGCGGTCACATCCCGGAATTCCACGTCACCGGACAGATTGCCCGCATCCGCAGCGCCGTTTTCCTGATCGCTTTCCAGCTTCAGCACGGCGGACAGCCGGTTGCCGCAGGCCACGGCTTTGGCCAGAGTGATAATCAGATTGGCCATCTTGATCAGCTCCACCAGAATCTGGGACATATAGTTATACAGGGCGATCACCAGACCCTGAGTCAGAATGCCGTGCTCCACCTTGATGGCGCCCACGTTCACCAGCAGCACCACCGCCAGATTGATAACCACGTAGGTCACGGGGTTCATCAGCGCGGAAATCCGTCCGGCGGACAGCTGCCGGGTCGTAAGGCTGTCGGTCTGCTTCTCAAAGCCCGTTACCTCGGAATCCTCCTTGCAGAACGCCCGAAGAACCCGGACACCCGCCAGATTCTGCCGGGTTGCGGAGGTCACGCCGTCCAGAGAAGCCTGCACCCGCCGGTACATGGGCATGGTGATGAGCATAATGCCGAACACGATCAGGCACAGCACAGGGATCACCCCGGCAAACACCAGCGCCGCCTGAAAATCAATGGTAAAGGCCATGATCATGGCGCCAAACACCACAAAGGGCGACCGCAGCAGCAGCCGCAGCGTCAGGTTCACGCCGTTTTGCACCTGATTGATGTCCGAGGTCATGCGGGTCACCATGGTGGAGGTCCCCAATTGGTCAAACTGACTGTAGCTGAGGTGGAGAATGTGCTCCATCAGCACGTGCCGCAGCCGGGTGGAAAATCCAACCGCCGCCACAGCGGAAAAATACTGGGCACACACCGCCATCACCAGACCGATGACACCCAAAGCCACCATTACCAGACACATTTTTACAATGTATCCGGTATCGCCGGTACTGATGCCCCTGTCCACAATTCGCGCCACCACCAAAGGCACCAGCAGCTCGAAGGTCGCCTCCAACAGCTTGAACAGTGGGCCGAGCACGCATTGCTTTTCGTAGCCCTTCAGATATTTCAGAAGATTTTTCACGTACATCACCTCATTCCAGAGGGATTATAGCACTGATCGCCGGGAGCCGCAAGCATTTGACGCAAAAAGTCAGGCGGGATCCTATTGGCGCCCCGGAGAGGACGCGCAGCATTATGGTATCGGCGCGCAAATGTCCACCGGGCATTTGCATTTTATACTAAGGAATCTCTGAATAAGTTGTCAGAAACATGAGGCAGCTTCCCGGGATGACGGTTAATGCAATACCTGATCCTTCTTCTGATACTATTTTCTGATTAAAATCTTTCATTTTAATCAGAAAGACACCGCCTTGCGGTGTTGTCGTATCCATGATTTTCAGAATAGGAAATCATGGATACCCGTCTCCTTATGATCTTCATATTAAAAACTTCAATTCTTGCGAATTAAAGTTTTTAATTGAATATCAGTATGATACTATTCGCCTGATGAGGTGTAACAAGCCCCGGAATCCGAAGATTCCAGGGCTTGTATTTTATGCACAATGGGAGCTGCGGGCTGCGGCGGATCTTTGGCCGCGGAAGCCGCAAAGCGGCTTATTCAGCAGACATTATTTCACTGTCTTTTCCCGCCACTTCTGATTGGCGGTGGCAGTGAACTGATTGCGCAGGGTGATGGAGCCGTCGTCATTGAGGACGAACCAGAGCATATCCGAATCCAGAGGACGAAGGCCGCCATTGGCCTGAATTTCCAGCACCTGCTTCGCTATGGCGTAGGTTTCGTCGGTGTAGAGGGCAGTTTCGTCATAGCCCTGCCACTGGTTCGGTCGGGCGATCTCGGTCAGCAGACTCTGACCATAGCCGTTGGCGCGATCCTCGGAGCGGTTGATGGCCACCCACATAATGACGGTCTTTACGTTATCGGATCGTCCCGCGCCCACGGTGTCCGCCAGCCGTGCCAGAGCCGCAGCCTCCGGAATCACCGCTTCCTCCGTGGGGGCGGTGTCCTGCGGCAGGGTTTCCACCGCGGTCACAGCCGGGATGGTTTCCTCGGGCGTTTTCTCCGCCTGCTTTCCCGGTAGCAGCGCCAGAACCAGAAGCAGCAAAATCAGCGGTGACCACAGCCGGATGTCGTAATACCACCGCACATCCGCCCCCAGATGGCGCAGGAAGGACGGAATGGGAATCGTACTCTTTTTCGGCTGCTTCCTCCTTCTGGGCGTGACGCCCGGTTCGGTTTCGGGTTCCGTGTGGAACTCTGTACTGGATTCTTCGTTCAATGTTGGATCCATAATGTCATCTCCTTTGTTTTCGCCGCAGGTTCCAAATATCGGCGAACTTCTCCCGTTCTCATAATAATACGACCACGGTAAATAATGGGTCGAATTCTCTGATGAGAAAGGGAATTCTCTTTTTGGAAATATTATAACATATTTCAACGAAAAAGTCAATTTTTTCTCCGTTTTCCGTTATTATGTTAACTTTTTTATGAATTATGTAAACAGCAGCGCCGGCCGGGCTTCCTTTTTTCCCACGTTTGGCAGCCCGAAGAAGCGCCGCAGGTTCTCCGGACGCCTTTCCCACCATGCCATGCCGCCGCGCCGCGCCAGGGAAAAAGTAGACTATATTCGTAATTGATGTCAACCGTATCTATTCTAACCTCTGGTAAACTATATTAAATAAGGAGGTATCAGAATGGTTGTTTTTGGTTCTGTTTTGAAGGAACTGCGCCGAAAAGCCGGCCTGACCCAGAAGGCGTTGGCCGACAAGCTGGGGGTAACAAAATCGGTTATTTCCTACTATGAGCTGGCTGAGCGCACGCCTTCCCCCGAAATGCTGCTGAAAATCGCAAACGTGTTTCATGTCTCCACGGATTACCTTCTGGGACGGGAAAAAATCGAAAGCGACTTTCTGGATTTATCCGGCCTTGCAGAAAACGACAAGCGAATCCTCCGGGAATTGACCGCTTCCCTGAGAGAAAAGAAGTCCGTATAACGCCGCCGAACACGGCGGAAATCACGCATTTGGAGGCACAGATCTCATGACCAGAGGCTTTATCACCATCGCCACCGGGGCAGACAGGTATTATCAGCTGGCAAAAAACCTGCTGCTGTCCTATAAACTGTACTGCGATTCTCCCTGCCCCTTCGCCATCCTCTGCGACAGGGAAAACGAGTATACCGCGCTGTTTGACCGGGTCGTGCTCTTTCAGCCCGGGCAGCATCCCTATTTCGACAAATTTGAGCTGCTGAAGCGATCCCCCTTCGAGGAAACGATTTTCGTTGATGCCGACTGTCTGGCCTACGCCGACCTGAATGGCTATTGGGCGTATTTCGCCGGGGCGGACGACTTTTCCGCCGCCGGCGCCAATTACCCTCCGGACAGCGCCAGCGGCCTGTTTCGGATTGAGGAAATCGGAGAATACCGGGAGCGGGTTCTGTGGAAGCCCGTCATTCACGGAGGGCTGTACTTCATTCGGAAGGGAGCCGTGTGTGACGCCATTTACGCGGACTGTCAGGCCATCGGGCAGAACTACGCCAGTTTCCGCTGGCCGGATATCTGCGCGCCTTACGCGGACGAGCCGGTGCTGTGCCTCGCCATGGCCGCCAACGGCTGCCGCGCTACCCCGGCAAAGCCCGAAAATTACGGCATTCCCTGGGAGGTGACCTCTCTGGAGTGCGACCTGTTCACGGGAAAATGCCGCTACGCCACCGCGTGGCACCCCATGGTGGAGCAGGGCTTTATGATCCACTGGTCCGTCCGTTACACCAGGAAGCCCCTGTACCTGTTTGAGTCGGAGAAGCTGCAGCTCATGGTAAAGAAGGGGTTTCGTCCCTCCAAAGACGGGGTACGCCTGAACTTTGCGGACGCCCTGCTCTACCGGTGGAAGCTGCGCTACTACTGGCTGTGTCTGAAGGATTTTTCCCTCCGGGCAGCGCGCAAGCTCCGGCGCATCCTCACCCATACGCCCCCTGCGGACTGATCTGCCCCGCCGTGAACACGCGGCGGGCTTTTCTTCGCCCCGGGAGCGGAAATAGCGGTTTACATTTTGGGCTGTTTATGATAAAATGGCAGGATAAAGGGGGAGTCTGCATCCCCATTTTGTTTGCAAAGGAGTATGTGTATGAAGGGCATCATTCTCGCCGGCGGCTCCGGCACCCGGCTCTACCCGCTGACCAAGGTCACCTCCAAGCAGTTGCTCCCCGTTTACGACAAGCCCATGATCTACTATCCCCTGTCCACCCTGATGCTGGCAGGCATTCGGGATATTCTGATTATTTCCACCCCCACCGACACGCCCCGGTTTCAGGATCTGTTGGGAGACGGCAGCCACTTCGGCATTCACCTGTCCTACGCCGTGCAGCCCTCCCCGGACGGACTTGCCCAGGCGTTTCTCATCGGCGAGGAATTCATCGGCGGCGAGCCCTGCGCCATGATTCTGGGCGACAACATCTTCTACGGCAACGGCTTCTCCGCCATTTTGCAGCAGGCGCGGGAAAACGCGGAGCGCGGCCGCGCGACCGTATTCGGCTACTACGTTCCCGACCCGGAGCGGTTTGGGGTGGTGGAATTTGACGGAGACGGACGGGTGCTGTCCGTGGAGGAAAAGCCCGCCCATCCAAAAAGCAATTACGCCATCACCGGCCTGTACTTCTACCCTGCCGGGGTTTCCGCGCTGGCAAAAGAAGTAAAGCCCTCCAAGCGGGGCGAGCTGGAAATCACCACCCTGAACGATCTGTATTTGCGGCAGGGGATTCTGGATGTGAAACTCTTCGGCCGGGGCTTTGCCTGGCTGGACACCGGCACCATGGAGAGCCTGCTGGAGGCGGCGGAATTTGTCCATATGGTGGAAAAACGGCAGGGCGTGAAAATCTCCGCCCCGGAGGAGATCGCCTTCCGGTTCGGCTGGATCACCACGGAGCAGCTGCTGGAGTCTGCCGAGCAATACGGAAAATCCCCTTACGGTCACCACCTGCGGCAGGTCGCCGGGGACAAATTCATCGGCTTCCGGGCAAATCAGACAAAGTGAGGACATTGCCATGACGATCATCGTAACCGGCGGCGCCGGATTTATCGGTTCCAATTTTATTTTCCATATGCTGGACACCTACCCGGACTACCGCATCGTGTGTCTCGACAAGCTGACCTATGCCGGCAATCTCAGCACCCTGCAGCCGGTCATGGACAACCCCAACTTCCGGTTTGTGAAGCTGGACATCTGCGACCGGGAGGGCGTTTCCCGTCTCTTTGAAGAAGAGCATCCGGATATGGTGGTAAACTTCGCGGCGGAAAGCCATGTGGATCGCTCCATTGAAAACCCGGAGGTATTCCTGCAGACCAACATTCTGGGCACCCAGGTGCTGATGGATGCCTGCCGGAAATACGGTATCCGGCGCTATCATCAGGTGTCCACCGACGAGGTGTACGGCGACCTTCCCCTGGACCGTCCCGACCTGTTCTTTACCGAGGAGACGCCCATCCACACCAGCTCCCCCTATTCCGCTTCCAAGGCAGGCGCCGATCTGCTGGTGCTGGC
>JAXEAK010000103.1:0-6029 GCA_034094395.1 Faecousia sp.
TCTGTCACCGCCTCCGGCAGCGGCGGACGTTCCGGGTCAAAGGGGGCGATATCGGCGTAGCTTACCTGAGGGCGGCGCAGCAGATCGGCAAGCCGGGCAGAATTGGCAACGGGAGCGGAGCCTTTTTCTTCCAGCATGGCGTTCAGGGCATCCGACGCCGGGACACCGCTGCTTTCCAGACGGCTGACTTCCCGGCGCACCTGCTCGTATTTTTCCTCCACCGCTTTCAGCCGTTCCTTGGGCACAAGGCCAATTTCCGCGCCGATATGGGTCAGACGCTGGTCGGCGTTGTCCTGTCGGTGCAGCAGCCGGTATTCCGAGCGGCTGGTCATGATGCGGTAGGGTTCTTCCGTGCCCTTGGTCACCAGATCATCAATCAGGGTGCCGATGTAGCTGGTATCCCGGGTGAGAATCATAGGCGGTTTCCCCAGTAATTTCAGGGCAGCATTGACGCCCGCCACCAGCCCCTGAGCGGCGGCCTCCTCATAGCCGGAGGTGCCGTTGAACTGCCCCGCGCCGTACAGCCCGGACACCAGCTTGGTTTCCAGCGTGGGCAGCAGCTGGGTGGGATCGATGCACTCGTATTCGATAGCGTAGGCCGGGCGCATCATTTCCGCGTGCTCCAGACCGGGGATGGTGTGGAGCATGGCAAGCTGCACGTCCTCCGGCAGGCTGCTGGAAAAGCCCTGAATGTACATCTCTTCCGTATCCCGCCCGCAAGGCTCAATAAACAGCTGATGCCGGGGCTTGTCGGCAAAGCGGACGATTTTTGTCTCGATACTGGGACAGTACCGGGGTCCAACGCCGGAAATAGTGCCATCGTACATGGGGCTGCGGTAGAGATTCTCCCGGATGATCTTGTGGGTTTCCTCGTTGGTATAGGTCAGGTAGCACACTGCCTCGTTGCAGGGCTTGTGAGCGGTGCGGAAGGAGAACGGCTCCACGGTTTCGTCTCCCGGCTGTAGCTCCATCTTGGAAAAATCGATGCTGCGGCGGTTCACCCGGGGAGGCGTACCGGTTTTGAACCGGCGCAGAGAAAGCCCCAACGTACGCAGATTGTCCGCCAGTCCCACGCTGGGGTGCATTCCGTCGGGGCCGGAGGGAACCACGCTTTCTCCCGTAATCACCGTGCTGTCCAGATAGGTGCCCGTGGCGATGACCACAGCTTTGGCGGCATATTCCGCCCCCAACTGGGTGCGCACGCCGGACACTGCGCCGTTTTCCGTCAGCACTTCCACAATCTGCGCCTGCTTCAGTTCCAGATTTTCCTGGAGTTCCAGAACGTGCTTCATATATTTCTGGTATTCCCGACGGTCAGCCTGGGCGCGGAGAGAATGGACGGCGGGGCCTTTGCCCTTGTTTAACATCCGGTACTGGATGCAGCAGTGGTCAGCCGCCACGCCCATTTCCCCGCCCAGCGCGTCCAGTTCCCGGACAAGGTGCCCCTTGCCGGTGCCGCCGATGGCAGGGTTGCAGGGCATATTGCCCACCGCATCCAGATTGATGGTAAAGAGGATGGTGTGCAGTCCCAGCCGGGCGGCGGCCAGCGCGGCTTCAATGCCTGCGTGCCCCGCGCCGATGACGGCTACGTCGCAGCTTCCTCCATAGTACGTTGTCATAAACTTTCACCTTTCACACCAATCCTTCACCATTTCGGTGCAGGATCGGCTCATTTCCACGCTAAAATCGCTGTCCCATTTCCGCTTGCAGAATCTTCGGATATAATCTGCCAGCTCTTCGCCGGATTTCCCCTGCTGTTGCGCCAGCATCCGGGGCATTTGGGCGGCCTTTTCCAAATCGTAGCCGTTCTCATGCACCAGAGCCTCTACCGGATGCCGGGGCGGCTTGGGGCGGCGAAGCTGCTGCTCTGTGGGATACCCAAAGCAAACCATAGCGGCAGGGGCAACGTACTTCGGCAGGTTCAGCAGCTTCTTGTGGTATTCGTAGTTTTCCGTGATATCGCCGATGTAGCAGCTGCCCAGCCCCAAAGACTGGGCGGCAACCACCGCGTTCTGGGCGGCAATCAAAGCGTCCGCTTCCGCAAGGAACAGGTCGCCCATATCCGGCTTGCGCACCTGCTCCTCATACGCGCAAAACACATCGTACCACCGGCGGTAGTCGGCGCAGAAAATGAGCACCATGGGCGCGGTTGCGATAAAGGGCTGATCATCACAGCTTTTCGCCAGCAGCGCCTTCTTTTCCGGGTCGGTAATGTCCAGAATGGTATAAAGCGCCATGTTCCCGGCAGTCGGCGCCTGAATGGCGGCTTCCAGAACCGCCCGTTTCACTTCCGGCTCCACAGGACGGTCTTCATAAACCCGGACGGACTTCCGCCCGTAAAGCTGCTGTAAAACTTCGTTCATTCCGCTTCCTCCTGCGGTTTTTTCTTTTCCTCCGGAGGCAGAACGAAAGGCTTGCAGACTACCTCGCAGCGGTTGATGGGGGTGCCAAGGCCGTGGAATTTCTCCTCATAGCCGGTCATAATGCCCACGATACCGTCCTTGTGCAGATCCCTGGTCAGATTCCTCACTTCCAGACCGCAGGCCGCGAATTCCTCCAATGAGAACTCGAATAAGGGCGCATTGTCGGTTTTGAAATGGATCTCGCCGCCCTCCCGGACGACCCGGCAATATTTGTCCAAAAAACTCCGATGGGTCAGGCGGCGCTTGGCGTTCTTCTTCCGGGGCCAGGGGTCGGGGAAATTGATGAACAGCCGGTCGATTTCTCCGGGAGCGAAGATTTCTTCGATGTTCGCCACGTCCATATCAATGTAAAATACGTTGGTCAGTCCCATGTCCCGGGCTTTCTCCATGGCGACCACCATGGCCTCCCGGCAGCGTTCCACGGCGATCAGCAGCACATCGGGATTGGCCTGCGCCGTTTCGGCGGTGAATTTGCCCTTGCCGCACCCGACCTCCACCCACAGCGCGGTGCAGTCCGGTTTCAACTCCCGCCAATGTCCCTTCCGGGCAGCAGGCTCCGCAATCCGATAGGCAGCGCACTTTTCCGTCCGCGGCTCCAAGTTGCGCATTTTTCTCATTCTCATACAATATCCTCCAAAAGGGCGGAAAAGCCCGTTTTTTCAGCCATATATTATAGCAGAATGTGCCTATATAGTCAAATAAAATCCCTGCTTTCCACAGGCAAGCAGGGATTTTTCGGATTATTCCATATTTCTGGTAAAAAATAGGGCAGCAACTGCCCCAAACAGCCCGCCCAGCAGCTTCGCCGCCAGCAGCGCGGAAACCATATCCGGCTGCACGCTCAGGGTAAAGCCGATATGCGCGGCAAACGCGGATGCGCCGCACACCACGAACGCGCCGCACACCACCTTTCCCCGGCGATCCATCCTCGGGATCATGGCAAGGGCGGGCATGACGCTGACCATGCCGATGAGAATACCCGTGGTGCTGACCGCGTTCAGCCCGGTGTGTCTGCCGATCCAGTCGAAGGGCTTTTTCATCACCTTCTGAATCAGCTCGGCCAAAGGCATACTGCCCAGCATGACAATGGCGATGGAGCAGGCAATTTCCATGGCGTCCATCAGCGGCGTCATCCCCGGAATCCAACTTCGTCCCGTCATATACTCCGCCGCACCGATTGCCAGTCCCGCCGTTGCCAGCAGGCCAATTCCGGCGGCAAACCGCTGGAACAGCCGCAGCATACTCTCCGGCTTCTTCTGCAGCCCCCAAATCAGCAGCGCCGACACCAGCAACACCGGCAAACAGTTCCAGATCAGATCCGCCACCGGCAGCTTCAGCATCAGGCCGCCGATGAGGATGCCGACAGGCATTGTGCCTACGCCCACCAGAATTCCCCGGGTGAAATAGGGGCGGTCTTCCTGCCCAATGGCCTCCAGTCCCACCGGGATGGTGAACACCACGGTGCAGCCGAAAATCGCAGACAGGATAATTCCGGCGAAGCGTCCCATCTGGGGATCCTCCGCCAGATCCATGGCCATCTGGTAGCCGCCCATGTCGATGGCGAGGATGCTGCCCAGCACCGCCGGTTCCATGTGCACAGCGCGAAACACCGGCGCGGCCAGTTTGCCCAGCACCCCGGACAGCAGCGGCGCAAGGCACACGATTCCCACCATGGACAGGGCGATGGAGCCAAGCAGCCGAAAGGCCTCCTCAAACCGCTGTCCCAGCCCGAACCGGTTTCCCAGCATCCGATCCGCGCCGCCAAGAATCGCCCCGGCCGCCATCAGGTACATCAGGATTCGGTTCATTTCGCCATCACCGCTTCGATTTCCTCCACCGTTCTGGGAATGGCAGCGGACAGATTCTCACAGCCGTCCTCCGTCACCAGGCAGTTATCCTCCAGCCGGAATCCGATGCCCCATTCCTCATGGTAAATGCCCACGTCCACGCAGAACACCATGCCGGGGGCGATGATTTCCGGTTTTTCAACCGCATCGTGAACGTCATAGCCGATGTGGTGGGCGCCGCCATGCCACATATAGGTGCCCACCTTCTCCACGGAGTCCATGACCCCGGCTTCTACCAGCAACCGGGCATTGTAGCTGCGGATGGTGGCATCCACGTCAGCCATTTTCATGCCGGGGCGGATGATGGAGAACAGGTAGTCGGAAGTTTTCAGGGCACATTCGTACAGAAGCTTCTGCTTTTCGGAGAATTTGCCGTTACACGGCCAGCTCCGGGACACGTCGGTGGTCAGATTCTCCCACTGGGCACCCACATCGTTGAGCACCATGTCACCGTCCTGCGCCTGCCCGGTATAGGAATCATAGTGGATGAAGAAATTGTCGGCACCGGCGGAAATAATGGATGTAAATCCCGGTTCGCTGGGAGAAAACTGCCCCAATGCCCGGTCGAATTCCGCTTTGTACTGGTATTCGTACATCCCGGGGTGGGAAACGCGCATCATAGCAAGAATGCCCGCCTTGGTGATTTCCTCCGCCTTGCGCAGGGCCGCAATTTCGCAGGGCTGCTTGATGGTGCGCAGTCTGCGCAGGTATGGATTCAGGTTTCCAATGGCAAGATAGGGATACTCCCGCTGCACGGTATGGGCAAAGGTGTGGGCTGCGTGGTCGGCATCCTCCGGCGACTGCCGGTGCAGATCCAGCCAAACCTTGCTGCATTGGGATGCCAGCCCGTGGAACTGGTCAGAAAACAGAGCAAGATCCCGCACATCGGAAATCCCGGACAGAGCCTCCGCCTCGCCGGCATTCAGCCGCTTTCCCGTCCAGCGCTCCGCCATGGCATCCTTGGGCAGCAGGTACAGCCATTCGCTAACCGCGCCGTCGGCCGCTTTCCGCGCCATGAGAATGGATTTCTTCTGAGAAATTCCCGTCAGGTACAGGAAATTCCGATCCGCGTGAAAGGGGTAGAATGCGTCGGCAGACTTACGAATTTCCTCCCCGGCAAAAACCACCAGCAGTTCCCCCGGCGCCAGATTGGCATAAAGCCGCTGCCGGTTCCCCGCGTAAAATTCTTTGTTCATTTCTGGTCACTCCCCATCTGTTTTCCGGGGCTCATTATACGCCCGTTTCCGCCCAGCGTCAAGCCGGAGCTACTGCTCCAGCACCGCCCGAAGCTTCCCCAGCGCCCGCTTTTCAATGCGGGATACATAACTGCGGCTGATGCCGGTGATCTGTGCCACCTCCCGTTGGCGCTTGGGCGGCAGGCCGTCCAGCCCGTAACGCAGGACGATCACCTGCCTTTCCTGAGCCGTCAGGCTGTCTTCCATTGCGCGGCGAAGCTGCCCCGCCATTTCCCGGCTGCAAATCTGCTCCAGAAGGTCACAGTCCTCCGCCACCACATCCATCAGCGCCAGCGGCGCACCGTCCGCCCCGGTTTCGATGTAGTCGGACAGGGAAACATCCTGCGCGCTCTTCCGCTGGGAGCGAAAGTACATCAGGATTTCATTTTCCACGCACCGGGCGGCATAGGTCGCCAGCCGTGCCCCTTTGGATGGGTCAAAGGTGGTAATACCCTTGATCAGGCCGATGGTGCCAATGGAAATCAGGTCTTCCTGATCGGCAGTTTGGGCGTAGTATTTCTTAG
>JAXEAK010000104.1:0-16654 GCA_034094395.1 Faecousia sp.
GATCCCCTGAAAATTTCCAGTTCATAGGTGCCTCCTCTGTGCTACTGTATTAGTGCATTAATACAGTAGCACAATCATACAGCGTTGTCAATAGAGATTTTCAAAAATAGCGAAATTTTTTACACCTTTGGTATCAAGCAAGGATTTAATTATTAAATGCATATGATAGATTCATAAAAACGAATTGACACTCCCCGCGAAAAGTGGTATATTGTGTGCCATCAGTATCCTGTATGCGCACAAGTGTGCACACGGGGAAAGAAAAAGGAGAGATTTGTATGAAAAAGATGCTCGCGGCCGTTCTGGCTGCGCTGATGGTGCTGTCTCTGGCCGCCTGCGGCTCCAGCACCCCTGCCGCCACCGAGGCTCCCGCCGCAACGGAAGCGCCCGCCGCCACGGAGGCCGCCGCTCCTGCCAAGGTTTACAAGGTCGGTATCTGCCAGCTGGTCACCCACGACGCGCTGGACGCCGCTACCAAAGGCTTCCAGGACGCACTGGTCGATGCTCTCGGCGCCGATGCTGTTGAGTTCGATCTTCAGAACGCTGCCGGCGACTCCAACACCTGCGCTTCCATTGCAAATGCCTTCGTGTCTGAGGACGTGGATCTGATTATGGCCAACGCCACCCCGGCTCTGCAGGCGGCTGCTGCCGCTACCGGTGACATCCCCATTCTGGGCACCTCCGTTACCGAATACGGTGTGGCTCTGGGCATCACCGATTTTAACGGTACTCCCGGCGGCAACATCTCCGGCACCTCCGACCTGGCTCCTCTGGAGGATCAGGCCGCCATGGTCAAGGAGTGGTTCCCCGATGCCAAGAACGTGGGTCTGCTGTACTGCTCTGCGGAGCCAAACTCCAAGTACCAGGTGGACACCGTGAAGGCTCTGCTGGACGACATGGGCTACACCACCAAGCTGTTCGCCTTCGTTGACTCCAACGATATGCCCGCCGTGACGCAGGAAGCCTGCGACTTCTGCGATGTTCTGTACGTTCCCACGGATAACCAGGTTGCCTCCAGCACCGAGGTCATCGACGGTATCTTCGGCGCTGCCGGCAAGCCCATCATCACCGGTGAGGAAGGCATCTGCAAGGGCTGCGGTGTCGCCACCCTGTCCATCAGCTACTACGATCTGGGTCGTACCACCGGTGAGATGGCTGCCAAGGTTCTGACCGGTGAGGCGGATATCTCCACCATGCCCATTGGCTACGCCAAGGCCACGCCCAAGTATAACGCCGATATCTGCGCCAAGCTGGGTCTGACCGCTCCCGAGGGCTACGAGGCAATCGGCTGATTCCCTGAATTTCAGGGGGTGCTGCTTACAAAAGCGGCACCCCCTCCTTTCCGTATTTCACTATCTTATCGGAGGAATAACCAATGACGAGTTTTCTCAACGCCTTGCCCGGCGCAGTCTCTCAGGGGCTGATCTGGGGTATCATGGCAATCGGCCTGTACATTACCTACCGCATCCTTGATCTGGCTGACCTGACGGTGGACGGCTCCTTCTGCACCGGCGGCGTGGTCTGTGTCATGATGATTGTGAATGGCTGGAATGTCTGGATTGCCATGCTGTGCGCATTTCTGGCGGGTTGTCTGACCGGCCTTGTTACCGGCTTTTTCCACACCCAGTGCGGCATCCCTGCTATCCTGTCCGGCATTCTGACCCAGCTGGGTCTGTGGTCCGTGAACCTTGCCACCATGGGTATGAAGGCCAACACCGCCCTGAACGTGAACAACTACAAGCTGCTGGTCTCTCTGCGGTATTTGCAGGAGGTCAATAAGGGTACGCGTCCGTTCTACAATCACCCCATCTTTGTGGTGGGCGTGGCGACGGTTCTTGTCATCGCCGTCTTGTACTGGTTCTTCGGCACCGAGCGGGGCGCTTCCATCCGCGCAACCGGCGCCAACGAGCACATGGCTCGGGCACAGGGCATTAACACCAATGTCAATAAGGTGCTGGGTCTGGCGCTGTCCAACGGTCTCGTGGCTTTTGCCGGCGCCCTGCTGTGCCAGTACCAGTCCTACGCGGAAATCAACATGGGTCGCGGCGCCATCGTCATTGGCCTGGCCTCCGTCATTATCGGCGAGGTGGCTTTCGGACGGCTGTTCCGGAACTTCGCCCTGAAGCTGCTTTCCGTCAGCTTCGGCGCCATCATTTACTACATCGTCATTCAGGCCGTCATCAGCCTGCTGAAGATCGACTCCAACTATCTGAAGCTGATCTCCGCGCTGATTGTCGCTGTGTTCCTTGCGGTTCCCCACTGGAAGGAGCAGTACCTGCGCAAGACCGCCAAGGCGGGCAAGTAAGGAGGGCGGAATATGCTGAAAATTGAGAATGTCACCAAAACCTTCAACCCCGGCACGGTCAATGAAAAGGTCGCGCTGAAGAATCTGAGTCTCCACCTGGCAGAGGGCGATTTTGTCACCGTCATCGGAGGCAACGGCGCGGGCAAGTCCACCATGCTGAACGCGGTGGCAGGCGTGTGGGGCGTAGATTCCGGCACCATCACCATTGGCGGTAACGACGTCACGAATCTCCCGGAATACAAGCGGGCAAAGTTTATCGGCCGGGTGTTTCAGGATCCCATGATGGGCACTGCTGCCACCATGCAGATCGAGGAAAATCTGGCGCTGGCAGCCCGCAGGGGTAAGCCCCGCACCCTGCGACCCGGCATCACAAAGGCGGAGCGGGAATCCTACGAGGAGCAGTTAAAGATTCTGGGTCTGGGGCTGGAAAACCGGATGACCACAAAGGTCGGACTTCTTTCCGGCGGTCAGCGTCAGGCACTGACATTGCTGATGGCCACGTTGCAAAAGCCCAAGCTGCTGCTGCTGGACGAGCATACCGCCGCGCTGGATCCGAAAACCGCTGCCAAGGTGCTGGAAGCCACCCAGCGCATTGTGCAGAAGGATCACCTGACTACCATGATGATCACCCACAATATGCGCGACGCCATCGCCTACGGCAACCGCCTGGTTATGATGTACGAAGGTCACATCGTTGTGGATGTATCCGGAGAGGAGAAGAAGCACCTCACCGTTGAGCAGCTGCTGAACCTGTTCAGCCAGGCCTCCGGATCCGACGAAGCCGACGACAAGCTCCTGTTATCCTGAAAAGCAAAGCCGTGCCCGATTCTTCCGGACACGGCTTTTTACTTGACAGAAATCGTCAATTATGACAAAAAACAGTTGATAATGCTATTGCCATACGGCGCAGAACCACTTATAATATGGTCATAAACCATAAAATAAGGAGGATATCCCATGCGCTATTTAGGAATTGAGTACAACACCCGGTACACCCCCAAGCTGGATCCCGGTTTCATTCCCTTCGGTGTCTGGATGGATGCCTACTTGAAAAATGCAAAGAAACCCATTGCCATTGCCGTGGAACGGGATAAGGGGCAGATTTCTGTCCGCCATACGTTTATCCATGGCACACAGGATATGGCGCAGGCCGACTACCGGTATGTGGAGCGGATGGTCAAGTTCCTGCTGTGGTCCATTGGCGGCTTCAAGGTCTATATCTGTGGTGCCTCCGAAATTGCACAGCAGCTGCAAAAGGACTACTCCGTTAACGGCAAGCGCGCCTTCGACTTTGATTTCTTCCATAAGCTCTACGAAGTGGATCTGCAGGTGCTGGATCTGCCTTTGGAGGCGTGTCCTGCCCCCAACGAATCCTCTCAGCCTTTGGGCGGGCACATGGATGGCTGCCGTATCGGCTTCGATGCCGGCGGCTCTGACCGCAAAGTTTCCGCCGTCATCGACGGCGAGTGCGTTTACTCCGAAGAAGTGGTCTGGTTCCCTAAACTGAATCCGGATCCAACCTATCAGTATAACGAGATTCTCACCGCCTTCCGCACCGCCGCCTCCAAGATGCCACGGGTGGATGCCATCGGCGTTTCCTCTGCCGGCACCTTCATTGGCAACGCACCCATGATCTCCTCCATTTTCTACCAGGTTCCCCGGGAGCGTTGGGACGAGGTCAAGACCTGCTTTGACCGGGCTGCTGCGGAAATTGGCGACGTACCCATCGTGGTGGCCAACGACGGCGATGTTTCCGCTCTGGCAGGTGCTATGGGGTTGGGTGCCGGCAATATCATGGGCCTGGCCATGGGCACCTCTGAAGCCGTGGGCTATGTGGATGCCGATAAAAATGTGCGGGGTTGGATCAGCGAGCTGGCCTTCGCTCCCGTGGATCTGAGTGAGGACGCCATGCAGGACGAGTGGTCCACCGATTACGGCGTGGGCTGCAAGTACTTCTCTCAGGATGCGGTCATCAAGCTGGCACCCAGAAATGGCATCGAGTTGGATCCTGCCCTGTCTCCCGCCGAGAAGCTGAAGGTTGTCCAGAAGCTGATGGCTGAAGATGA
The DNA here is from genome assembly GCA_034094395.1 of Faecousia sp. Taxonomy (GTDB): domain Bacteria; phylum Bacillota; class Clostridia; order Oscillospirales; family Oscillospiraceae; genus Faecousia. The sequence continues at coordinate 4,372 of JAXEAK010000104.1, forward strand.
CCCCCGTGCGGCGGATGTCTACCATGACATCGGCGTGTATCTGGCTTACACCGTGGTACTGTACTCCCACTTCTATGACATCGAGCACCTGATGCTCATGGGTCGGGTCATGTCCGGCAAGGGCGGTGACATTATCCTGAACACCTGCAATGCCATTTTGGCCGAGGAATACCCCGACCTTGCCAAAAAGTGCGAGGTCATGCTGCCCGACGAAAAGACCCGCCGGGTCGGACAGTCCGTGGCTGCCGCTTCCCTGCCTCAGCTGCGCAAGTAAGCTCGCCATTGGGCTGCAAAGCTACAGCGGATATTTGTTTGTATAAAGCGTGCCTCTGGGTGGTCACAAAGCGGCAGTGGCAATGACACCCCAAACCAAGTATGACCAGACTTGCCGCGGGTAGCGTGGCGGCAAAGGCAATGACCGCAGGCAAGAACCGGAACCGGTGATGAGGGAAGACCTCCCGGTTCCGGTTTTTTGCGCCTATCTGCGCCACTGTTCGCCAAACCGGTTCTTGTTTCATACACCACATCTGCCCTGTGGTAAAAAACTTGAGTTTCGCTCAATATCCAAAAGAACGAGGTTACTGAAAAAAGCAGATAACCAGTATGTTCTCTGGCTTGGTATTCTGTTCTGACTGTGGGGAAAAGCTCTACTACGGCGCAACCAACAACTATAAGACGGAAGGCGCCTTCTTCGAGTGTTCTCTGCATTGGAAGCACAAGGAAAAATGCAGTGCCCACTTCATCCGGGAGAAGGTTCTGAACCATCTGGTTCTGCGGCATATTCAGTTGGTCACCGGCTATATTCTGCGGCATCAGCAGCACTTTATCTCCGTCATGGAGCAGCACCTGCGGGTGGAATCCTCTGAGAAAATGAAAATCGCCCGGAAGCAGTTGGAGCGGAATGAGAAGCGGAGAGTCGTGCGGGTCGCCATAGAGGATTCCCTCCTGCAAGAGCAGGAGGGAATCCTTATTGTCCGAAATGCTCGGCAACCTTTTTCAGCATCTTCCGGATGGGCAGCTGGTAGGGGCAGCGCTGCTCGCAGGCGCCGCAGCCAATGCAGTCGGAGGCCTTTTTCTCCATGGCCATGTAGCGGCTCTTCGCCCAGTCCGCCAGTCCGTAGCGCTGGAGGTAGCCGTCAAACAGGAAGGCACTGGAGATGCTGATGCCCGCAGAGCAGGGCTGGCAGTAGTTGCACCGGCGGCAGAACTGGGTACCCAGCGCACTGCGGATTTTCTGGAAGCTCACCTTTTCCTCCTGAGAAAGCTCAGATGTATCGGAAACCGCCGCCAGATTCTGCTGAAGTTCTTCCGGTGCCGCCATGCCGGGAATCACCACGGTAACGTTTGGGTTGGCGCAGATATACCGCAGTGCCAGCGTGGCATCCTCAATGGCGCCGCCGGCCAACGGTTTCATGCAGATGAAACCAATGTTCTTTTCCGCGGCTTCCGCAATCAGTTCCTCCGCCTGAATCTCCACGATGTTGTAGGGGAACATAAAGGTCTCCACCCAATCCTGCTCCAGCGCCAGGCGGAAGGTATCCAGAGAGTGGGCGGTTACGCCGATGTGGTGGATCTTTCCCGCCGCCTTTGCCTCCAGCAGGGCTTCCAGCGCGCCGCCGGGTGCTATGACCTGGGCGAACTGCTCCGGCGTTGCATTGTGAATCTGGTACAGGTCGATATGATCGGTGCGGAGGTTGCGCAGACTGGTGTCGATATCCGCAGCCATGGCCTCCTTCGTGCGAGCCATACTCTTGGTAGCCAGCACAAAGCTGTCCCGAATCCCCTCCAGCGCATAGCCCAGATATTCTTCGCTCACCGTGTAGCCGCGCGCCGTGTCGATAAAGTTTACGCCGGCATCCTTCAGCTGATGAATCAGTTCCTTCGTTCCCTCAGCGTCAATACGCTGAATGGGAATCCCGCCAAACCCCATGCGGGAAATTTTCATGCCGGTTTTTCCCAAAGTTCTGTATTCCATAGTCCCTCCATTATTTTCCCAATACCTTATTTTTCGCATAGGCGGCGCAGACGCAGTCCATAACCGCCCCACGGAAGCCCCGCTCCTCCAAAACCTGCACCCCTGCGATGGTGCTGCCGCCGGGAGAGCATACCGCGTCCTTCAGCGCACCGGGGTGCTGATGGGTGTTCAGGTACATTTCCGCCGCTCCTGCCATGGTCATGGCGGCATATTCCATCGCCTTCGCCCGGGGCAGACCGCAGGCCACGCCGCCGTCCGCCATAGCCTCCAGCATCAGGTAGAGATAGGCGGGACCGCTGCCGGAAAGGGCGCTGGCCGCATCCATCAGACGTTCCTCCAGCGCATCCAGCAGGCCGCAGGGCGTCATGTCCTCCAGCCAATTCTCCAGCGTCTCCCGGGTCACCAGATCGTTGGCGCAGTAGGGAATCACACCCTTGCCCACGCCCGTGGGCGTATTGGGCATAATCCGAATGACCGGAAGGTGCGTCCCGACGAATTCTTCAATCTGCCGTATCTCCAGTCCCGACGCCATGGTAACGAGCAGGGGCTTCCGCTGGATCAGCGTCTCCCGCAAAGGCAGCAGCATATCCTTCATCATATGGGGCTTCACCGCAAGAAAAATCCGGGCACAGTTTTCCGCGATGGCAGTATTGTCGGAATACCGGACGCCCAGCTCCGCTGCCAGCGTCTTCGCCTTCCCGGAGCGATCCGAAACCACGATGTCCTTTGTCTTTCCACTCAGCGCCCGGGCGATGGCACCGCCCATATTTCCACAGCCGATAAATCCGTATTTCATACTCTCACCTGTCCGTTCCCGTGAATGATATATTTGTAGGTCGTCAGTTCCCGCAGTCCCATAGGCCCGCGGGCATGAAGCTTCTGGGTAGAAATGCCCATCTCGCAGCCCAGACCGAACTCTCCGCCGTCAGTAAAGCGGGTAGATGCGTTGACGTACACCGCCGCGCTGTCCACGTTGGCGGTAAAATACCGCTCCGCCTCCGGGTCGGTGGTCACGATGGCTTCGCTGTGTCCGGTGGAGTGGGCGGCGATATGCGTCACCGCTTCCCGCACATTCTCCACGCATTTCACCGCCAGAATGTAATCCAGGAATTCCGTGTCAAAATCTGCGTCTCCCGCCGGTGTGCCGGGGATGTACTGCGCCGCCTCATCGTCCAGCCGTAGCTCCACCTTTTTCTCCCGTCCGGTCACAAGCCGGTCGTAGAGCCTTGGCAGAAATTCCGGAGCAATTGCCCTGTCCACCAGCAGCACCTCCTCCGCATTGCACACACTGGGGCGGCTGGTCTTGGCGTTCTCCACAATGTTCAGTGCCATTTCCTGATCGGCGGTCTTCTCCACATACACATGGCAAATGCCCGTGCCTGTGGCGATGCAGGGCACGGTGGCGGTGCGGACGCAGGCGGAAATCAGTCCGGCGCCGCCCCGGGGGATCAACAGATCCACATAGCCGTCGGCAGTCATCAGGGCAGTCGCGCTGTCCCGGCTGGTATCTTGTACCAGATTTACGGCGGTTTCCGGAATTCCCCGGGCTTTCAGTCCTTCCCGCAGAGCTTCCACAATGGCGTTGGCACTATGGAAGGCTTCCCTGCCGCAGCGCAGGATGCAGACATTGCCGCTTTTCAAGGCCAGTGCCGCCGCGTCACTGGTCACATTGGGGCGGCTCTCGTAAATAATGGCGATCACGCCCATGGGGACGGACACCTTGTCGATCTTCAGTCCATCCGGCCGGGTATGGCTTTCCAGCGTAAGCCCCACCGGGTCTGGCAGCGCGGCGACCTCCCGGATGCCCTGCGCCATGGCCTGCAGCCGTTGAAGCGTCAGCAGCAGCCGATCCAGCATGACCCCGGACACATGATCCTTCGCCGCCTCCACGTCCTGTCCGTTGGCCTTCAGAATCTCCCCGGTTCTGCGCAGGAGCGCATCCGCCATGGCATTCAGCGCCGCGTTCTTCTCCCGGGTCGTCAGCGCCGCCACCCGGGGCTTTGCCGCCTTCGCGGCCATCAGCATCTGCTTCATACTGCATCCCCCGCAAATCTGGTACCCACCGGCTTGCCCTCCACGATGTCGTACAGAGTTGCCGGATTGTTCCCGTTGGCAATCACCATCTCGCAGCCGCATCCCAGACAGATTTCCGCTGCCCGGAGCTTGGTGACCATGCCTCCGGTTCCCTGCTGCGTGCTGCTGACCCCTGCCAGCTTCCAAAGCGTCTCGTCTACCCGGCGCACCACCGGAACCAGCTTTGCCTGAGGATCCGTATGGGGATCCGCCGTGTACAGCCCGTCAATGTCTGAAAGCAGGATCAGCATTTGCGCGCCCACGCTTTTTGCCACCATGGCGGCCAGCGTATCATTGTCGCCGATGACGATCTCCTCCGTGGCAACGGTATCATTTTCATTGATAACGGGCAATACGCCCATCTCCAGCAGCCGGGTCAGCGTATTGGTGAAATTGGCATGGCGTGTCTCGTTGGTCAGGTTGTCTGCGGTAATCAGCAGCTGGGCAACCGTATGGTGATACTCGCTGAACAGCTTGTCATAGATGTACATCAATTCGCACTGTCCCACAGCGGCAGCCGCCTGCTTCGTGGGAATATCCTGAGGGCGACAGCGCAGCCCCAACTTGCCCACACCCATGCCGATGGCGCCGGAGGACACCAGAATCAGTTCATTCCCCGCGTTGCGAATATCGCTCATGATCTTGCACAGCGACTCCACCCGCCGGATATTCAGCTGTCCCGTGGCATGCGCCAAGGTGGACGTGCCGATCTTTACGACAATGCGCATATTCATTCCTCCCGGAAGATACGAAATATGGAGTATTATACCATCTCAGCCGTGGAAAATAAAGAGCCAATCCAAGCAAAAACGCGTCTCCCGAAACGGGAGACACGAAAAAAATCATCTTCTATCCGCATTGGCCTGATACCAGGCTCGCTTGTCCTGATACATCCGCTCGTCCGCCTTACCCAGGAGCTCGCCCCGGGTCAGCTCCGGAAATTCCGACGCCATCGCATAGCCCGCCGCAAAATGGATGCAGGGGGTATTACCCGTGTCGTTATAAATCTGGGTAGCACGGCGCAGCTGGGCAATGTGCTGCTCCATTCGCTCCCGGCTGGCATCCATCAGCATCACCGTGAACTCGTCGCCGCCCCAGCGGCATATCATGCTCCCCGGCGGCAGAGTGTTGCGCAGAATATTGGCAAAGTTGAAGATCATCCGGTCACCGGCGTCATGTCCAAGGGTATCGTTGGTGCGCTTCAGTCCGTTCAGATCCAGCATCATCACACCCACGTCCCCGGCGCCGGGAATTTTCTGGTTCATCAGCTCGTCCCAGCGATTCTTATTAAACAGGCCGGTATTGGGATCCGTGTACGCCTTGGTTTTCGTCTCAAAAATATTGATGGTAAACATGCACACAACATAAATTACAAATGCCAGCGCGGTAAACACCACGTTTTCGGAGTCCTTCCGCAGGTAATAGCTGAGAATATCCAAAGCAGCGCCCACAGCCAGAATGGAAATCAGGAGCACTGACCGCCGTGTGCCAACGCTCCGGTTGCGGATGCTTCGCACAAGCGCAACCACTACCAGCATAATGGCAGTTCCCGCAAGCAAAACATGGCAGACCGTCAGCATTTCCCGGAAGTCCGCAATTCCCAGCACCTGCAGCAGCAGGATCCCCAGTGCCGCCACGGAAAGCACCATGGCTGCGTGGAGCAGCGGCGCACCGTCAAAATCCGCCATCCGTTCTTTCATGAACAGCAGCAGCGGAATCGCGCAGATCACCAGGACCCCGATGGTAATATAGCCCAGCGCCATCGCATATTTCGGTAGAAGAAAGGCTATCACCCGGGTATCCGTGATACGCCAGATGCCCAAAATAACGGAGAAGATGCCCAGATAGAACATCTCCGGAGAAGGCGATTTCCGGTTCAGGAGCATATACCCCTGCATACTCATAATGAAAATGCCTACCAGAATGCAGATCAGGGACACAATCAGAATATCCATGTCCGAAATCAGGCAATCATAAAAGATTTGGAACCGGGAGCCAACAAGGAATTCAATTTTTCCGTCAATGACACTTTTGTACACCGGGGTGGCAACCACCGTCACCTCGGTTCCTGCATCCTCGGGGTAGAGCGGCACACAGACCCAGTTGCTGCTGATGCTCTTTCCGACTCGGTTGTCCGCTGCGGGCTGCAGGCTGTATACCAGCTCCCCATTCAGGTAAACCTTCGCATAATGATGCACCAGATAGAAGGAAATGCTGTCATCATCTCCGCAGACCGTGTCGAGCGTCCAATGGTAGACCTTCTGTACACCGGCTGGCGCCTTGGCATCCGGCACAATCTCCATGGTATAGTCGGCAACCGTCCGGCACGCTTCGCTGTTTCTGGTCTGGTAGACGCTTGCGTGTTCACACGTCAGCATATAAATTGCAAACAGTATATAAAGCACCGCCACAATGGCAAATAACACCGCTGCCCTGGTTCGCAGCTTCAGCGTCCTGCTTTCGTTCACAGCACTCCCCCCTTATATCTCATAATTACAGCTTTTTGCTATTATATAACAACCTTCGTGAAAAAGCAACTTTCTTTTTCACGGAAAAATGCCCCGAAAGCCGCAGCGTTCGGGGCTTATGGTTTCTTTTCAGCGGATAACACGTACCCGGACAACGCCCTCGATCTGCTTCAGGTGCTCCACGACCTCGGCAGACGGATGGTGGTCAAGATCCAGCATGGTATAGGCGTATTCGCCCCGGCTCTTGTTCATCAGACCGGCAATGTTTACGTTTTCACTGGCGATGGCGGCAGTAAAGCGCCCCAGAGAGCCCGGAATGTTGTGGTGCAGAATGGTGATCCGTCCCTCACTCTGGCACACGCCCATGTCGCAGTTGGGATAGTTCACGGAATTGTTGATGTTTCCGTTTTCCAGATAGTCCATCATCTCCTGCACCGCCATCCGGGCGCAGTTGTCCTCGGATTCCTCGGTGGAGGCACCCAAATGGGGAATGGCGATGAAGCCGGGCATATTGGCAGTCTTGGGGTTTGGGAAGTCTGTAACGTACCGGGCAACCTTGCCGTGCGCCAGCGCATCCGCTATGGCGTCATCGTCCACCAGCAAATCCCGGGCAAAATTCAGGATAATCACGCCGTCCTTCATTTTGGAAATGGCAGAGGCGTTAATCATCTTCTCGGTGTCCTTCAGCAGGGGGACATGAACGGTAATGATGTCGCACAGCGCGTAAATCTCCTCCGGGGTCTTGACCCGCTGGACGTGGCCATCCAGATTCCATGCCGCCTCCACGGAAATGTGGGGATCGCAGCCGTAGACCTCCATGCCCAGCTTTCTGGCGCGGTTGGCCAGCGGGCCGCCGATATTGCCCAGACCGATAATCCCCAGCTTCTTGCCCGCAATCTCGTGTCCGGCAAACCGGGATTTCCCCTTCTCCACCAGCTTGGCAATGTCCGGCTGATCCTTGATGCTCTGCACCCAGTTGACGCCGCCGATGATGTCCCGGCTGCCCAGCAGCATACCGCACAAGGTCAGCTCCATAACGCTGCGGGCATTGGCGCCGGGAGTGTTGAACACCACGATACCCTTATCCGCACAGCTGGTCAGAGGGATGTTGTTCACGCCTGCACCCGCGCGGGCAACTGCCATCAGGCTATCCGGCAATTCCATGTCGTGCATATTGGCGCTGCGCAGCACGATGCCGTCCGCCTTTTCCAAGTCGTCTGTCAAGGCGAAGTCCTCCGTCCACAGAGCAGTACCCTGCTGGGAAATATTGTTCAAATAATGGATCTGAAACATGGCTTATCCTCTCTTATACCGTCTTTTCGTAGTGTTCCATGAAGGCCACCAGCTTCTGCACGCCCTCGATGGGCATGGCGTTGTAGATACTGGCGCGCATACCGCCCACGGTGCGGTGCCCCTTCAGGTTCACGAAGCCCGCCTCGGTGGCTGCCTTGACAAATTTCGCATCCTGCTCCGGATCCCCGGTGACAAAAGGCACGTTCATCAAAGAGCGATCCTTTTTCACCACGATGCCGTGGAACAGGCGGCTGCTGTCCAGATAATCGTAGAGGATGGAAGCTTTCTTCACATTATAGGCCTTCATTTCCTCCAGCCCTCCGTTTCTCAGCAGCCACTTGAACACCTTGCCGCAGATGTAGATGCCGTAAGCGGGAGGGGTATTGTACATGGAGCCGTGGTCGGCGTGGGTCTTGTAGCGCAGCATGGTAGGCGTGCCGGGCAGCACATCCTCCCGAATCAGGTCTTCCCGGATAATCGCAATCACCACACCAGCGGGGCCAACGTTTTTCTGTGCGCCGCCGTAGAGCATACCGTACTTCGTCACATCCACCGGCTCGGACAGGAAGCAGCTGGAAACATCCGCCACCAGATCCTTGCCCTTGGTGTTGGGCAGCGTATGGTACTTAGTGCCATAGATCGTGTTATTCTCGCAGATATAGACGTAATCCGCATTCTCGCTGATGGGCAGATCCGAGCAGTCGGGAATATAGGAGAAGGTCTTGTCGGCAGAGGACGCCACGGCATTGGCCTGACCGTACATCTGGGCTTCCTGCCATGCCTTCTTTGCCCACTGACCGGTGATGATATAGTCAGCAACTCTGTTTTTCATCAGGTTCATGGGAATCATGGCAAACTGCTGGGACGCGCCGCCCTGCAGGAACAGTACCTTGTAGTTGTCGGGAATTCCCATCAGGGTGCGCAGATCCGCCTCCGCCTCGTCAATGATGGTCTGGTAGGCCTTGGAGCGGTGACTCATCTCCATGACGGACATACCGGTTCCCCGGTAGTCCAGCATTTCGTCGGCAGCCTCCTGTAAAACGCTCTCCGGCAGCACCGCAGGGCCTGCGGAAAAATTATAAACTCTGGACATAAAAAGTCCCTCCCAATTTTATTTCTGTAACAGCCTTGCCATCAGCTCATAGCCATGGGGCAGGAAAATACCCGTAGCCTTTGCCTCGGCTTCCGTATAGCGAGCCATTTTCTTTGCCTGTCTGGTGCTGTCGTAGAGCACATAGGGCACCGGGTCGGACGAGTGGGTGCGGATACGGATGGGAGTGGGATGATCCGGCAGCACCAGCATCCGGTAGTCCTCGCCGGCATCCTCCATGGCCTTCATAATCGGCGCGATGATTCTGCCGTCCAGATATTCGATGGACTGTACTTTTTCCTTCACAAGCCCCTGATGTCCCATTTCGTCGGGGGCTTCCACATGGATATAGGCAAAATCGCAGCCATCCTTCAAAAGTGCGTCGATAGCCGCCTGGGCTTTCCCCTCCCAGTTGGTATCCAGAGAGCCGGTAGCGCCCTCCACATGGCAGATTTTCATGCCCGCGCCCACGGCGATACCCTTCAGCAGATCCACAGCGGAAATCATGGCACCTTTCAGGCCGGTCTTCTCCGTAAAGCTGCTTAAGCTGGGCTTCGTGCCCGCACCCCAGTACCACAGGGAATTGGCCTTGCGCTTTCCTTCCGCCGCCCGCTTCAAATTCACAGGGTGATTATTGAGAATGTCAAAGCTGCGCTCCATGAAATCCCGGAGCACCGGCTCTTCCGGCAGGTAGGAGCCGATCACCTGAGTCAGATGGTCATGGGGCGGCTCCAGTTTTGCGAGACGGCCGTGCTTCCACACCATGATGTGACGGTAGCTGGTACCGGTGTAGAACTGGAATTCCTCGTTATTGAAATTTGCCCGGATGGCATCCATCAGCTGATCCGCCTCGGCAGTGGGAATCTCTCCGGAACTGTGATCGAGGATGGTCTTTTCGGGGTAAGGTTCTTCCTCGGTCAATGTGACCACGTTGCAGCGGAAAATAATATCGTCCGGTTCCATCTTCACGCCCACGCTCAGCGCCTCCAGAGGAGATCGCCCGGTGAAAACCTTCTCCGGGTCATAGCCCATCACCGACAGATTCGCCACCTCACTGCCGGGGTGCATACCCTCCGGCACATTCTGTACCATGCCCAGCTCTCCGCCGGAGGCCAGAATATCCATAGCCGGGGTATTGGCGTATTCCAGCGGGGTCTTTCCGCCCAGCGCGGCAATCGGCTCATCGGCCATTCCGTCGCCCAGTACCACAATATACTTCATAGTCTCTCCCCCTGCTCTTAAAACGCCTTGAATACACTAATTTAAGATAAATAGTATCATTCTTTTGCCTAGAATACAATATGAAAAACTGTCCGAAAAAGTGCCCGGTTTCTCCTGCCTCCGTGGGCATATTATCATAATCGCCTGTCGGTTTGTCTCTTTGTGTTTTGCACGCCGGTCAGGAAAGCGCCTGCCGGTTCCGTGAACCGCAGGCGCTTTCGGCGGTATGGACGGCTCAGCGGAAGCTGTTCTCCACCACACCCGGGAGACAGTCGTAAATTGAGCACCCCATCATGCTCTCAAAATGGGACTTGATCTGCAGGACGGCCTTCCAGCGGTCAACGGTGGCCGGGTGAATGCCATAACGGATGGTTACATCCACAAAGCGCTTCTCCAGCAGGCAGAAGCCTTCCGGCAGCGCCAGCGCGTCGCACAGCTGCACCAGCGCGTCATAGTCGTCGTACATCGCCGTCCTGACAAACTCCGCCACAAAGGCCTTGTCCTCTGGCGGCATGTCCCAAACGCCAATGGAAGAGGAAATATCCTTCACCATAAAAGCGTGGGAAATGCAGATCTGGGCAGCCTTCTCCCAGCCCTGCGCCATGCAGCAGCGATACCCGTCCAGCAGATGTCGCTCGGAGGTCACCCCGGCATACCGGCCGATATCATGCAGAATTCCATAGATATAGGCATCGTCGGCATTCAAATGGGGGCAGCGAAGGGCAATATTTTCGCAGGCCTGAGCTACATAGCGGGAATGCGCCACCCAGAGGCCGGGATTTGCCGCGGCAGCTCGCTCCAGTGCCTTTTCGGCAATTGCACGGGACAAAAGCATGATGGGTTCTCCTTTCCGGTTCCTGAGGGCGGGCTTCCGGCAATCCCGCGGATTGCGTGTTTCCGCACAGGCTTTCCTTCATGGTACACATTTTCCCGGGAAAAGTCAACTCCGGCCGTTATCGCCGCCTGAAAATCCGGGGGCAGAGCACACAGATCACACCTCCCGCTGGCGGGGAAAGCGGTATCTCGCACATCAGGCACAGCGCAACAGCATTGCAATAAGCGTGGGCAGTACGCTGCCAGGAAAGTGGAGCACGCAAAGTCGTCCGCCCGGGCAAAAATAGAGCATATATTTGGTGTCGTCAAGAAGCAGCTGCGTTTCCGAAAAACACGATACCGAGGGCTTGAAAAGCAGCAAGCCAAATTCAATATCATGTTTGCACCGGCAAACTTGATTCCGGCTGACAGGCCTTGTCTGGCGGCTTGAGTCAGTGCACCTTTGTGGGCAAAAATCAAGGGATTATCCATAGAATCTACTCGGCGACTACTGCAATTCGATGAATTTTGCCATCTATGCGGTATTGCTATAGACATTTATGGAGAATATGGTATAGTGTAACTATAGAAAGAACACAGGAGGTTATCCTATGGAACGGAATTGTTTTCAAAAAATGCTGAGTATCTTCCTGGCGCTGGTGCTGGTGCTGGGCTATGTCCCGATGAACGCCCGGGCTGATGAGCACGTTCATTCAGAGGATGATTACGCAAACGCTGCGGCGAAAACCGCGATTGTGCTGTCTGAAGAGCAGTCTGAGGATGATTCCCTGCCGGAACCAGAGTCAGATTCCGTTTCTGCAGCAGAATTGCCTGTTGTAGCAGCATCTTTGCCCGAAATCGTGCTGCCTTCCGGCACCTGTGCTGGATGCAGATGGCCTTACTCACAGTGCTATAGCGTTACCTGCGGTAATAGCAACTGGCGGCAGTACTCCTCCCGATATCCGGATTGCCATGTCTGGTGGTGCGCAATGGGCAGTAAAGAAACCTACCATGAATTGCACAATATGAACGGCACAAATGGGGAGTGTACCGTCTGTGGCTATCTGCACAGCCACAAGAGCGATACGCAGTGGAGCCATGACGAGGACAACCACTGGCACAAATGCACCTTTAAGCCATGTGAAAAGCGCTTGGATATAGAGGCTCACACCAAAAAAGAGATACCCAGTGTGGATGCCACCTGCACCAAAACCGGTCTGACGGCAGGTATGTACTGCTCTGTCTGTGATGCTTTTTTGGTTGAACAGACTGAGGTAGATGCACTGGGACACGATCCGGTGCACCACGACGCCAAAGCGGCAACCTGCACCGAGGACGGCTGGGATGCTT
>JAXEAK010000105.1:0-12210 GCA_034094395.1 Faecousia sp.
CCGCCGCCAACCACGGCCACAGCCTTGGACTGGATGACGGGGGTGTCGGCCTCCTCGTTGTAGGCCTTCATCAGATTGGTACGGGTCAGGTACTCGTTGGCGGACATAACGCCCTTCAGCGCCTCGCCGGGGATGTTCATAAACATGGGCAGACCGGCGCCGGAGCCGACGAACACAGCCTTGTAGCCCATCTCGAACAGCTCGTCAATGGTAAGTACCCGGCCGATGACCATGTTGGTCATGACTTCCACGCCCTGCGCCTGCAGCTTGGTGACCTCGTTGGCCACGATTGCCTTGGGCAGACGGAACTCGGGAATGCCATACACCAGCACGCCGCCGGCGGTGTGCAGCGCCTCAAACACGGAAACCTGATAGCCCTTCTTGGCAAGATCGGAAGCGCAGGTCAGGCCGGAGGGGCCGGAACCAACCACAGCCACCTTGATGCCGTTGGAGGGCACCTTCTCGGGCATGGCGTTGACGTTCTCCCGATACCAGTCGGCGACGAACCGCTCCAGACGGCCGATGGCTACCGGCTCGCCCTTGATGCCCCGGACACACTTGCTCTCGCACTGGGTCTCCTGGGGACACACACGACCGGAAAGCGCCGGCAGGGCGTTGGTGGAGGTGATGATCTCGTAGGCGGCCTTGAAGTCCCGCTCACGCACCTTGGCAATGAACTCGGGAATGCGCACGTTGACGGGGCAGCCTTCCACGCACTTGGGATTCTTGCAGTTCAGGCAGCGGCCGGCTTCTTCCACGGCCATCTCCTCAGTGTAACCCAGGGTAACCTCCTGGAAATTCCGGGCACGAACCTTGGCGTCCTGCTCGGGCATGGGAACCTTCTTCAAAGACATATTAGCCATTTCCCGTATCCTCCTTACTTGATCAGCGCCTTGCCCATGGCTTCCATGCGGCAGGTATGGGTAGAGGCAACGTCGGCCTCCCGGTCGCGGTAAATACCGTTGCGGCTCATCAGTTCGGCAAAGTCCACCTTGTGACCGTCGAACTCGGGGCCGTCCACGCAGGCAAACTTGGTTTCGCCGCCCACGGTAACACGGCAGCCACCGCACATACCGGTGCCGTCGATCATAATGGGGTTCAGGGAAACGCTGGTGTGAACGCCGAAAGGCTCAGTGGTCTTGCACACGAACTTCATCATGGGCACGGGGCCGATGGCGAGAACCTCATCAAACTGCTCGCCTGCCTCCAGCAGCTCCTGCAGGGGCTGGGTAACCAAACCATGACGGCCGTAGGTGCCGTCGTCGGTCATGAGGATAAAGTGGTCGGCGACCTGCTTGAACTCGTCCTCCAGAATGACAATATCCGTGCTGCGGAAACCCACAATGACGGTGACTTCCGCACCGGCTTCCTTGAAGCCTCTGGCAGAGGGCAGGGCGATGGCACAGCCCACGCCGCCGCCAACCACACAGACCTTCTTCTTGCCTTCCACGGGAGTGGGCTTGCCCAGAGGACCGACAAAGTCGTGGATGTAGTCGCCTTCCTTCAGCTCACCCAGCGCCTTTGTGGTGAAGCCAACCTTCTGGAAGATGATGGTGACAGTGCCAGCCTCCTTGTCGGTGCCGGCAACGGTCAGGGGCACGCGCTCGCCCATCTCGTCAATACGGAAAATGATGAACTGGCCTGCCTTCGCCTTGCGGGCAATGAAGGGAGCTTCAATGTCCATCAGGGTGACAGTAGGATTCAGCTCCTTCTTACGCACGATTTTATACATTTCTGATCCGTCCTTTTCCTTTTCAGAATGGTGTTGATACGCCTTTGGGTAATTCCCCAATCAAGTATCATTATACTGTGTTTGGATACATTTGTCAAACTGTTCTCGCCGGAAATGCCATAATCGCATGAAAAACCTTCCCCCGGCGGGGGAAGGTGATTGCGGCCTTATTTTTTGTGATCCTCGGTGACGGCGCCGGAACGGTAGGCGTCCAGCAGCATCATCAGCATATTCACCCGATCCTGCAGTTCCGCGCCCTCGTCGGTGTCCCGAATGCGCATCCGGGTCTCCAGCTTTTCAAAGATCTCGGAGTCGTTGCGGATGTCGTCGTTTTTGTGCACCGCGTTCCACTTGCCGGCGAAGGGCTGGTGGGATACAATCCGGTAATGCCGGGAATTATAAATCAGGGTGTAGCCCGCAATGCCGGAGGTAGACTGGTAGGCCCGACTGAAGCCGCCGTCAATGACGATCAGCTTGCCGCCGCCCTTGATGGGGCTTTCACCCTTGCGTACCTTCACCGGGACATGGCCGTTGATGATGTGGCAGTGCTCGCCCTGAAGGCCGAATTCCTTCAGCAAAGCATCGCACACGGCGGGATCCTGATAGTAGGTATAGTAGGCGTTCTTCGGCTCTACCCAGGTGCTTTCGTCGGCAATAAACCGGCGCTCGAAGGTGGTCATCCGATCCCGGCCGAAAATGGGACTGTTCCGGCCTGCCCACAGCCACCACAGGAAGTCCATGCCGAACTGCCGCTCCTCGGAACCTCGCTTGTCATAGTAGGCCTTTCTGGCGGTCTTTTCGGCGTAGTCCAGGAAGGCCTTACCGCTGCGCTCCTTGCCGCCGATGGTGAAGGTCATGAGCGTACCATCGTCGTTCATGGGGATGCAACCGTGGAACAGAAGGTTCCCGTTGCACACCTTGTACAGACCGCCCTTGGAGTACAGGAAGCGGATGTGCTTTTGCAGCTTTTCGGAGTTTTCAAAGGAATCCGTCAGCTGATTGATCACATGGTTTTCTTCCTCGGTTAACTCATAAGGGTTATTGGGGTCGACGGTGGGGAAGTCGCAGTCCAGCATGGGATAGACTTTGCCGTTCAGATTGATGGTCTTGTCCTCGTAGTTGATCTTGTCCAGCAGCAGCCGATCCTCCATGCCAAATTCCGGATGGCGCAGCACCTTCTGCCCCTCCAGCTTGAAGAGGATGATGGTGATGGCCTTGTACATCCGGGCGGAGAGCAGCTTGTCCTTTTCCGTGTACTGGTCGGCGTCGGTGCCGGTAAGTTTGACCTTGAACTGGTCGGTGTTGGAGTCCTTGTAGACCTCGTTGGCAAAAATGGACAATGGGCGCAGGGAGATGCCGTAGCCGGTTTCAATCACGTCCAGATTGTTGTACCGGATGGAGTTGCTCAGCACCGTTGCCACCAGCGTCCGGGAGCCGGAAGCAGCGCCCATCCACAGAACGTCGTGGTTGCCCCACTGGATATCCACATTGTTGCTGGTCATCAGGCTGTCCATGACGATGTCCGCCCGGGGACCCCGGTCGAAGATATCGCCCACGATGTGCAGCTTGTCCACAACCAGAGACTTGATCACCTTGCAGATGGCGCGGATCACGTCCGCCGCCTGCCCGATCTGGATGATGGTGTTGATGATGTTCTCATATTGATCCCGGCGGGAGCCGCCTTCCTCCACCAGATGAATCAGTTCGTCCAGAATCTGCTCATAGTCCGGATCCATGTAGGTGCGAACCTTGGCCCGGGTGTGCTTGGTGGAGACGAATCGGCACAGATCCACCAGCCGGTGGATGGTCAGCCGGTACCACTCGTCCAGGTCTTCCTCCTCGTCGGCCACCAGCGCCAGTTTGCTGGAAGGGTAGTAAATCAGAGTAGCCAGATCGTTGCGATCCTTCTGGGTCATGGAATTTCCGAACAGCTCCTCCAATTTTTCCTTGACTTCGCCGGAGCCGGAGTTCAGAATATGCAGGAATGCTTCATGCTCGCCGTGAATGTCCGACATGAAGTGCTCGGTAGGCTTGGGCAGATTCAGAATGGCCTGCAGCCGGATGATCTCCGTACCGGCGGCCTCCACCGTAGGGTACTGCCGCGCCAGAAGCCTCAGATAGTGCAGCTCTTCCTCGGTAAAAATGCGTTTGTTGTCCATTTGTCCTAATTCCTTTCCTATTCTCGACTACCCTCTGGGGGAGCGTTCACGGCGACAGCAGTGACAGAGGGGGTGTACTCCTGTCGATAGGACACCCCCACCGGCTTTGCTTACGTGCAGCCACCTGCCCCAAAAGGGGGGCAAGACTCGGTTTCCCAGATGGAAAATATTATCATAATGATATATTGTACAACAATTTTCTTATAGGCACAAGGGGAAAACGCAAAAAATATTCGACAAATTGGTACAAAACCTTCCTCTCAAGGGAAAGGTTTTGCCGCTCCGAAGAAGAAAGAAACGCCCTGAAGCGGCGTGCTTCAGGGCGCTTATTTTCCAGTTATCAGTCAGCGACGTAGGGCAGCAGAGCGATCTGACGGGCGCGCTTGATAGCGGTAGTCAAGTCACGCTGGTGAGCGGCGCAGGTACCGGTGGTACGGCGGGGCAGGATCTTGCCGCGCTCGGACAGGTAACGGCGGAGCTTCGCGGTGTCCTTGTAATCGATGCTGGTCACCTTGTCCACGCAAAACGCGCAAACCTTCTTGCGCTTGCGCTGACGCATACGCTGTTCGTTAGCCATGGAAATTCCCTCCTTGTAAGTCTTAGTAGAAAAGTTCAGATGGGAAACAGAGTTCCCTTAGAAGGGCAGCTGGGCGTCGTCGTCCTCCAGCATCGCGAAATCGGAAGCCGGGGAGCTGGCGGGGGCTGTATAGCCGCCGTAGTTGGGAGCGGGCGCGCTGTATGCGTTGCTGTTTCCACCGTAGGCGTTGCCGCTGTAGGAGGAATTGCCGCCCTCATTGTCGCGCTTGCTGTCGCCGAAGTAGACATTGTCCGCTACGACCTCAGCGCTGCGACGCTTATTGCCGTCCTTGTCGGTCCAGCTGCGGATCTGCAGCCGTCCGGACACCACCGCCATGCGACCCTTGGTGAAGTACTTGGAGACGAACTCTCCGGTCTGCCGCCAGGCAACACAGTCGATGAAGTCAGTTTCCCGTTCGCCGCCGTCCTTGGGCGCGAAATCCCGATCCACAGCCAGAGAGAAGCTGGTTACGGCGATACCGCTGCCGGTGCGGCGCAGCTCGGGGTCACGGGTCAGCCGACCCATGATAACGATGTGGTTGAGCATGGATTACGCCTCCACTGCAGTAATCAGGCAGCGCATAACGCCTTCGGTGATTCTCATCACACGATCCAGCTCTGCGGGGAACTCGGGCTTGCACTCCATATCCATCAGAACATAGTAGCCTTCGTTCAGATCATTGATTTCGTAGGCCAGACGACGCTTGCCCCACTCGTCAATGCTCAGCAGAGTACCCTCCGCCTCCACCATTGCCTTGAACTTTTCCACAAGTGCTGCGATGCTCTCCTCGCCCAGAGTGGGGTTGATGATGTAGAGCACCTCATACTTACCGGTGATCTTAGCCATGTTGATTGCACCTCCTTTTGGACTTTTGGCCCCCGGTCGCGCCGGGAGCAAGGATTGTCCGCATTCGCAGACCCAATTATTCTATTGTATTTGCAAAAAAAAGTCAAGTATTTTTTCAAGAAAATTCGTTTTTTGTACATGTACAATAATATATTGTTATTGTTGCATGGGTGACAATACCGGGCAAAACCTAATGGTGTTACGAAACCAGACCACCCGGGCACGCATTGTCTGCGGCGACTCGCCGCAAATGTTAAAGAATAATTCAAAATCAACCCATTGACTTTTTTGGCACTCTCTGGTATAGTGTGCTTAGCACTCAGAGAGAATGAGTGCTAACGAGAAAGGAGGAGTTGCAATGGAGTTGAGCGAACGGAAAAAGAAAGTTCTGCGTTCCGTCGTGGATCTTTATATCCGCACCGCCGAGCCTGTGGGCTCCAAAGCGATTGCTGAGCTTCCGGATATGAAATACTCCTCCGCAACCATCCGTAACGAAATGGCGGAGCTGACCACCATGGGGTATCTGGAGCAGCCCCACACCAGCGCCGGGCGGATACCTTCTGCCGCGGGCTACCGGCTGTATGTGGATGAACTGATGCTGGACTACCGGCTGAGCGTGGACGAAACCAAGTCCATCAACAACGCCATCGAGGAAAAGATGCAGCGTGTGGACAAAATGGTGGAAAAAGTGGCGCGGCTGGTGTCTCAGGCCACGGAGCTTCCGGCGATTTCCGCCGCCTCCCGCAGCGTCAGCGTCACCGTCAAGCGGTACGATCTCATTCTGGCGGGGCCGGGCAGTGTGATTGTCGTCCTGATGCTTTCCAACGAGCAGGTGGTCAACAAGCTGATCAAGCTGCCGGTAGCGGTGACGGAGGCGGATCTGAAGCTGCTTTCCGCCGTGCTGAACGCGTCCCTGACGGACGTGGCGCCAGAGAAGATCACCTCCGAGCAGATGGATAAGGTCATGCGTTCCGCGGAAAACGCGGGTTCGCTGGTGCCGGTGATTCTGGACTTTGTGCAGGAGACCCTGCGGTCGAGCGACGCCACCAACGTGGCGGTGTTCGGACAGTCCCGGCTTCTGGGACTTCCTGAGTACCGGGATGTGGACAAAGCCCAGCGGGTTATGGCTTCCATTGATGAGGACGCCCTGAGCAATCTCCCCGCTGTGATGGAGAACACCAACGGCACCAAGGTGATTGTGGGACCGGAGAACGTCTCCGAGGAGCTGAAGGATACCTCCGTTGTGATGACGAAATTCGACATCGGCGACGGAATGCAGGGCATGATCGGCGTGGTTGGCCCCACGCGAATGGACTACGCCAAGGTAACGGCGCGCTTAAGCTACTTCGCCGAGAGCCTGTCCAAGATGTTCGCTAAACCCGAAAAACCCCAGCTTCCCGGTGCCAATGATCCGGAAGAAGCCAAAGAATAAAGTAAAGAGTGTCATTGAGCAGGAGCGTGTACAGAAATTGCGGTAGGATTGCCGCGTCGCTTCGCTCCTCACAATGACAGGTTATATGGAGGAATGAACGTGGCAGAAGACAAGAAGAAAGCAAAAGCCGCTCCGGAACCCCCTGTTCCGGAGGAGGAACTGGTTCCCGAGCAGACCCCTGAGGATCCCCCCGTCCCTGAGGAGGCCGCCGAGCAGGCGGAAGCCGAACCGGAAACCAATCCCTGGGAGGAAAAATATAACTCAGAGCATGACGCCCGCCTGCGGATCACCGCGGAGTACGATAACTTCCGCAAGCGCACCGTGAAGGAAAAGGATGCAGCCTACGGCAACGGCAAGGCGGATACCGTAGCGAAGATCCTTCCCATTTACGACAATCTGGAGCGGGCGCTGAACCAACCCACCGAGGACACCGCCTTCAAAAAGGGCGTGGAGATGACCATGACCGAGCTTACAAAGATCCTGACCGGTCTGGGCGTGGAAATCTTCGGCGAGCCGGGAGATAGCTTCGATCCCCAGCTGCACAACGCCGTGATGCACGCGCAGGACGAGAGCCTCGGCGAGAATGTCGTGGCGCAGGTCTTCCAGAAGGGTTTCAAAATCGGCGGGAAGGTCGTAAGATTCGCCATGGTGCAGGTAGCGAACTAGTTGACAGTTGTCCATTCAATTTGTAAAAACTTATCTTTCATATATTTGAGGAGGAAATTATTATGTCTAAGATTATCGGTATTGATTTGGGTACTACGAATTCCTGTGTTGCAGTGCTGGAAGGCGGCGAGCCTGTTGTTATCGCCAACGCCGAAGGCAACCGCACGACTCCCTCTGTTGTGGCTTTCTCCAAGACCGGCGAGCGTATGGTCGGCCAGGTGGCAAAGCGCCAGGCCGTTACCAACGCGGATCGCACCGTGTCTTCCATCAAGCGCCACATGGGTGAGAATTACCATGTGACCATCGACGGCAAGGGCTACACTCCTCAGGAGATCAGCGCCATGATCCTGCAGAAGCTGAAGGCGGACGCCGAGAGCTATCTGGGTCAGCCTGTTACCGAGGCCGTCATCACCGTTCCCGCTTACTTTAGCGATGCTCAGCGTCAGGCCACCAAGGACGCCGGCAAGATCGCGGGCCTGGATGTGAAGCGTATCATCAACGAGCCTACCGCAGCCGCTCTGGCCTACGGTCTGGACAAGGAATCCGAGCAGAAGATCATGGTTTACGATCTGGGCGGCGGCACCTTCGATGTGTCCATTCTGGACATCGGCGACGGCGTCATTGAGGTTCTGGCAACCGCCGGCGACACCCATCTGGGCGGCGACGACTTCGACCAGAGAATCATGGATTATATGGTTTCCGAGTTCAAGAAGGCCGAGGGCATCGACCTGTCCGGCGACAAGGTTGCCATGCAGCGCCTGAAGGAAGCCGCCGAGAAGGCGAAGATCGAGCTGTCCGGCGTGACCTCCACCAATATCAACCTGCCTTATATCACCGCTGACGCCACCGGCCCCAAGCATCTGGACGTGACCCTCAGCCGTGCCAAGTTCAATGAACTGACCGCCGATCTGGTGGAGCGCACCATGAAGCCCGTCCGTCAGGCTATGTCCGACGCAGGCCTGTCTGCTTCCGATATCCACAAGGTGCTGCTGGTTGGTGGCTCCACCCGTATTCCTGCCGTGCAGGATGCCGTGAAGAACATTACCGGCAAGGAAGGCTTCAAGGGCATCAACCCCGACGAGTGCGTGGCTGTGGGCGCTGCCATTCAGGGCGGCGTACTCACCGGCGATGTGAACGATATTCTGCTGCTGGATGTCACGCCTCTGTCTCTGGGCATTGAGACCATGGGCGGCGTGTTCACCCGTCTGGTAGACCGGAACACCACCATCCCCGTGCAGAAGAAGCAGATCTTCTCCACCGCCGCTGACGGCCAGACCTCTGTGGAGGTTCATGTCCTGCAGGGCGAGCGCGAGATGGCCGCTTACAACAAGACGCTGGGTCGCTTCCAGCTGGGCGGCATCGCTCCCGCACCTCGCGGCGTGCCTCAGATTGAGGTTACCTTCGATATCGACGCCAACGGCATCGTGAAGGTTTCTGCCAAGGATCTGGGCACCGGCAAGGAGGCCAACATCTCCATCACCGCCTCCACCAACCTGAGCCAGGAGGACATCGACAAGGCTGTGAAGGAAGCGGAGCAGTACGCTGCCGAGGATAAGGCGCGGAAGGACGAGGTGGACACCCACAACGCTGCCGACCAGACCGTCTATCAGACCGAGAAGACCCTGAACGAGCTGGGCGACAAGATCGACGCCAGCGAGAAGGCTTCCATCCAGAGCGCCATTGACCACCTGAAGGAAGTCAACAAGGGGAGCGACATCTCTGCCATCAAGGCGGCGACCGAGGAAGTCCAGAAGGCTTTCTACGCCGTGTCCGAGAAGCTGTACCAGCAGGCGAATCCCAACGGCGGCGCTCAGGGCGGCGCCCAGGGTGGACAGAATCCCGGCGACGACGGTGTTGTGGACGCCGATTACGAAACGGTTGACTAATCAGAAAAAGCCCGGGGGGCGGCCAAACGCCGCCCCTTCTTGGCGTCCGCAGTGCGGACAGCCAATGCGTAGGCAAGCTGGGTGGTTTTCGTTACACCACTGGGCACCGCTCGATTCGCTACATTGTTGATATTCTACGATAGGGCGGCCTGCCCTGTGATGTTCCATCTATTGAGGTGAGTGTGAAAAAATATGGCAGAAAACAAACGCGACTATTATGAGGTGCTGGGCGTCAGCAAGGATGCCAGCGCTGAAGATATCAAAAAGGCCTACCGCAAAAACGCCATGAAGTACCACCCCGACCGAAACCCCGGGGACAAGGAAGCGGAGCAAAAATTCAAGGAGGTCGGCGAGGCCTACGAGGTGCTGTCCGACGCGGATAAGCGTGCCCGCTACGACCAGTATGGCTTTGCCGGTGTGGATCCCAACTTCGCAGCCGGCGGCGCCGGTGGCTATGGTGGCGCGGGTTTCGGCGGTTTTGGAGACTTCGGCGACTTGGGCGATATTTTCGGCGAATTTTTCGGCGGCGGCAGCGGACGCAGCCGGGCAGGTACCCAGAATGTACCCCGTCGGGGCGAGAATGTGATGACCCGGCTGGAGCTGACCTTTGAGGAAGCGGCCTTCGGCTGCGAAAAAGAGGTGGCGACGCCCCGGATTGAGAACTGCGCCGTATGCAACGGCACCGGCTCCGCCGACGGCGTGATCGAGACCTGCCAGCAGTGCCACGGCACTGGTCAGGTGCGCAGTGTGCAGAACTTCATGGGTATGCAGATGCAGTCCACGACTACCTGTCCCGCCTGCGGCGGCAAGGGCAAGGTCATCAAGACCCCCTGCTCTACCTGCAAGGGCAAGGGCAAGGTGCGCCGCACCAACCGGGTGAAGGTGAAGATCCCCGCAGGCGTGGACGAGGGACAGAGCGTCCGGGTGCGGGGCGAGGGCGGCGTTGGCAGCAACGGCGGTGCGAACGGCGATCTGCTGGTGGAAATCTACATCAAGCGCCATCCGATTTTCACCCGGCAGGGTACGGATGTGCTGTGCGAGGTGCCGATTTCCTTTACTCAGGCGGCGCTGGGCGCCACCATTCAGGTGCCCACCCTGGACGGCAAGGTGGATTTTGAGATCCCCGAGGGCACCCAGACCGGACGGGAGTTCATCCTCCGGGAGAAGGGGATTCCTGAGGTGGGCAATTCCCGCCGCCGGGGCAACCAGCGCTTCACCGTGGTGGTGGAGACACCTACCCACCTGACAAAGGAGCAGAAGGATCTGCTGCGCCAGTTGGACGGCACCATCGAGGTATCCCCCAAGCGCAAGAAATTCATCGACAATCTGAAGAATTTCTTCGACTAATGCCGCCAGTGGCGGCGGACAGTGCGTGCCCGGCTGGTCTGATATCGTGACGCCATTGGGCGTGCTCGGTATCGGCGGCAAGTGGTTGTTGAGAGATCGTTTGCGCCAGTGGCGGCGGACAGTGCGTGCCCGGCTGGTCTGTTATCGTGACGCCATTGGGCGTGCTCGGTAATGTTCCCCGTAACCTTCCCCTATGAGGGGAAGGTGGCCGAGCGTCAGCGAGGTCGGATGAGGTGTTCCTGCCGATTTTCCGAAAGAACACGTCATTGTCGGGAATCCCCGCACCCGTCTCGTGTTATCGCGCTCCGCCTTTCCTCAATGGGGGAAGGTTATTCCAAAAAAATGCAGGCTGGTACTTGTGACCGGCCTGCTTTTTGTGTATAATGGGAGAAAAATGGGGAGGAATGGCAAATGAAACGCTCGGACTACATCAGCTGGGACGAATATTTTATGGGCATTGCCATGCTGGCAGCGAAACGCAGCAAGGATCCCAATACTCAGGTGGGTGCGTGTATCGTCTCGCAGGACAATATCATCATCTCCACCGGCTACAACGGAATGCCCAAGGGCTGCTCTGACGATGAGTACCCCTGGGAGCGGGAGGGGGAGGCCACCAAGTACCCCTATGTTGTCCACGCGGAGCTAAACGCCGTGCTCAACGCCAACGGGCGGGATCTGCGGGGCAGCAAGCTGTATGTGGCGCTGTTTCCTTGCAACGAGTGCGCCAAGGCGATTATCCAGAGCGGCGTGAAGGAAGTGTATTACCTGTCTGACAAGTACGCCGACTCCATGGCGACTCTCGCCTCCAAGCGGATGATGGATTCCGCCGGGGTGAAATATATCCAGCTGCGCACGAACCTGAAATCCATCACATTGGATTTTATCCCAGAAGAAGAGAAGCACTGAGGAAAAACGCTGCCGTTGCATTGCAACGGCAGCGTTTTGCGTTATTTCATTTGAAACCGGTCGGTTTCCACGGCGTCAGATTCTTCCACCGTGTCATAGTAGTGGTAGTAGATACTGTCGCCGCTGCTGAGACCCGCGAGAATCTCCACGGTTTCCCCGTCGGAGATGCCGGCGGTCACCTCCACCGGCGAGGTCGGCTCTCCGGTTTTCTTGTCCAGCGCGGTGTACACAATGGTCTTGCCGCCCACTTCCTCCAGCGCCGCCGCAGGAATGGTGAGCACGTCCATCTTCTCGTACAGGGCTATGACAGCGGAGGCACTCATACCGGCGAGCATATCGCTCTGCCGGGGCAGGGTGATTTCCACGGCAAATTTGCTGCTGCCGCCGTTGCTGGTACCGCTGGTAGCGATGCGGGTGATTTCCCCCTCGAAGGTCTCATCCGGCAGGGCGTTGATGGTGATTTCGGCGGTCATACCGGTTTTCAGGCTAAAAATGTCGGTTTCGTCCACGGCCACGGTCACCGTCATAGTGTCCTGAGGGGTCACGGTCATGAGCACGTCGCCCTTCAGGTCAAACAGCTGGGTCTGGCCGGAGGAAGTCCCGCTGCCCATGCCGGGCATGGAGAAGTTAAAGCTGAAGGACGGCATGGTGAAGTCGGG
>JAXEAK010000106.1:0-5223 GCA_034094395.1 Faecousia sp.
GCTGCTGCCAGGTATCGGCGCCAACCTTCTGCGCGGTTTCCAGCAGAGAGTTGGTGGCAGCTTCCATCTCCTCGATGGTGATTAAAGATGCCCAATCCTTCAAAGTGATTTCCTCCTAATCATTGATTCTTGTGACGAACGGAATAACGCTTATGCAGAACATAAGGTATCGATATTATTTTACTAATTAAACGCAAGAATGTCAATCGTAGAATTAAACACAAATCTGCCTTTTTTCCTATCCCCCGTAGGGGGATTTTTGGTTAATTTTTATGAGGATTCTCCTTCCGGTCGGAGAAGACCCCGAAATAGCAAAACTCCCGCTGCCGGATTTGTACCGGAAGCGGGAGAAAAAAGGCGTTTATCAGGAGGAAGCAGCGGGTTTTTGAAAATGGAAGTATTCCTGACCCGGACGGAGCCGGACGTTGCGCAATTTGGCGAGGCGGGACACGGTAACGATTTCGTAGCCCTGATCCAGAAGCACATCCACGATGTCCAGCGCGGCCTGCACGGAGCTGGAGGACATATCGTGCAGCAGCACGATATCGCCGTCTTTGACATTTTTCAGCACGGCGCGTTCTACCGCGGCGGTGTCGTGGGTTGCCCAGTCCCGGGGATCCACCGACCAGTTCAGGAGTGACAGATTCCGAACCTGCGCCACCTGACGCACGGCATCGCCGCAGCAGCCTCCCGGGGGACGGAGAAACACCGGCTGGCAGCCTTCCGGCAGCAGCGCCTGACTGTCTTCCAGTTCTTTGGCGATGTCCCGGCGGCTCATCTGCTTCATATTTTTGTGGCTGTAGCCGTGATAGCCGATTTCGTGTCCCTCGTCAAAGATCCGCTGGGTCAGCTCCGGGTAGTCTTTCATCCGGTAGCCGCACAGCAGGAAGGTGGCGTGCACGCCCCGGTCGTACAGCCCGTCCAGAAGCTGCCGGGTGTATTTCCCGGAGGGGCCGTCGTCAAAGGTCAGCGCCACATACTTGGGTTCTTCTGCCTGAACAGGTAGGATCAGCAGGGAAACGCTCAGGAGAAACACAAGAAGTCTGCGCATAAATAGCACCTCGCTTTCGATAAAGAATGTCATTGCGAGGAGCGAAGCGACAACCCCTTCGTCGGAAGCTGGGTCTGTCCGACCTGAAAGAATGGGGGATTCCCACGTCAGTGTGCGCGCTACTCGGAATGACACGATAATCCGTTGACGGCGGATAAAAAATAGGGTATACTATACCGTCGGGGGGTTATGATATGAACTTGATCTGCCCAATTTGCGGTGGTTCCCTGTCCCGGCAGGAAGGCCGCTTTGTCTGTCCGGAGAACCACAGCTTTGATATCGCGCGGCAGGGCTATGTGAATCTGCTCACCGTCCAGCGCAGGCATTCCGCCCATCCGGGGGATACCCGGGAGCAGGTGCTGTCCCGCCGGGAATTCTTAACAGGCGGATTCTATGCGCCGATTTCCGACGCGCTGATTGCGGCTGCGGAGAAATACGGCGTTTCCGACCCCATTCTGGACGTGGGTTGCGGGGAAGGGTATTACTGTACCAGGCTGGCGGATGCCATGGGCGCAGAACTGACCGGACTGGATATTTCCAAGGATGCCGTCCGCTATGCCGCCGGAAAATATAAGAATGCTCAGTGGTTGTGCGCTACCGCCGCGCAGATTCCGGTGGAGAACGGCAGCGCAGGACTGATTACCAGCTTGTTTGCTGTCACGCTTCCGGAAGAATTTCACCGGGTGTTGAAGGAAAACGGCTTCTTCTTTCAGGTTCTGGCGGCGCAGGATCACCTGCTGGAGCTGAAAAAGGTGATCTACGACCAGCTGATCTTCCGGGAAAAGGATACCGTTCCGGAGCTGCCCGGCTTTTCTCTGGCGGAGTCCATCCCGATCCGGTTTTCCTTTACGGTAGAGGGGCAGCAGGTGCAAAATTTGTTTGCCATGACGCCGCATCTGTTCCGGGTGGGCAAAGCCGGAGCGGAACGCCTGCGGCATACCGAACGTCTGACGGACACTGCCAGCTGCGTCCTCAATGTGTTCCGGCGTACATAATATCCCCGTGGAATAGGGGTTGTATGTCTGGAAAAAAGTCGAAACGGAGAAAATAAATGCTGAATCAATTACAGGCAATCTGCAATAAATATGAAGAACTGTGCGCCCGTTCCGAGCAGCCGGATTTCTACGCAGACCCGCAGAAGGCGGCAAAGCAGCTGCGGGAAAAGAGCGATCTGGAGCCGATTGTGGAGTGCTATCAGGCCTACCGGCAGGCGGAAGCCGACATGGCGGACGCCCAGGAGCTGATGGCGGATCCGGAAATGAAGGAGCTGTGTCAGGAGACTTACGCCGAGGCAAAGGCGGCGAAGGAGGCGCTTTACGAAAAGCTGCGCGTGCTGCTGCTTCCAAAAGATCCCAACGATGAAAAAAACGTGATTGTGGAGATCCGCGGCGGCGTGGGCGGCGAGGAAAGCGCCCTGTTTGCCCACAGCCTGTTTCGGATGTACTCCATGTACGCCGCCAAAATGGGCTGGAGCGTGGAGCTGCTCAACTTCAATGAAACGGAACTGGGCGGCGTGAAGGAAGCGGATTTCGTCATCAACGGCCGGGGCGCCTATTCCCGGATGAAGTACGAGTCCGGTGTCCACCGGGTGCAGCGTGTGCCGGAGACCGAGTCCGGCGGCCGGGTGCATACTTCCACCGCTACCGTGGCGGTGCTGCCGGAAATGGAAGAGGTGGACGTGCAGATCAACCCCGCGGATATTGAAATGCAGGTCTACCGCGCCAGCGGCGCCGGCGGTCAGCATGTCAACAAGACCAGTTCCGCCGTCCGGCTGATTCACAAGCCTACGGGCATCGTGGTGGCCTGTCAGGAGGAACGCAGTCAGGTGCAGAACCGGGAAAAATGTATGCGGATGCTGGCTTCCAAACTCTATGAAATGGAGCAGGAAAAGCTTGACAGCCAGGTTACCGGCCTGCGCCGGTCACAGGTGGGCACCGGAATGCGCAACGAGCGCATCCGCACCTATAATTTCCCGCAGGGTCGGGTCACGGATCACCGGGTGAACCTGACGCTGTACCGCATTGATTCTATTATGGACGGGGACTTGGACGAGATCATCGACGCTCTGGCTACCGCCGATCAGGCGGAGAAGCTGAAAAACGCGAAATAAGAAGGTTCACTTTATGGAATACATTACCAATTCCCCGGAGGAAACGGAAAATCTGGGCGCGGCTCTGGGGAAGCTTGTCACGCCCGGCACGGTAATTGCCTACCGGGGGGATCTGGGCGCGGGTAAAACCGCCTTTACCCGGGGCCTTGCCCGGGGGCTGGGCTATCCGGAAATGGTCACCAGCCCAACGTATACCATTGTCAATGAATACTTGGGCGGGCGGCTGCCCCTGTTCCATTTCGATATGTACCGCCTGCATTCTTCCGACGAGCTGTGGGATATCGGCTGGGAGGACTATCTGGAGCGGGGCGGGGTCTGCGCCGTGGAGTGGAGCGAGAACGTGGCGGACGCCATGGAGGATGCCATTTCCGTGACCATCGAAAAGCTGGGAGAAACGACCCGGCGGATCACCGTGGAGGGAGGAAACATACTTGTTGATTTTAGCCTTTGAAACCAGTGCCAAGGCGGCGTCCGTTGCCCTGCTGGAGGACGGAAAGCTGCTGGGGGAAGGCTATCAGAATACGGGGCTGACCCACAGCCAGACGCTGCTGGTAATGGCGGAAAACCTGCTGAGCCAGTGCGGAAAAACCGTTTCTGACATAACCGCCACCGCTGTGGCGGCAGGCCCCGGCTCCTTTACCGGCGTGCGTATCGGCGTAGCGGCCGCCAAGGGCTTTGCCTGGGGCAGGGGAATCCCCTGCTACGGCGTTTCCACGCTGGAGGCCATGGCGGAGGGAATGGGCGCATATCAGGGCTACCTCTGCCCCTGCATGGACGCGAGAAGAAGTCAGGTCTACAACGCACTGTTTTATGTAAACCACGGAAGCCTGACCAGACTGAAGGAGGATCGGGCGATCTCCCTTGCAGAATTGGGCGCGGAATTAAAAAATTTGCGCGAACCCATTTTTTTGGTTGGCGACGGCAGCATTCTGTGTTATAATACGTTGTCGGAGAGCGTTCCCAAGCTGGTTCTGCCTGCGGAGCACCGGATGCACCAGCGAGCCGGCGGCGTTGCGCTGGCGGCGCAAAAAAAGGCGGCGGCGGGTGACCCGGGCGACGCCAACACCCTGACCCCCAATTACCTGCGGCTTTCCCAGGCAGAGCGGGAGCGGGCGGAACGAATGAACGGAAAATAACAGAATAAAGGAGAAAGACACCATGGCAAATGTTTATGTCCTCGATCATCCCCTGATTCAGCACAAGCTGGCAATTCTGCGCAACAAGGAGACCCCGGTTAAGGAATTTCGGGAGCTGGTGGGCGAAATCGCCGGCCTGATGTGCTACGAAGCCACCCGGAATCTGCCCACGAAAGAGGTTCAGGTGGAGACTCCCATCACCACGGCGACCTGTCGGATGCTGGCCGGTAAGAAAATGGCCATCGTGCCCATCCTCCGGGCCGGTCTCGGCATGGTGGACAGCATGGTTGCCCTGATTCCCTCCGCGAAGATCGGCCACATCGGCCTGTACCGGGATCCGGAGACCCACAAGCCCGTGGAATACTACTGCAAGCTGCCCGATGACATCGGCAACCGGCAGGTGTTCGTGGTGGATCCCATGCTGGCCACCGGCGGCAGCGCCATCGCCGCCATCGAATTCCTGAAGCAGCACGGCTGCAAGCAGATCATCATGATGAACATTATCGGCTGCCCCGATGGCGTCAAGGCGGTCACCGCCGCCCATCCCGATGTGGACATTTATCTGGCTGCGCTGGATGAGAGACTCAACGAAAACGCTTACATCGTCCCCGGTCTGGGTGATGCCGGCGACCGTATCTTCGGTACAAAATAACGAAAAAAGGGGTCAGGCGTTTGCCTGACCCCTCAGACTGTCGAAAATCCCCTTCGGGGCTTTCCGACAGGATTTTGCAGTCTGCCGCGCGCACGCATTGTGCGCGATATGCGCACAATTCGCACACTTGCAGCCTGATACTAACTCTTGATTAAAAACTTTAATTCTTTCCGGCCTGAATCGCGCCAGAATGCGTTATCTTCCTTGCTGGGCGTCAGCCCAGCGGCGTCATCTGCCTTTTCTGGCACAATTCATTCTCGGAAAGCTTTTAAAG
>JAXEAK010000107.1:0-9718 GCA_034094395.1 Faecousia sp.
AGCTTTAAAAGCTTTCCGAGAATGAATTGTGCCAGAAAAGGCAGATGACGCCGCTGGGCTGACGCCCAGCAAGGAAGATAACGCATTCTGGCGCGATTCAGGCCGGAAAGAATTAAAGTTTTTAATCAAGAGTTAGTATAAATACGCCCTGCGAGGCGGTAACCCTTGCACCGGTTTGGGGCAATCCTAAAAAGAAACGGCGTGACCTAAGCCACGCCGTCCCTTGAAAACCAATGGTTTTCAGATTTTGGAATTTAACTGTCTTACGAACACCCCGCTAAAAGGCGGGCTTTTGCTTTTGGATCAGGTAATGCGCACGGCGGCGACCACCAGCCGGCCATTCTCCAGAGTGTACTCACAGGTGGACAGGCACAGCAGCTTGTCACCGTAAACCGGGGTGATGCCCGTGTCATAGAAGGACAGCTTCTTGCAGGTGGAGACAAACTCGTTGAATTCCTCGGCGTTGGCCGCGTCCACGAACTGGTGGTAGCTGAAGCCCTCGCCCTTGTTGGCGGAGGTCTTGAACACCGCGAAAATCTTGTAAGTATGATATTCCGTCAGGGTGTCGAAGAAAATCAGATTGTTCTTGTCCCAAGCGGCCTTGCTGGTGTAATTGTTCAGGGCGGCGAACATACTGCCGTCGGCCATATTGTGGCCAAACAGAGTGACGTTGTCGCTGGGCTTATTCACATCCGCCGCTTCCCAGGCGTAGATGCTGCCGTGCTTGTTTTCCTTCTTGTCACTGTCCCGGTACAGGTAGTAGCTGATATTGTCCGGGGTCTGGAAGACGGGATAATTGATCTTGGTGCCCTCGATTTTAAGCCAGCCTACAGCGTCGGAATTCTGCTCGTACAGTTCTTTGTAGCCGGGCAGCATCTCGGCTTTGGTGGTTTCTCCGGGGGCGGTGGTTTCCGTGGTGCCGGCTGTGGTCTCCCGAGTGGCGGACTCGCTCTGGGCTTCGGATACCATCTGGGAAAGCTCGTTGACGCGGTCTTCCTGCCGCTTGCCTTCCAGAAGATAATTACCAACCATAAAGGCGCTGACGCCGAACGCAACCACAAGCAGGAGGATGGTCACCGTAAACAGGGTTTTTTTCATAAGCAAACCTCCAGTATTTTCTCGCTTTTGTCATTATAGTATAGAAACCGAAGACAGTCAAGCCGCAAGAAGTTTAAGAAATTCTTAGGGCGCACGGCTGTCAGTTCATGTAGTACATCCCCAAACAGTCCCGCATATCGTAGTAGTTCGGCAGCCGCCGCCAGCCGCCGCCTACGGTGGCGTCGCCGGTGGCAACCACGTGGGTGTTGGGCAGCGCCTGAGAGGCCTTCCAGGCGTCTCCGCCGTTGCCGAAGATCATGTACAGGTTCTTCAGCCAGGTCATCTGCAGAATAGGCGTGATGTCACAGAAGGTTTTGCCGATGTTCAGATCCTCCAGCGCGGTGCAGTCCACCAGGGGGGAATAGTCCCGAATGCAGCTGTTGTCCAGTTCCAGCCAGATCAGGTTTTTGCAGCTGCGGATAGGCTCAATGTACTGCACCTCCGTCCAGGCGAGGATCAGGTATTTCAGCTTGGGCATATATTCCACAAAGCTGATGTCCGTCAGGGTCATGTGCCCCACATCCAGACACACCATGTCCTCGCAATAGCGCAGGTTATAGGCGTAATCGTTGAACAGCTGACCCACGCCGAAGTGGTTGGGCATGAAATTGTCCTTATCCGTCCGCAGGGCGATGCTGGGGCCTAAGCGCACGGTCCAGACGACCTTGTATTTGTCCCGAACCCGGTCACGGTAGGCGGCCATATCCTCGTTTTCAATTTCACAGATGGCCAGATTTTTGGTTTTGCTGGCGCCCCACTTGGGGTTGTCGATGCCGCACAGGCCGAAAATAACGGTTTCGGCCTGGGGGAGGTATTCCATCTGGGACTCCACTTCGGACAGATCCGTAATGACGGTGGCGGACAGGTCGATTTCCGTATCCGTGTTCTGGAATACCTGATCGCCGATCTGCACTTCCCAGCTGATGTCCATGTTGGGGTAGGCTTCCGGCAGCGCGAGAACCGCCTCCGGGTCTGCCTTGGGATTCACCAGATGCAGCTGCTTCAGGTTCGGCAGATTTCCCAGAAGGGAGAGATCCTCCTGCGTGACGTTTTCTACGGCCAGCTGGGTGGCATCCTGCCCAACCAGATTGCTGCCGATGCCCACGAGGAAGGTCACATTCCGGGCTTCACAGTATTCGCGCAGCTGGGAGAAGTCCTGAGGCTGGGTATCGCCCCGCACCAGCACGGTTTTAAGTTTGCACAGGTAGGGCAGCAGCGAAAGCTCTTCCTGAGTGATGTGACGCAGTTCCACGGTGTCGGTGCTTTCCGGATAGTCCGTGCCGTCCAGCGTCACGTAGTAGGATACTGCCACGTCCGGGTAGGTCTGCTTCAGCAGCATCAGGCTGTCGTAGTCGGTGCAGCCGTCGGCGTGGACAGATTCCAGCTGAGGAAAGTAGCCCAGCGCGGCCACATCCTCGTCCGTAAGGGTGTCCACAGTGATATCCGTGGTATCACTGCTGAGACTGCCGCCCTGAAAGGGCACGTCCCAGAGAATCCGGCAGTCAGGCAGCTTCTCTGCCAGCGTGTCAAAGTGACGCGGGCTGAGTGCCTCCCCCCGCAGATCCAGACTGACGGCGTCCTTGGGATACAGGCGGAAGCCGACGACGTAATTGTGCCACAGGATCCAGCCAATGCCCGCGGCAGCGGACAGCACAACGACGGCTGAGAGCACCACGGCCAGAAGCGTCTTTTTTCTGCTCATGGGTGTTACCTCCAAAATCAAAGCGGGGCGTTTCCCCGCAGCCAGATGGCATATATCCCTATTATGCGGTGGTTACCACCATAAGTCAAGGAGAAAATACCGCAAATGCAGGCGCGGAGACGGGATTCGCCGGCTTTCGATTAAAAATGCGGAACGTATCGCTCCCAATCCGGCCGGGGATGCCGGCGAAAGGGTCTAACCCTTGCGAAAATGGGAATTCTGTTATATAATGCACACAGGTATAATTTGGAGGAGACGGTATGGACTTTAAGGTATTGGCGGTGGGAGATGTAGTGGGTAATCCCGGCCTGGAACGGGTGCGCCGCAACCTGAGACAGATGAAACGGAGAACCGGCGCGGATTTCGTGGTGGTCAACGGAGAAAATGCCGCAGTGGTTGGGCTGCTGCCCCATCAGGCGGAGGAGATTCTGGACGCCGGGGCGGACGTGATTACCATGGGCAATCACACCTGGGGCAAACGGGAGATCGTACCATATATGGACGATTGCACTCAGATTCTGCGCCCGGCAAACTATGCTCCGCAGGTGCCCGGCCGGGGCTGGCAGACCTTTGAGACGAAGGCCGGAACCGTGGCGGTGGTCGACCTGATCGGCCGGTGCAATATGGACTACGGCCCGGACAACCCGTTCCTGATGATCGAGAAGATTCTGAAGGAGATCGACGCCGGGATCATTCTGGTGGAGATTCACGCCGAGGCCACCTCGGAAAAGCTGGCCATGGGCTACCTGCTGGACGGGCGGGTCAGCGCCGTCTGGGGCACCCACACCCATGTGCCCACGGCGGACGCCCGGGTGCTGCCAAAGGGCACCGGCTACGTCACGGATCTGGGCATGACCGGCCCCCGGGACTCGGTGCTGGGGATTCGCCCGGAGCTGTCCATTGCCAGATTCCGAGGAGACTTGACCGAACGCTATCGCTGGGCGGAAGGCCCTACAAAAATGGAGGCGGTGCTGTTCACCATAGACAGCGCCACGGGAAAATGCCGCAAGGCGGAAAGAGTGGACGAATGGGACTGAAGATTTTGCACAGCGCCGACTGGCATCTGGATTCCCCCTTCGCGGGGTTTTCTCCGGAGCAGCGGCAGTTTCTGCGGGAGGAGCAGCGCGCACTTCCGGGAAAGATCGTGGATCTGTGCCGCCGGGAAAACTGCGACCTGATGCTTCTGGCGGGAGATATTTTTGATGGCGAAGCATCCCGGGAGACGCTGGAGGTGCTGAAAGAAGCGCTGGAGCGCAGCTGCGTGCCGGTGATGATTGCCCCGGGCAACCACGATTTCTGCGCCCCGGGCAGTCCCTGGCTGGAGGAGACATGGCCGAAAAATGTGTATATATTCACCGGTGCCATGGAATCGATCTGCCTTCCCGAGCTTTCCTGCCGGGTGTATGGCGCGGGATACCGGAGCATGGACAGTAAGCCGCTGCTGGAAGGGTTCCAGGCGGAGGGCGACGAGAAATACTGCGTCGCTGTGCTCCACGGCGACCCTACCCAGCGGGAATCTCCCTACAGCCCGGTGACAACCGCCCAGGTACGGGAATCAGGTCTTGATTATCTGGCGCTGGGACACATTCACAAGGCGGGTGCCTTCCGTTCCGGCAATACGCTTTGCGTCTGGCCGGGCTGCCCCATGGGACGGGGCTGGGACGAAACGGGGGACAAGGGCGTGTGCATCGCCACCCTCACCGATGAGGCTCAGGTGCAGGCGGTGAGTCTGGATACCGTCCGCTTTACGGATCGGAAGGTGGATATCGGCGCGGACGCCGTGTCTACGCTGGAAGGCCTGCTGCCGCCTCAGGGCAGCCAGG
This sequence comes from Faecousia sp., assembly GCA_034094395.1. GTDB lineage: Bacteria > Bacillota > Clostridia > Oscillospirales > Oscillospiraceae > Faecousia. The sequence continues at coordinate 4,624 of JAXEAK010000107.1, forward strand.
ATTTTTACCGGATCGCCCTCACCGGCAGCGGCAATGTGGACTTAAATGCCCTGTACCGGGAATTCCCGGATTTCCCCAACCTCGAATTGCTGGATCAGACGGAGCCGCCGGTGGATCTGTGGGCGAATACCGACGCAGACACGCTGGAGGGCGTCTACTTCCAGATGCTCCGCCGCGCCATGGAGGAACAGCCGGACAATGCCCGGCGGATTGAGTTGGCGGCGGAGATTTCCCGGAAGCTCCTGAGCGGAAGGGAGGTTACCCTGTGAGAATTTACAAAATGACCGCCACCTTCGGCAAGCTGGAGCATGAGACCCTGACGCTGGAGCCTGGCCTGAATATCATTACCGCGCCCAACGAGTGGGGCAAGAGCACCTGGTGCGCTTTCCTTGTGGCAATGCTCTATGGGCTGGACACCCGGGCAAAGTCCACGAAAACCACACTGGCGGACAAGGAGCGCTATCAGCCCTGGTCGGGCAGCCCCATGTCCGGGCGTATCGACCTGAATTGGAATGGCAGGGATATCACCATCGAGCGCAGTACCCGCCGCCGGGTGCCGCTGGGAGAATTCAAAGCGTACGAGACGGAATCCGGCCTGCCGGTGGAGGAACTGACGGCGGCAAACTGCGGCCAAGTGCTGCTGGGGGTGGAGCAGACGGTGTTCCGCCGGGCAGGCTTCATCCGCTTTTCCGATCTGCCCGTGACCCAGGACGAGGCGCTGCGCCGCCGACTCAACGCATTGGTCACCACCGGTGATGACAGCGGCGCCGCCGACCGGCTGGCAGAGAACCTGAAGGAGCTAAAAAACCGCTGCCGCTATAACCGCAGCGGGCTGCTGCCTCAGGCGGAAGCCCAACGGGATGCGCTGGAAGAGCGAATGGAAGAGCTGGAGAACCTGGATACCCAGTCGAAGAAACTGCGTCAGCGTATTGACGAGGTGAAGTCCTGGCTCAAGCAGCTGTACAATCACCAGCAGGCGCTGTCCTACGCTAAAATGGAGACGGACATTGCCCGGGTCGCTCAGGCGGAGGAGACCGCGCAGCAGGCGGAGCAGACGCTGCGGGAACTGGAGACGGCCTGCGCCGCTCTGCCGTCCCGGGAGGAAGTGGAAGGAAAAACCCGGGAGCTTCGTGCCTTCCGGGAGCAGTGGAACGCCATTCGGGAGGAAGAGGCGCAGGCACCTGCCCAGCCCCAGAAGCCGGAGCTTCCCAATCCCTTTACCGGCCTGACGGCGGAGGCTGCCCGCGCCATGGCGCGGGAGGATGCCCGCAGCCTGACGGAACTGACTGCATCGAAAGTACCGCTGATCCTTGTGATTGTTGGCGTGGTGGGGCTGCTGGCAGCCGGCGGACTTGCCCATCTGACGGCCTACCTCTTTGCCGCCTGCGCAGGCGCAGCCGGAATGCTGGCACTCATCTGGGGCGTCCGGGAGTGGATCTCCGCCCGGAGAAAAACCGCCGCGATTCTGGAAAAGTACGGCAGCAGCGATTGGAAACACTGGACGCAGCCCATTGCGGAATATGAACAGGCGATGCTGGACTACTCCGAGCAGCTGAAGACCTATCAGGAGGTCACCAGCGATCTGGAGGTACGGCTGATGGTGCTGCGCAAGAAGCGGGACGCGCTGTGCGGCCTGAAGGAGCCGGAGGAGGTGCTGGAAACCTGGCAGAGCGCCCAGCGCCAATGGGAGACGTGCGAAAATGCCCGCCGGGAAGCCGTTCTGGCCAGACAGCACTATGAGACGCTACGCGCCATGGTAAAACCGGTGGAGAAACCCACTCTGGCGGACAACCTGACCCAGTCCGAGGCGGAGACTGCCCGGCTGCTGTCGGAATGCGCCGCAGAGCAGCAGCGGCTGCAAAACCGCCTGGGACAGTATCAGGGACGGATGGAGCTGCTGGGCGACCCCGGAGAGCTGGAGCTGCAGCACAAGCGGGTCTGCGACCGGATTGCCCGGCTTGAGGACACCTATGCCGCCTTGACCATCGCCCAGAACACGCTGTCCCGGGCGCGCTCGGAGCTGCAGCGCCGGTTTGCCCCGCGAATCACCAAACGGGCGGAGGAACTGCTGGGCACCATGACGGACGGCCGCTATCAGAGCCTGACTATGGGGGAGGATTTTTCCCTTCAGGCCGGGGCAGTGCAGGAGGACGTACAGTGCGACGCCATCTGGCGCAGCGACGGAACGGTGGATCAGCTGTATCTGGCGCTGCGGCTGGCGGTGGCGGAGGAGTTGACCCCGGACGCACCGCTGGTGCTGGACGACGCGTTGGTGCGCTTCGACGATCAGCGCATGGCGGCGGCAATGGAAATTCTGCGCCGAATGGCACAGACAAAGCAGATTATCTGCTTTACCTGTCAGAACCGGGAATCCCAGACGCAATAGAAAACGCCCCGGGCTGTTTTACGGCAGCTCCGGGGTGTTTTTCTGCTTTATTCAGAAAAATGTTGCTTTTTCAGAAATGGCATGTTATATTATAATTGATTATTGTATAATGGCAGTGGTTGCAAGCTGCTCGGAGGGGAAGCGATTTCCAGGAAGAGCGACCCAAAGATGCGAACAGGGGGATTACCATGGGCAGATATTGGACATTGGGATTGCTGCTTTTGGCGGCAACGCTTCTTGTTGGGTGTCGGCAAAGAGAGCCACTGGAGAAAGTGCCGCCAGCTTCAAAGCCCGCGCAGACGGAACCCGCAGCAACGACGATCCCAACCGACGGCGCTTCGGAGGAAGGACAGCTGATGGCGTTGGCGAAAAGCGAGGATGAGGCCAGACAGCTGGCGAAGCTGTATGGCATCGAGTTGATAAGCTACAGCTACGGCGTTGCGGTATTCCACACGGAGGAGGATCCGGACGTGGTCATCCGCCGGGGCATTGAGAATGGCTGGCCGGAGCTCTCCCGGAACGATACGGTGTATGCATTTTGAGGATACTGCGGCCTGTCCCAAAACCACGGATTGCGGCACAGGGCGAGAAATAAAAAAAGAATGAGAGGCGATTTTCGTGAAGCATTGCACCCCTACTAAGCTGATATCCCTGTTTCTGGCGGTTGCGCTGCTGGTAAGCTGCTGCCCGTTCTCCGCATTGGCGGAGGAGGAAATTGGCGAGCAGCCGGCGGTTGTAGCGGAGGCGGAAACGACGGCACCGGCTCAAACCGAGCCTGCCGAAACGACACAGCCGGTTGTGGAAACCACAGCGGCGACGGAAGCAACGGAGATTTCGGAAACCACGGCAGCGGCTGATGCTACTGTGTCGACGGAAGCAACCGAGGAGGCTGCGGAGGCCACCGAGGAGACAGAGCCCACCGAGGAGACGGAGCCGGTGGAGCTGCCCTATGGCCTGAAAGGCCTGCCGGAAGGGTATGTCCTCAGCGCGGAGGAACTGGCCGGCAAGCAGGACATGATCAATCACAGCGTGTCCAAGACCACCGACGGACTGACGGCAGGTGTGGATTATGAAGATGGCATTTTGGTTGTCAGCGCGGATTCCCGGGAAGAAGCGGAGCTTTACGCGGAAGCGTTCAGCGCCGAGCTGGTGGAATACAGCTATGGCGTTGCCGAGATCCGGCTGCTCACCGCAACGGTTCCCCAGGCGGTTGAGGCTGCGCAGGATATGAGTCTGCCTCTGCCTGCGGCATACCCCGACCACATTATCTCTCTGGATCCTGTGGAAACGGAAAGCACGCTCAGCGCCGCGGCATATTCCAGGGTGCCTTCCAGACAGGACTGGAACACCTGGGTTAATGAGAATATGACCAACCCGGATCCTTATCTGAAGTCTCCCACAGCATCCGACTACCAGTATATGCATGACGTGGTGGACAGCTACGCCGCCTGGGGTGTGTCCACCGGTGCTTGGGGCGGTGTTACGGTCGCTGTTCTGGATACCGGCGTGTACACCGGACATGCGGAGCTTTCCGGCCGGGTTACAACGCGGGACATCGGCTGCGGAACCAGTGATGAGGATGGCCACGGCACCCATGTTGCGGGTATTATCGCTGCTACCATGGACAATGGTGCCGGCGGCGCGGGCATTGCGCCCAATGTAGACATTCTCAGCATCCGTGTTCTTGGTGCTGACGGAAGCGGCTATGATTCTGACATCGCCAAGGGCATCATTGCGGCTGCCAGCAATGGCGCGGATGTCATCAATATGAGCCTGGGCGGCTATTTCTATAACGGTACCATGCAGAACGCGATCAACAACGCGGTCAAAAATTATGGCGTTACCGTGGTCGTTTCCATGGGCAATGACGGCAGCAACACCCTGTGCTATCCTGCCGGCTATGACAACGTCATTGCCGTTGTGGCTTCGGATGCCAGCAATGAGCGGGCATTCTTCTCCAACTACGGCGCCTGGGCAGACATTGCTGCCCCCGGCCACATGATTTTGTCCACTAGCAATGGTGGAGGCTATGTATACATGAGTGGCACCTCCCAGGCGGCCCCTGTGGTCTCCGGTGTGGTCGCGCTGTATAAGACCATGTATCCCGGGGCAACTCCTGCCCAGATTGAAGCCCGGCTGAAGTCCACCGCCACCAAGGGCGGCAGCAGCCTGAGCGTGGGCATCGTCAACGCTGCGAAGATGCTGTCGGAAAAGCCTGCCGCTCCCGGATTCTTTGTTCGTGACGCCGATACGAATGACATCCTGGTGGATTCCGACAATTATTCCGGTCAACCGGTACCCTGTGAGTCCGAACTTTCTTTCTACACCAGAAACGCCGACGAAAGCTGGTATGTGCTGTATACGCTGGACGGCAAGACACCCAGTGTGAAGAACGGAGCCGTGGTCAACGGAACCCGTGCCTTGGGGAGAATTGACCTGACGCCCTATGCTGGCCAGACCATTACCGTGAAGGCAGTACAGGTCAACGGCCTTGGCATGGTCAGCTCGGTGCTCACGAAGAAGCTGGTAGTCGCGGCCAGCACCCAGATTACCAGCGTGACGGTCAGCGCCCCTCTGAGCTGATTGCCGGCAAAACCGGTGAATTCACCGCCGTTGTGGAGCCTGCGGACAAGGCCAACCAGAGCGTTACCTGGAGCACTACTCCCGACAGTATGGCAGGTGCGAAAATTGATCCCAAGACCGGTAAGC
>JAXEAK010000108.1:0-4925 GCA_034094395.1 Faecousia sp.
GCGGGCTTCGGCGGATCTTTTGCCCCAATCGTGCAGTATGAAAAGTGGGAAATACATCCAGTATTCCCGCATTTTCCATACTTTCGCTTGTGCCAAAATCTCTCGTCGAATCTCCTTGTCCCATTATGCGGTGATGCCTTAAATCAATAATTGTTTAGTTAAGGGGGGACTCTTATGGCTGTCTCTACGATTGCATCCACTTCTCAAATCCGAGTCCTTGGCCGCCATGTGCCGAGCAAAGAACCCCTGACGTTATTCTATACCGCATCCGGCGTTGAGTGCCGCTTCACCGGAAGCGAGCTGTGGCTGCGGCTGAACGCCGACTATGATCAGGTGGAACCGTGGGTCAGCGTAGAGCTGAATGGCTCATGGATCAGCCGGTTCCCCGTGAACAAGGGTGAAAGCGAGGTCTGCCTGTTTCGGGGGATGACCCCGGGAACCGAAAAGCATATCCGGGTTCTGAAGGATGTGCAGGCCATGAGCGACGATCCTGCCCATCTGCTCCAGATTACCGGGCTGCGGTATGAGGATGGGGAGTTTCTGGCCCTGCCGGAGCCAAAGTACCGGCTGGAATTTGTAGGCGACAGCATCACCAGCGGAGAAGGTGCAATCGGTGCAAAGCAGGAGCAGGACTGGATTGGAGCCTTCTTCAGTGCGGAGAATCACTATGCCCGCATGACCGCCGATGCCTTGGGCGCGGAGTACCGAATTGTCTCCCAGAGTGGCTGGGGACTGGTTTCCGGCTGGGACAACAACCCGAACCATGTGGTGATGCCCCACTATCCTCTGGTCTGTGGTCTGGCAAAGGGTGCGCGCAATGCCGTGCTGGGTGCCGGGCAAGTCAACGGCTTTGAAAGCTGGCCTGCGGATGCAATCATTCTCAATCTGGGAACGAACGACTGGGGCGCCATGCACAACCCCGCATGGCAGGATCCCGTCACGGGGCAGGTGTATCAGCAGACGGACACCCCTCAGGGGCACGCGGTTCTGGAACAGGCTGTGGTTGCCACGCTGAAAAGTCTGCGCAGATACAATCCCGGCGCGAAGCTGGTCTGGGTCTTTGGTATGCTGGGCGATGAGATTCGTCCGATTCTGGAAGGTGCGGTGAACCGTTACCGTACCGAAACCGGGGATCAGGATGTCTTCTATCTGCCGCTGCCTGCCGCCACCCCGGAAACCTTGGGAGCCAGAGAACATCCGGGCGCTGAGTGTCACAGGCAGGCGGCAAAGGTACTGACGGCCTTTTTACAGAGCATATTAAAGTGAATTATAAATGGGAGGAAGACAACATGACAATCACAGAAAAGCTGGAGCAGTGGCTGGTCAACGCCACGGAGGATCCTGATCTGGGTGAAGAACTGCGGAAAGTACAGGACGATCCGGAAGCAGTCACGGATCGCTTCTACCGGGATCTGGAATTCGGCACCGGCGGCCTGCGGGGCGTCATCGGCGCGGGCACCAACCGCATGAACATCTACACCATCCGTCGGGCGACTCAAGGTCTGGCAGACTATCTGAATGGGAGCCCCTTGCCCAAAAAGGTCGCCATCGGCTATGACAGCCGCATCAAGGGTCAGCTGTTCAGCAAGGAAGCCGCCCGGGTTCTGGCCGCCAACGGCATTTCTGTCTGCCTCTATCCCCGGCTGGAGCCGACCCCTGCCCTTTCCTGGGCGGTGCGGTATTTCGGCTGCGGTGCGGGCATCTGCGTCACCGCCAGCCACAATCCCGCCAAATACAACGGCTACAAGGTCTACGGCTCCGACGGCTGCCAGATCGCACTGGAAACGGCGGACAAGGTTCTGACCGCTATCGGCAAGCACGATTATTTCGTCAGCCCCCGGCTCATGGATTTTGACGAAGCCGTCGCCGCAGGAACCATTCAGTACATCCCCGACCAGTGCCTGTCTGACTTTGTGGACGCGGTTCTGGCTCTGCGCCCCGGCAACGATGTGTCCAAGCTCAAGCTGGTGTACACCCCGCTGAACGGCAGCGGACTGGAGCCTGTCCGTATGCTGCTAAACCGCATGGGCATCACGCAGGTGACCGTTGTGCCGGAGCAGGAGAAGCCCGACGGCAATTTCCCCACCTGCCCCTATCCCAACCCGGAAATCCGGGAAGCCATGGAAACGGGTCTGAAGCTCTGCGACACCGTCCACCCCGATCTGATGCTGGGCACCGACCCGGACTGTGACCGCATGGGCGCGGCGGTTCCCGACGGTCAGGGCGGCTACCGGCTGATTACCGGCAACGAAATGGGCGCGCTGCTGCTGGACTACATCTGCCGTGTTCGGAAGGCCAACGGCTCCATGCCCGAAAATCCCGTAGCGGTGACGACCATCGTCTCCACCGATCTGGCCACGCCCATTGCCGCAAAGTACGGTGTAGAGCTGCGCCGGGTTCTGACGGGCTTTAAGTTCATCGGCGAGCAGATTGCCGTTTTGGAAGCCGCCGGTCAGAAGGAGCGGTTTATCTTCGGCTTTGAGGAAAGCTACGGCTATCTGTCCGGCGCTCACGTCCGGGACAAGGATGCCGTCAACGCCGTGATGCTGGCCTGTGAGGCCGCCGCCTATTATGCCAGGCAGGGTATGAGCCTGCTGGATGCCGTGAACGCCCTCTACCGGGAATTCGGCTTCTACCGCAACGCCCTGCACAGCTTCACCTTTGAGGGTGCAGCCGGTATGGATACCATGAACGCCATCATGACCTGCCTTCGCGCCACACCCCCCGCCCGCATCGCAGGGTACACAGTCACGGAAGTGGTGGACTACCAGAACGGGAACACCGGCCTGCCCAAAGCCAACGTGCTGGAATTCCGCATGGCTGGCGGAGCCAAGCTGATGGTGCGACCCTCCGGCACGGAGCCGAAGATCAAGGTATATCTGTCCGCTGTGGGTCGGACGGAGGAAGAAGCGGATGCCATCAACGCTGCACTGGCAGACTGCGCGTCCCAGTGGATGAAAGGATGAGCACCATGAGACGCTCTCCCAACGGGAATCCGGTGGTGGTTCAGACTGGAGCCAGCATTATTGTAGAGGATGCTCAGGGGCGGATTCTGATGCAGCAGCGCAGCGATGACGGAACCTGGAGCTATCCCGGCGGCAGAATCGAGATTGACGAAACCGTTGAGGACGGTGCCCGCCGGGAGGTTCTGGAGGAATGCGGTCTGCGCATTGGGGACATGGAACTGCTGGGAGTATTCTCCGGGAAAGAACTGAACCACGTTTACCCCAACGGCAACGAGGTCTGCGGCATCGATATCGTTTATGTCAGCAGCGATTACACCGGCAGTCTGCAATGCGTGGATGGCGAAGCCAAACACATGGGCTTCTACCCTATCGATCAGCTTCCACAGCCAATCTCTACCATGAATGCCATTCAAATTCAGGCATATTTGGAATACAGAAAGGGGCACAATCTATGAAATACGGATATTTTGACGATCAAAACCGGGAATATGTAATCACCAGACCGGATACGCCGGCACCCTGGGCGAATTATCTCGGCTCCACCGAGTATGGCGCGATTATTTCCAATCAGGCCGGCGGCTACAGCTTCCGCAAGTCGGGCGCCAACGGACGAATCCTCCGGTATCGGTTCAACAATTTTGACCAGCCTGGACGCTACATCTACCTGCGGGACGATAAAAGCAGGGACTTTTGGTCCGCTTCCTGGCAGCCTGTGGGAAAGGATCTGTCCCAGTACCGCAGTGAGTGCCGCCATGGCATCGCTTACACCAATATGCTGGCGGATTATGCGGGGATTCACTCTGAGGTGCTGTACTATGTGCCGCTGGGGGCGGAGCACGAGGTCTGGCGGGTTCTGGTGCGGAACGATTCTGACCGGGTTCGGAATCTGACCGTCAGCGGCTTCTGTGAGTTTACCAACGAGCCGAATTACGAGCAGGATTTGGTAAATCTGCAATATACCCTGTTCATCTCCCAGACCCATTTCCGGGGAAACCGCATTCAGCAGACCATCAACGAAAATCAGGAGGAACGGGTTGATCGGTTCTTCGGCCTGTGCGGGGCAGAAGTCTCCTCCTACTGCGGCGACCGGGAAAAATTCCTGGGCGGCTATCGCGGCTTTGCAAACCCTGTGGGCATCGAGTCCGGCGATCTGGGGGGCAGCCTGAATTACTGCGGCAACAGCTGCGGTGCCCTGTCCACAAAAATCACGCTGGCGCCGGGGGAAACGAAAGCCCTTGCCTTTATCGTAGGCGAAAAGCCCGATGCTGAGGCGGAGGCTCTGCTGAAAACCTACGCCGATCCCGCCGAGGCTAGCCGTCAGGAGCTGCGGGTACTTCACGATTACTGGGAGGAAAAGCTGTCCCGGTTCCAGGTAAAGACCCCCAGCCCGGAATTCAATACCATGGTGAACACCTGGAATGCCTACAACTGCTTCATGACCTTCCTGTGGTCCAGAGCCGCTTCCTTTGTGTACTGCGGCCTGCGCAACGGCTACGGCTATCGGGATACGGTACAGGACATTCAGGGCATCATCCATCTGGCTCCGGAAATGGCAAAGGAGCAGATCATCTTCATGCTCTCTGCCCAGGTGGACAACGGCGCCGGCCTGCCACTGGTGAAATATACCCACAATCCCGGTCATGAGGACACGCCGGACGATCCCTCCTATGTGAAGGAAACCGGGCATCCCGCCTACCGCGCCGACGACGCCCTCTGGCTGTTCCCCACGGTTTACAAGTATATTACGGAAAGCGGCGATGTGGCTCTGCTGGATCAGGTGGTGCCCTATGCCAACCGGGACGAAGGAACGGTTTACGACCATCTGAAGCGAGCCATTGATTTCTCCGTCAACCACATGGGCGCTCACGGAATGCCTGCCGGTCTTTACGCGGACTGGAACGACTGTCTGCGGCTGGGCAAGGCGGGAGAATCCACCTTCGTTGCCTTCCAGTTCTATCT
>JAXEAK010000109.1:0-12314 GCA_034094395.1 Faecousia sp.
GGTAGACTATGGAATAAATGACTGTACTGGAGGATCTCTATGAGACAGGACAAACGCGTACAATGCAATTACTTGGCACTGGCTTTCGCCATCCCCTGTGTGGGAATGCTGTTTGTCATGCTGATCAGCCAGTATGTTCCCTTCGGCAAGTATTCCATGCTGTATTCCGATATGTATCACCAGTACTATCCCTTTTTTGTGGCCTTCCGCAACGCCCTGCGTAGCGGCAGCGGCTTGCTGTACACCTGGAGCGTGGGGCTTGGCATGGACTATCTGGGGCTGATTGCCTATTACCTTGCCTCGCCGCTGAATCTTCTGAGTGTTCTGCTTCCGGAAAACTGGCTGCTGAGTTATTTCTCGCTGCTGGTGCCGGTGAAGCTGGGACTGGCGGGGCTGTTCTTCGCCCTGTTCCTGAAGAAGCTTTTCCGGAAGAATGATGTTTCCATCGCCGTGTTCGGCGGATTCTACGGCCTGTGCGCCTGGGCGCTGGGATACCAGTGGAATATCATGTGGCTGGATACCTTCGCGCTGCTTCCTCTGGTGGCGCTGGGCACGGTGCAGCTGCTGCAGGAGAAAAAGGTGGTTCTGTACACCCTGAGCCTGTTCCTGTCCGTATTTGCCAACTATTATATTGGCCTGTTTACCTGCTTCTTTGTTTTCCTGCTGTTTTTCGTCTACCAGATCTGCCGCTGGGGTGGGTGGAAGAAGTTTGCCGCGGATTTTTTGCGGATTGCCCTGTTCTCTGCCCTCGCCATCGGCATGACCGCGATTCTGACCATACCGGCGCTGGCGGCGCTGCAAACGACCCAGTCCAGCGTCAATAAATTCCCCACCTCCTTCCGGCTGAATATCGCCAGGGAGCACAATCTCCGGGGTCTGCTGGACGCCATGCGGCAGGTGGCGGGCAATATGGGCGGCGCCATAGAGCCCAGCTTCAAGGAAGGCCTGCCCAACGTCTACTGCGGCATTATCAGCGTATTTTTGATGTTTTTGTATCTGCTTGCCCGGGATGTGCGGCGGCGGGACAAGATCTGCGCCGTGGGACTGCTGCTGTTCTTCAATTGCAGCTTTATCATCCGCCAGCTGGATTATATCTGGCACGGCTTCCACTTTACCAATATGATTCCCTACCGGTTCAGTTTCCTGTACAGCTTTGTGGTGCTGTATATGGCCTATCGGGCATGGCTGCTGCGCAAGACCTTTTCCACCAAACGGATTCTGGCTGCCGGTGTGCTGGCGGCGGCGGTGCTGGCCTGTTCGGAGCAGCTGACAAAAACGGTTCCCCTGACGCTGGGACAGACGGAACTGAGAATTCCCCTCTATTTTATTTATAATCTGGTATTTCTCGTGCTGTATCTGCTGGCAATGCTCACGGGAAGCGTGACGGAACCCATCCCGGAGGAGGCAACCCGGGAGGAAACTGCCCGTATCCGGTCGGAAAATCACCGCCAGCGCAGGCGCTCCCGCACATTGGTGCTGACGGTGATGTGCGTGGAGCTGGTTGCCAATCTGATCTGCTTCGGATTGTATTTCCCGGGCACCGGCGTGTCCAACTATCCCAAAGGCAAGGAGCACACCGCCTCCGTGATCCGGTATATGAAGGAGCGGGAGAAGGGGAACCTCTTCTTCCGGGCGGAAACGACCCATTCCCAGACCCTGAACGACGGTGCGCTGAACAACTACAACGGCATTTCCGCCTTCACCAGTTCTGCCAACGTGAAAACTACCTTATTTATGCAGTCGCTGGGCTACGGCGCGAAAAACACCTACAACCGCTATCTTTTTGAGGAAAGTTCCCCGGTGGCGAACCTGTTTCTGGGGCTCAAATATATGATCGAGCGGGACGGGAAGGACAAATCCAGCACCTTCTTTACGGAGATCAACCGGTTCGGGGACACGGTTCTGCTGGAAAATCAGGCCTACCTTCCTCTGGGCTTCCTGACGGAACCGGCGCTGGAAGATCTGGAGTTTTCTACTTCCGGCAATGCCTTTGCCTTTCAGAATGATCTGTTCACGGCTGCGACAGGCGTGACCGGAGAGGTGTGGCACCGGATTCCGGGAGAAAGCCTGTTCCTGCACGGCGACGGGGCGGAAATCACCGAGGAAAACGGCAGCGGCTACTGCAAATATACCAGCAGCGTCAATAAGTCCAACGTGACCTACAGCTTTACTGCCGACCGGGACGGCTTTGCCTGCATCCATCTGGATCTGCCCAAGCGCAATGATTTTTATGTCAGCGTCAACGGCGTGGAACTTTACAAGGAGAAGATCAGCCTGCCCCAGATGCTGGCGGTGGGGGACGTGAAGACCGGCGATGTGATTGACGTCCGCATTGTCTGCGGCGACGGGGAAAGCAGCACCATGACGGTGTGCGCGGCAATTTTGAACCATGACCGGTTTTGGCAGGGCTATGAGATTCTGAACCAGTCTACCCTGCAGCTAACGGCTTTCCGCTCTACCCGGGTGGACGGCGCCATCGACTGCCGGCGGGACGGGCTGCTGTATACCTCCATCCCCCAGAACGGAAACTGGCAGGCGGTTGTGGACGGAAAACCCGTGGAAACCACGCGGGTTGGGGATTGCATGGTGGCAGTTCCACTGACGGCGGGAAGCCACAGCGTTACCTTCGTATACAAAAATGCCGCCTTCTCTTTGGGCTGGAAGCTGACTCTGGCCTGCGCTGCCGTGTTCGGACTGTTGGTATTTTTCCGAGGGGAAACCTTTTTCACGGAACAGCCGGGAAAATTCGCGCGGAACAGCCGCAGGCGTCTGGAGAATTAGTTGTTGTAAAATCCCGGAAAGTATAGTATAATAGCAAGAACTTGCAAATTGTAACCTAGGGAAGGGACAGCTATGCTTCAGAATAAGAAAATTGCCAAATATCTCATACCCGGGAGTCATGTGCATCTGGTGGGCATCGGCGGCGTTTCCATGCGGCCGCTGGGACTGGTGCTTAAGGGCATGGGTATGGAGGTTACCGGCTCGGATATGAGTGCCTCCGACGGCACCCGGGAACTGGAGGGAAAAGGCATTCCGGTGGCCATCGGGCATAATGCGGGAAATATAGCCGGTGCGGATTGCATTATCCGCACCGCCGCAGCCCATAACGACAATCCCGAAATCGCCGCCGCCCGAGCCTCCGGCATTCCCGTGTTTGAGCGGGCGCAGGCCTGGGGCGAAATCATGAAGTCCTACAAAAATGCCATCTGCGTTTCCGGAACACATGGAAAGACCACCACCACTTCCATGCTGACGCATATTCTCATGGAGGCCAATCTGGATCCCACGGTCATGATCGGCGGGTATCTGCCCCTGCTCCACGCCAGCCATCGGGTAGGTCACGGCGATACCATTCTGCTGGAGAGCTGCGAATACTGCGATTCCTTCCTGAATTTTTTTCCCACTCTGGCTCTGGTACTGAATGTGGAGGAGGATCATCTGGACTATTTCAAGGACTTGGCGGATATTCAGAAATCCTTCCACAAATTCGCGGAAATGGCCACTTTTGGGGTTGTTGCCAACGGAGACGATCCTCATACCGTGCAGGCTATGGAGGGTATTGACTATGTGTCCTTCGGTCTGGGGGAGAATAACCGCATCCACGCGGCCAATATGTGCCCGGACTGGCGGCACTTTGACGTGGTGTGCGATGGGGAGTTCTATTGCCATCTGGACATGGGCGTGCTGGGACGGCACAACGCCATGAACGCTCTGGCCGCTGCTGCTGCTGCCTGGATGATGGGCATTCCCGGTGAGGCTGTGTCTCATGGCCTTGAGGCCTTCCACGGCGCGGGAAGGCGGATGGAGTTCAAGGGCAAATTCAACGGCGCGGATGTGTATGACGATTACGCCCACCATCCCGATGAGGTGGCGGCGACCCTTGCTGCTGTGCGGGGCGCCATGCCGGACAGACGGCTGGTGCTGGCCTTCCAGCCCCACACCTATTCCCGCACCAGCGCCCTGTTTGACGATTTTGTCCGGGAGCTGAGTAAGGCGGACGTGCTGGTGCTGGCGGAGATTTACGCTGCCCGGGAGCGCAATACCATTGGCATTTCCTCGGCGGATGTGGCGGAGAAGATCCCTGGCGCGGTCTATTGCGAAACCCTGCCGGAGGTGACGGAGTTCCTGCGCAGAAACGTCCGGGAGGGCGACGTGGTGATTACCATGGGCGCAGGCGACATTTTCCGGGCGGGCGAGGCGCTGCTGGGAAAATAAAGAAAAAATGTGCCGGTTTCCCGGCACATTTCAGACTGTCGAAAATCCCCTTCGGGGCTTTCCGACAGGTTTTTGCAGTCTGCTGCGCGCACTCCTTGTGCGTCTGCGGCGCACAACTCGCACACTTGCAGCCTGAGATGTATTTTCTGCCAGGTACACGCCCCGGCAGAAAATGGATTTTATTTTGTTTGCCGCTGTTGCGGCAAATTCTGCGAAGCTTTTTCTACACGCTGAAACGTGCCGGTTTCCCGGCACATTTCCCTATTCTTCCAGCACCAGATGGTCTACGCCGGAGGCTTCAAATTCCGACATATATCTGTCCATCCGTTCCACAATCTCGTCGTAGTTTTCTCCGGTGATTTCCGGGTAATCCATATCCCGGCGGGACAATTCCTCGGCGAGAATCTCATAGAACACATTGTCTTCGTAGTAGGCGATGGCTTCGTGGATGCCGCCCTCGGCATAGGCACGGGAGGGAACGACGGTTCCGTTCCAGACTTCGGACAGGGCAGGGGACAGGGCGAAGATTTTGCTTTCCAGATCGTCATAGTCGGTAAAGCGATCATCGCCCCGGGTGGAATTCAGCACCCAGTTTCCAATATACACCAGATCCAGCAGACGGCGGAACTCTTTGGCGGTCAATTCGATGTTCATGGCGACCCTCCTTTTGGTTGCGGTTGTTTCCCCTTATTATAGCACCGTTTCTCCAGATTTCCAGTGGAATTTGCGGATAACGAATTTTTGAGGTGATGATATGAAGAAACTCAGCGTTTGCATTCTCTTCGGCGGCATCAGCCCGGAGCACGAGGTTTCTCTGCGCTCGGCGGAGTCCGTCCTGAACCATATCGACAAGTCCCGTTATGAGGTTCTGCCGGTGGGCATTACCCGGCAGGGTAAGTGGATATACTTTGGCGGCACGGACTATTCCATGCTTCCCGCCGGCACCTGGACGGAGCACCCCGGCAACTGCCCGGCGGCGATTTCCCCCGTGCGGGGGCAGGGGCTGCTGCGCTTTGCGGGGAATGCCGTGACCGAAACCCCTATCGACGTGGTGTTTCCCGTGCTCCACGGAGAAAATGGGGAGGACGGCGCCATGCAGGGGCTGCTGCAGATGGCGGGCATTCCCTATGTCGGCCCCCATGTGGCGGCGTCGGCGGTGGCCATGGACAAAACCCTGACCAAGCTGGTCGTTGACAAAGAGGGTATCCCTCAGGCGGCATGGGAGCTGGTGCGTGCCGGAGAGCTTGCGGACAGAATGGAGACGATTCTGGACACGCTGGAAGGCAGATTCACCTATCCCATGTTTGTCAAGCCCGCGGGCACCGGCTCTTCCGTGGGCGTGTCCAAGGCGACCGACCGGGAGAAGCTGAAGGATGCGCTGATCGCTGCGGGAAAGTATGACGGGAAAATTCTGGTGGAGGAATTTATCCGGGGCAAGGAAATCGAGGTGGCGGTGCTGGGCAACGAGAACCCGGTTGCCTCCGTCTGCGGCGAGATTGACTCCGGCGCGGAATTCTATGATTACGATGCCAAGTACATCACCGATACCTCCACGGCCTACATCCCCGCCCGTATCCCGGAGGATCTGCAGCAGCGCATCCGCCAGACGGCGGTGGAGGTGTACACCGCCATCGGCTGTCAGGGCTTAAGCCGGGTGGATTTCTTCGCCACGGAGGACAACCGGCTGGTGTTCAACGAGATCAACACCATCCCGGGCTTTACCTCCATTTCCATGTATCCCAAGCTGTTTTCCGCCAGTGGGATTCCCTATTCCCGGCTGATTGACGAACTGCTGAAGCTGGCACTGGAGGCTGCCGGATGAAGCAGACGGTGATGCTGTCGCTGCGTTCCCAGCAGCGCTACGAGGAGCAGGAGCCGGAGGTTCTGGAGCTGGTAACGGAAGGAACCATGGAGTTCCGGGACGGCGGCTGGGAGATCAGCTACGCGGAGAGTGCGTTAACCGGTCTGGAAGGGGTGACCACCACCTTCCGGGTGGAGCCGGATCAGGTGACACTGCGGCGGACGGGACAGCTGAAGTCTGAGATGGTGTTTCGCAGCGGCCTTTCCCACGATTCGCTGTATGAGATGCCCTTTGGCGCGCTGCTGCTTACCGTGCAGACCACTTCTCTATTCTATGACCTTGTGCCCGACGGCGGTTCCATCGATCTGAGCTATCGGGTGATCGTGGAAAACGCACCGGCAGGGGAAATTGACTACCATCTGGATATCCGGGCGAAATGAAAAGAACTGATAAATATGTCTTGTCCTTTTGGAGGAAACGGTACGGTCAGATCTGCCAATAAACCAGACTTGACGGCTGTCCCTCTGACGCATCGGAGCGCTGTCCGTTACATCGCATATATTATCACGGAATTAGAATGAGGAGGCGTAGCACATGAAAAAACTGGCTGGCTATCAAAAGGGCGTCAATCTTGGCGGCTGGCTCTCTCAGGGAAAGCTTGACAAAGAACATCTGGACACCTTCATTACGGAAAAGGACATTGCGGTTATTGCATCCTGGGGCTGCGACCATGTGCGGCTTCCCGTGGATTTTGAGAATGTGGAAAACCCGGACGGTTCCGAGAATGCGGCGGGATATGGATATATTGACAGCTGCGTTGCCTGGTGCGAAAAATACAACCTGAACGTGGTACTGGATCTTCACAAGACGCTTGGCTATATTTTTGATGATGCCGACTATTCCGCGGATTTTTTCGATAATGCGGAACTTCAAGACAGGTTTCTGAATTTGTGGGACAAACTGTCCGCGAGATACGCGAAGCATTCCGACAGGATGATGTTTGAAATGCTGAATGAGGTCGTCCGGTTTGATGTGGCCGATGTGTGGAACGAGCTTGCCCTGCGTTGTATCACGGTGATCCGGAAAAACGCGCCGACCGTCAGGATTCTCTTTGGCGGTGTGGGCTGCAGTGCGGTGAGTGCAGTCAAGTATCTGGCAGATCCGGTGGATGAAAATATTGTTTACAATATCCATTGCTACGAGCCGATGGTTTTCACACATCAGACAGCCCAGTGGGTTCAGGGTATGCCTTCCGATTTTCACATTGCGTACCCCGGAAGCGTGGAAAAGTACAACGAGGCAATGAAGCGCATCTGCGGGGCAAGAGAAGGCGTATTCCACGACACCGACGCGAAAGTGACCGAACTTGGAACACCGTTCTTTGAGAAGCTGTTTCAGGAGGCGGTTGCGGTCTGCGAAAGCAGAAATGTACCCCTCTACTGCGGCGAGTATGGTGTCATAGATCAGGCACCCATAGCCGATACGCTTCGCTGGTATCGGGATATTCACGATGTATTCGAGAAGTTTGGCATTGGCAGAGCCGCATGGAGCTATAAGCAAATGGACTTTGGACTGTCTGACGATCGGCTGAAGGCGGTTCTTCCACAGTTGACAGAGCTTTTATAAAAGCAATACCGCACAATGGAAACGGCACTCTTTGAATCCGGATCCATTGTGCGGTTTTGTTCAGTACGCATAATTTGGGCGCCATTACAGGGGCGCTGACAGCCAGGCCATGCCCGAACACGGTGCGAGTGCCCTGAAAAAAAGACTTGACAAATGTGCCATACAGGGCTATGATATTGGAGGTTAGCGGGTGCTAACCTATACTTCTGGACTGCGGTTAGCACACGCTAATCAAATAGAGATGTAAAGAGGGTGTTCATTATGCCGCTTACAGTTGCGGATACCGGAAAGACGTACGTCATCAGGCGCATCGGTGGAAAGCCGGAAGTCAGGCAGTATCTCGAAAATCTTGGGTTCGTGGTTGGCGCGGTGGTTTCCCTGATTACCGCCATCGGGGGAAACGTCATCGTCAAGGTCAAAGAATCCCGGGTGGCGATCAGTCAGGAAATGGCTCAAAAAATTATGGTTTGAAAGGGAGACAGGAAGAATGAAAACACTCAGGCAAGCCAAGGTGGGCGATACTGTCACTGTGGTAAAGCTGCACGGTGAGGGTGCGCTGAAACGCAGAATCATGGACATGGGGATCACCAAAGACGTGACCGTTCACATTCGCAAGGTTGCGCCCCTGGGAGATCCCATTGAGGTCAATGTCCGGGGCTATGAATTATCTCTTCGCAAGGCGGACGCGGACATGATCGAGGTCGAGTAAAAAATGTCAGGGGCGAAAGCCCTGATTCATTTGATTTGCGGTTAGCATTTGCTAACGGAAGGAGCGTATTATGGATATCAAAATTGCCCTTGCGGGCAACCCCAACAGCGGCAAAACCACTTTGTTCAACGCCCTCACCGGCTCCAATCAGTTCGTGGGCAACTGGCCTGGCGTCACCGTGGAGAAGAAGGAGGGCAAGCTGAAAAAGCACGCCGATGTGACCATCACCGACCTGCCCGGCATCTACTCCCTTTCCCCTTATACCCTGGAAGAGGTTGTCGCCCGGAACTACCTGATCGAAGAGCGGCCGGACGCCATCTTGAATATCATCGACGGCACCATTCTGGAGCGGAACCTGTACTTAACCACGCAGCTGACGGAACTGGGTATCCCCGTGGTCATTGCCATTAACATGATGGATGTGGTGCGCAGGAATGGAGACAAAATCAACATTCCGGAGTTGTCCGAGGCACTGGGCTGCAAGGTGGTGGAAATCTCTGCGCTGAAGGGAGACGGCGTCATGGCCGCAGCCGAGGCAGCCATTGACGCGGCAAAAAACGGGAAAACCGTGCCAATGCACACCTTCTCCGGTCCGGTGGAGCACGCCATTGCCCACATAGAGGAAGCTGCCGTACACGGCTTGCCCGAGGAGCAGCAGCGCTGGTATGCCATCAAGATTTTTGAGCGGGACGACAAGGTGCTTTCCAAACTGGGGCTGATGAGCGAAACCATGTCGCACATCGAATCCGACATTCAGGCGGCTGAGAAAGAGCTGGATGACGATGCCGAATCCATCATTACCAGCGAGCGGTACATTTATATCGGTGAAGTGATCCGGCGCTGTTATAAAAAGCACTCTGGCGGAAAGCTGAGCACCTCCGACAAGATCGACAAAATTGTGACAAACCGGTTTTTGGGTCTGCCCATTTTTGCGGTTGTCATGTTCCTGGTATACTGGATCGCCATGGTCGGCGTAGGCGCACCTGCCACGGACTGGGCCAACGACGGCCTGTTCGGCGACGGCTGGCACCTGTTGGGCATTGGTTCAGCAGCTTACAATGAAGCTGCTGAAGAATACGGTGATGCGGCACTGATTGTTGATGGTTACGATGCCTATGTGGAGGAAAACGGCTGCGCCCCCACCGGCGATTTTATCTACGAAGTTGAGGATGAGGAAACGCTGGAAATCAGCGAGGAAACCGCTTCTTTGGAGGAGTATCAGGCGGCGCTTGCCATCGTGGAGCGTTATGGTGAAGAGCCTGACCCCGCGGACTACGGCGTTTGGGTACCCGGTATCCCTGTGTTGATTGGGAACCTGCTGGAAAAGGCCAACGCCGCCGACTGGCTGCAAGGCCTGATTCTGGACGGCATTGTGGCTGGTGTCGGCGCGGTGCTGGGCTTTGTGCCCCAGATGCTGGTACTGTTCCTGATGCTGGCGTTTTTGGAGGCCTGCGGCTATATGGCACGAATCGCCTTTGTCCTTGACCGCGTGTTCCGGAAATTTGGCCTTTCCGGCAAGAGCTTCATCCCCATGCTCATCGGCACCGGCTGCGGTGTCCCCGGCATCATGGCTTCCCGTACCATTGAGAACGAGCGGGATCGCCGGATGACCATTATGACCACCACCTTTATTCCCTGCGGTGCGAAAGTGCCCTTCATTTCCATGATGGCGGGCGCCCTCTTCGGCGGCAGCGCATGGGTTGCTACCTCTGCCTACTTCATCGGCATGGCAGCCATCATTGTCTCCGGAATCATGCTGAAGAAAACAAAGATGTTCTCCGGAGATCCCGCGCCCTTCGTTATGGAACTGCCCACCTACCATCTGCCCACGGCTCTGAATGTGCTGCGCAGTATGTGGGAGCGGGGCTGGAGCTTCATCAGGAAGGCCGGCACCGTCATTCTTCTGTCTACCATCTTCGTCTGGTTCACCACCTTCTTCGGCTTTGTGGACGGCACCTTCCGGATGCTTTCCGAAGAGGAAATTGGTTACTCCATTCTCGCTGCCATCGGCGGAGTTCTGGCATGGATTTTCAAGCCCCTTGGCTGGGGCAACTGGCAGGCAGCGGTGGCTTCCATCACCGGCCTCGTGGCCAAGGAAAACATCGTAGGCACTCTGGGCATTCTCTACGGCGGCGGGGACGGCACGGTTTATCAGAATCTGGCGTCCGCCTTTACCGGCGTTACCGGCTACTCTTTTCTGGTGTTCAATCTGATGTGCGCTCCCTGTTTTGCTGCCATTGGCGCCATCAAGCGGGAGATGAACAGCGCCAAATGGACATGGTTCGCAATTTCCTACCAGTGCGGCTTTGCCTATGCCATTGCCCTGATGATCAACCAGTTTGGCAGCGCCTTCGCCGGCAACCAGAATATTCCCGGCCTGATTGTGGCGCTGGCTGCCCTGGCCTATATGCTGTATCTGCTGTTTAAGCCCTACAAGGAAGCTATACAACGGAAAAGACCTGCTAACAAATGTCAAGTAGAAATATCAGAAAATTTACAGCACAAAATGGGTACACCAATCTAAGCCGCTTTGCGTCTCTTTTTTGAAACGGCGGCCAGCCAGTAAGGTATGTACAGGATTACG
This sequence comes from Faecousia sp., assembly GCA_034094395.1. Lineage (GTDB taxonomy): Bacteria > Bacillota > Clostridia > Oscillospirales > Oscillospiraceae > Faecousia. The sequence goes on from JAXEAK010000109.1 coordinate 10,936, forward strand.
CTGCTTCTAAAGCGTCGAGGTAAGCTTTCACTGTGGCGTAGTAGATGCGCAGGAACTTATTTGCGGAAGCCATCATGTAGACCCTGTAGGGCTTGCCCTCAGCCCGCTTTTTGTCCATGAACTGGTACACTGGTTCATCCACGGGAGCGTTCTGGAGGTACACACCCATAATCAGGAACAGTGTCCTACGAAGTGCAGAAGACCCAACTTTACTCATAGCCTTGTGGTTGCCGGCAATCTGCCCGGAATCATTTGGCGGAGCGTCAATACCAGCAAAGGCAACCAGGGCTTTCTTCGAATGGAATCGCCGCACATCGCCAATCTCGGCCATGAGCTGGGGTCCCAGAGTCGGCCCAGTGCCGTACATCTTCTGCACAACCGGGTATTCCGGCAGGGACTCAGCCAAACGCAGCATCTCCTTCTTGAGTTCCGCCAGAGCAGTAGCAGTGGCTTTCAGCTGTGAGACGGCTTGTGTAATCAGAAGATGTGTCGTTTCCGTTTTCGGCATCACCCCAACGGCTCCGCAGGCAGCGGTATAGATTTCCAGTGCCTTGGCTTCACGGAAGTAGTAGCCGCGCTTGAGACACCATTTCTGGTATTTCTTTTCAAATGCCTTCTGAGACAGCTCGCTGACGCATTCTCGATGCCAGAACGTTTCAACAAAATCCACCCATTTCTCGCTGCCGTCGGCTCTTACAGGGCTGGAAAACAGGCGATTTACGCCTGGAAACACGGTATCCAGCAGAGAGATCAAGTTGTTACTCAGCATGGTCTGAACCTTGGAATACTGCTGATACTGCCGATAGCAGGTTTTTAACTGCATCCGGATTTCCTCCTCTGGAGAAAACTCTGGAAGATTCAGCCAACGGTCAAGGCCGTAGTTTGCCAGTTTTACGGCATCCTTCTTGTCGGTTTTGGCGCGGCGCAACGTGTTGTTCCCGTAGTCATGCACCAGCATCGCGTTGACTACAGAAACATAGATCCCCGCTTCGTGGAGCACCATTGCGATGGGTAAATGGTAGTTGCCTGTGGCCTCCATGACCACGCGGGTCTCACCATCCAGGCTTTTCAGCCGCTTTGCCAGCGCACTGAGTTCACTGGACGTATGAGGCACTTCGAAAGGCGAGCAGACCACCTCTCCAAAGGGGCGCATGACCGCTATCATGCTCTTTCCTTTCGAGACATCAATGCCGACAGAATTCATTCACATTCCTCCAATACAAATGATCCGCAACCGGAATCCATCTTTTTCTCATTGCCGATTCAATCTATTGGGTGACACGAACTCTATGGCTCAACCTGCTCAAATCGAACGCTGCAATAAGAGGATGGCTAACAGTCTTTCGAGCGGGCATAAAAGCCCAAGGAGTGATTGGTCA
>JAXEAK010000110.1:0-10563 GCA_034094395.1 Faecousia sp.
AGCGTCTCCTGATCCAGGGAATCCAGAGAGTTCTTCTTGAAAACCTCCCGCAGGAAGATTTCGCACAGCGTGGTAGGCAGCTGGTAGATCAGACGCCCGATGCCCAGATTCTCATAGTGCATGACGCTCTTCTCGGTATCGAAGACCTTGCCCACCTCAATGGCGGTCTGGGCTTCCTTGTAGGAATCCGCCAGTTCCCGCAGATGCTCCGCCACGGTGCCGATACCGATGACGGTCTTGATCCGCAGTTCATTTTTCAGCGTCTCTTCCATATTGACCGCAATCTTTTCCAGATCCTCGGCAGTGACGGTGCCGGAGATCTGCTTGATAACCGCCACATCCGTCTCATTGATGGACAGAACGAAGTCCTGCATCTTGTCCGGGAACATACCGGTGAGCACATCCACGGTGGCAACGTCGCTGTGCCCCACCTGACGGATCAGGAACACCGCCCTGGGCGCGTCGGTGGCGAAATGCAGTTCCTTGGCGCGGATGTAAATATCGCCGGGCAGAATATTATCCATGATAATATTCTTGACAAAGGTGCCACGGTCGTGCTTTTCCTCATAGAAGGTCTTGGCATCATTCAGGGCGATGAAGGCCATCTGGCAGAAGCTTTTGGCCGTCTCGTCGTCTCCGGAACAGAACACCGCGTACTCAAAGTAGTTGGAGTTGCCCATCATGGCCTTGAAGCTCTTCTGGGCAAAGGTGACAATGCTCTCGGAGGCGTTGCCCACCTTCAGCGCGGCATCCGCCCACCGCTCTCCCAGCATGGACATATCCGTGCAGGAAATCACGGTGCCTTCGGTGTCAATCACGCCAAACACGCGGTCGGAAATGTCCCGTAACTGGACAATGACGCTCTGAAAAACACTATTGGACATCTTTCTGTCACTCCTTAGTATCTTGCACAAATGCGCATTTCACAAAATTGTATTGTTATTATACACAGCTTTTGCGCACTTTGCAAGTACCTTTTGACATTTTACTGCAAAAACTATTCTGTTTTTTAGGTATTATTCCAACATATACCATATCCCCTCGGGGAGCAGGCGGAAAAACCCCGGCAAATTGCCCGTTTCCGGGGAACCGCCCTCTGTCCCCGCCGCCGGAGCCCGCAGCGTCACGCCAGATCTTCCAGTGCCGACACTTCCTGAGCCGTCAGCTCCCGCACCTGTCCTCTGGGCAGATCCCCCAAAAGCAGCGCGCCTTCCCCGCGGCGCTCCAGATAGGTTACCGGCATTCCCCGGGAGGCCATCATCCGGCGCACCTGATGGTATTTCCCCTCGCAGACCGTAATCCGGCTTTCTCCGTCTCCCAGGGGCTCCAGCACAGCGCTGCGGCAGACCGTTCCGTCCCCCAGCGTCAGTCCCCGGGCGAACGCCTCGATATCCGCCTGGGATACCTGCCCTTCGTGCCGGGCATAGTAGACCTTGGGAACCTCCTTTTTGGGGGAAATCAGCCGGTGGAGCAGATTGCCGTCATTGGTAAACAGCAGCAGCCCTTCCGTATCCTTATCCAGTCTTCCCACCGGCTTCAAATCCAGATGCTTCCATTCCGGCGGCAGCAGCTCCATGACCGTGGGCTGGGCATCCTGGGTAGCGGTCACATAGCCTGCCGGCTTATTCATCATTGCCACCATCCGGAGCCTTCCGCATACCCTTTCCCCATCCAGCGTAACCGTCTGCGCCTGGGGGGCAATTTTCCGGCTTCCGTCCTTTTCCGGGACGCCGTCCACCGTGACTCTGCCGGATTTCAAAATTGCCTTCACCTGACTGCGGGTGCCCGCGCCGCTGTCGCACAGGAATTTGTCCAAACGTTCCATACTTCCTCCGTTCTACCCCCGGCTGTCCCGGCATAGGCTGTAGCACCAAGCAAACCGGGAGGGATCACTATGATGGTTATGACCGCGAAGGTCAATCTGAAAAAAATACTGCTGGCGCTTGCCGCCGTAGCCGCGCTGATTTTGGCGCTGATCACCCTGCTGGGCGGCGGAAAAAGCCGTCAGACCTCCGCCCCCGCGCTGTCCAACAACGACGCGCGGGTAAAATTCTTAACCGATCTGGGCTGGGAGGTCACGACCTCTCCGGTGGAATCCAGTCAGGTCAAGATACCGGCGCAGGGAAGTCAGGTTTTTGACCGGTATAACGCTCTGCAAAAAAGTCAGGGCTATGACCTGAGCAAATTTGCGGGGAAAAAGGTCATGCGCTACGTCTACAAAATCAACAATTTCCCGGGCGCCACGGAGCCGGTATATGCCACGCTTTTAATTTACAAAAACGAGATTATCGGCGGGGATATCACGGACACCTCCGCCAAGGGGCAGATCCGTGGCTTCAAAATGCCGGAAGCCAAAGCCGCCACCCCCACTACCGCAGCCACCACGCCCTCCGTTTCCAGCACGCCTTCGGAAACCGCCCGGTAATGGATTTTATTGTAGCACAGCCTCTGCCACTTGACAAGCGCCCGCAGCCGTGCTATGTTGTAAAGGAACTGAACAGTATCTTCAGGGCGGGGCGCAATTCCCCACCGGCGGTAAAGTCCGCGAGCGCGCGCAAGCGTGCCGAATCGGTGCAACTCCGATACCGACAGTATAGTCTGGATGGAAGAAGATACGCAAGGATAGATCATACTTGCGTTTATTTTCACGCCCTGGGTTTTCCCGGGGCGTATTTTTATTGCACAGGAGACGAAAACTATGGCTGCTCTTTGGACACAAATCGTAGAAAATCTCACCTTTGTACTGACGTGCATTGCCCTTGTGGTGGGGCTGGCGCTGCTGGCAAAATTGGCAGAGCATTTCCTGCCGGAACGGCGCAAGGTCACCCCTGCCCGCCGGGTCAGCATCATCAGCATCTGCGCCGCCATCGCTGCGGTGCTGCACATTCTGGACTTTCCCCTGCCCTTTCTGGCGCCCGGCTTCTACAAGCTGGACTTCTCTGAGGTTCCGGTGCTGCTGTGCGGCTTCTATCTTGGCCCCTGCGCAACGGTGATCTGCGAGGGCGTGAAAATCATGCTGAAGCTGCTGCTCAAGAGCACCTCCACTGCCTTCGTGGGGGATCTTGCCAATTTTGTGGTGGGCTGCTCCTTTGTCCTGCCCGCCACCATCTGGTATCACATTCACAAAAGCAAGCACAGCGCCATCATCGGCCTCGCCCTAGGCACCGTGTGTATGTCCGTGTTTGGCACCGCCTTCAACGCCGTGTACCTGCTGCCCAAGTTTGCGGAGCTGTACGGGATGCCGCTGGATGCCATCATCGGCATGGGTTCCCAAATCCACGCCGGCATCCACGATGTCACCACCTTTGTGGTTATGTGCGTCGCGCCCTTGAATGTGGTCAAAGGCGTGGTCGTCTCCATTCTGACGTTGCTGCTGTACAAACGGGTTGCCCGACCCTTGTTTGGCATCCATTCCTGAAAGAACGTCCAACGCCCTCCTGTGAAAGCAGGAGGGCGTTTTCCTTATCGCGACGCGCCCGGAAGGATCCTACAGCATTCCCAGCAGCTCCGCAATCCGGGCGCACTGCTGCTCCGCCCGGTTCGCCAGCTGGCGGAACACCGCTCCCGTCTCCGTGTCAACCGTCCGGGCAGTGTATTCCGTCAGGCAGTTCCGGGTCCTGTGATAGCAGCCCTGCAGCAGCCGCACAGTCGGTTCTCTGGCAGGTTGGAGAGGTTTCAGCCGGCCGCCGTCCTCCCCGCGCAGTACCTCCAGTCCCCGCAGACAGGCGGCGGTCGTAGCCTCCTCCTGAAACAGGATTCCCGCCTTCTCCCCTGCCTTTCCCGTCAGGGACGACGCAATCTGACGGTACACGCCCGCCAGCGCCAGCGATTCCCGGCGCAGCAGCCGCAGTCCTTCCCGGGGCGCAGCCGGCTGAGGATTCATCACCCGCTGCCAGACCTGCCCTTCCCGGCTCTTGTCAAAAGATTCCATCCGCATTCCCCCTTCCTTTTCAGTATAGTCATGACTGCGTTGTTTTTTGCCAAAGATTTTTGGTTCGGGTCTTTCTTTTCTCGAAAATATGTGCTATAATCCGGGTATCACATTTGTTCCGTATGCTCCGGGAGGTGCACCCATGCCAAGAACCAGCAACAAAGCCCAGCTGATTATGGATTATGTCAACCAATTTATTCAGGAGAACGGCTTCTCCCCTTCCGTCCGGGAAATCGGCGCGGCAGTCGGGCTGCGCTCCACTGCTTCCGTCAGCTATCATCTGCAGGCGCTTCAGGAAAAGGGGCTGATCCAGTCTCCCGGCGCCAAAGGACGCAAGCGGGCGCTGGTCACCGGGGCTCGTCCCGGTCAGATTCCGGTGGTGGGCGTAGTAACTGCCGGTCTGCCCATTCTGGCTGTGGAGAATCAGGAGGGCACACTGCCCTGGCCGGATCCCGGCTGCTTTGCCCTGCGGGTGCGGGGTGACAGTATGATCGGCGCCGGCATTCTGGACGGAGACAAGGTCATCGTCCGCCCCCAGCCCAGTGCCGACAGCGGTCAGATCGTGGTCGCCCGGATTGAAGACGAGGCCACGGTCAAGCGTTTGCTGCGGAAAAACGGACAGATCTGGCTGATGCCGGAAAACGAAAACTATGCCCCCATCGACGGCACCCATGCGGAAATCATCGGCATTGTCAAGGGCGTGGTCAGGGAATATTGATGGGTAATTGCGCCCGCTGTGCACATTTGTCCGCAGGTCATGAAAAATAATACTTGACAAACCCGCACAGATGGTGTATAAAGAGCATAACCTGATAGAAAACCATGGACGCGGAAGTAAAGCTGCAGGCGCATCCACAGAGAGTTTCCCATAGCTGAGAGGGAAGCGAAAAGCGGAGCAGCAAATGGGCCGCCGAGGGCAGGGGGAAAGGGAAGTTTCCCGAGTATCTTCTGACGCATTGCCAGCGTTAACGGGCAGGCGGCGTGTTGGCGCCGGCAGAGTGGCCGGATTTTCCGGCAAACAAGGTGGTACCGCAGAAAAGGTATTTTCTGTCCTTGTTCCCTTAGGGGGAACAAGGACTTTTTTCATTCTGATAAGGAGTGATGCATATGCTGAAGAAATTACTGGGGAAACGATGGCGGCGGCAATGCCGCAGATAATGCGTGCTCAGGTGTCCGGAATCGTTACACCATTGGGCATTGCTCGGTATCGTTTCCCAAAACATAATCATCACATTTGATAAAAAGGAGTATTTACCATGAAAAAGGTTATTTCTGTTATTTCTTCTCTGATCCTCTCCGCTTCCCTGCTGGCCGGCTGCGGCGCATCCTCCGCTCCCGCCCCGACCACCGCTCCCGCCCCCGCCGCCACCGTCGCGGAAACCCAGGCTCCCGAAACCCAGACGCCTGCCGCCAGCTACACCGTTGCCATCGTGCAGCAGCTGTCCCACTCCTCTCTGGACGAGATCCGTGTTGCCATTGCCGCCGAGCTGAAAAGCAAGGCGGATGCCGCCGGGATCCAGCTGGAGATTCAGGAATACAACGGTCAGGGCGACGCCACCATGCTGGGTCAGATCGGTGCACAGGTCATGGATCAGGACGTTGACATGATTCTTCCCATTGCTACGCTGGCTGCCCAGAGCATGATCACCGCCGCAGAAGGCACCGATACCCCCATTGTCTATGCCGCCTGCTCCGATCCGGAAGCAGCCGGTCTGACCGGCCTGTCTAACGTCACCGGCACCTCCGACGCGCTGAACACCCCCTTCATTCTGGATATGATGCTGGCTGTGAACCCCAGTGTTAAGACCGTGGGTCTGCTCTACAGCAACTCGGAAGTCAACTCCGCCACTGCCATCGCCGAGGCAAAGTCCTATCTGGACGCCAAGGGCATCGCCTATCTGGAAAAGACCGGCAACACCACCGATGAAATCGTGGCAGCCGCCGCTTCTCTGGTCGGCCGTGTGGACGCCGTGTTCACCCCCACCGATAACCGGGTCATGGATGCCGAGGTTGCCGTCGCGGAAATTCTGAACGAGGCGGGTATCCCCCACTACACCGGTGCCGACTCCTTCGTTCTCTCCGGCGGCTTCGCCACCTGCGGCGTGAACTACACCGAGCTTGGCACCTACACCGCCGACATGGCCTTTGATATCCTCACCGGCGGCGCTGCTCCCGAATTCCATGTAATGGACGGCGGCATCATCACCGTAAACACCGATACCGCCAAGTCTCTGGGGCTTGACTACAGCGTCTTCTCCACCATGGCAAACACCGTCAACGAGGTCACAACCGCCGAATAATCGGCTTCAACAGCATCCTGCAAGGCGGGGGTAAAGCCCCCGCCTGCTGTTGCGTTTTTCCAATACAAATCCAAGGAGGGTTTCCATGATTTCGTCTGCCATTGTTTTCAGCGCCCTGGAACTGGGCTGCATCTATGCGCTGGTTGCGCTGGCGCTGTATCTAAGCTTCCGGGTGCTGAACATCGCCGATATGACCACCGACGGCGCGTTCACCTTAGGCTGCGCCGTGTCCGCCACCTTCGCAGTCGCGGGGCACCCCATTCTGGGTCTGCCTGCCGCCATGCTCGCCGGTGTCTGTGCCGGAGGCGTCACTGCTTTTTTGCAGACCAGACTGCGGATTCCCTCGATTCTCGCGGGCATCATCACCAACACAGGACTGTATACCGTGAATCTGGCGGTCATGGGCTTTTCCTCCAACGTGAACATGATGCGTGCCACCACGGTTTTCTCCATGTTGCAGCCCCTGCTGGGGAAGACCTTCTGCAAGCTGATTCCCATCGCGATCCTGACGGCGTGCGTCGGGACCCTGCTGGCGGTATTCCTGAAAACCCGGCTGGGGCTCTCCATCCGCGCCACCGGCGACAACCCGGACATGGTGCGGGCTTCCTCCATCAATACCGGCTTCACCATCACCGTGGGGCTGTGTCTGGCCAACTCCCTCACCGCCCTGTCCGGCGCGGTGCTGGCGCAGTACCAGAAAACCGCCGACATTAACCTGGGCACCGGCATGGTCATCATCGGTCTGGCCTCCCTCATCATCGGCGAGACTCTGCTGCCCCGGGGCAGAACATGGATGCGGATTCTGGGCGCGGTGCTGGGTTCCGTGGTTTATCGCTTCATCATTGCGCTGGCGCTGCGTCTCGACCTGCCCAGTGAATGCCTGAAGCTGATCTCCGCTACCATTGTGGCGCTTGCCATCGGACTGCCCGCCATCAAGAGCAGCCTGAAGCCCGCCACCGTACAGGGAGGAAACGAAAAATGCTGAAGATCTCCAATATCTCCAAAACCTTTAACCCGGGAACCATCAACGAGAAAAAAGCCCTGACGGATTTAAGCCTGCATCTTCACAAGGGCGACTTCGTCACCATTCTCGGCTCCAACGGCGCGGGCAAGTCTACGTTGTTCAACGCCATCGCCGGCACCTTCCCGGTAGACTGCGGCTCCATCCGACTGGACGGGCAGAATATCACCAGCTTGCCGGACTTTAAGCGCAGCAAGTTCATCGGGCGGATGTTTCAGGATCCTCTGAAGGGCACCGCCCCCAGCATGACCATCGAGGAAAATCTGGCTCTGGCCTATATGCGCGCCTCCTCCGGCACCTCTCCCTTCTCCATGATCTCCCACGCCGACCGGAAGGACTTCCGGGAACGCCTGAGCCAGCTGGGGCTTGGTCTGGAGGATCGGATGGATCAGCCGGTGGGGCTGCTGTCCGGCGGCCAGCGTCAGGCGCTTACCCTGCTGATGGCCACCATGGTCACCCCCAAGCTGCTGCTGCTGGACGAACACACCGCCGCTCTCGATCCTGCCACGGCGGATAAGGTTCTGTCCCTCACCCGGCAAATCGTCGCGGACAACGGCATCACCTGCCTGATGATTACCCACAACATTCCCTCCGCCCTTTCCTTAGGCAACCGCACCATTATGATGAAGGGCGGCACCATTGTGCTGGATTTGTCCGGCGAGGAGCGCGCCGGGATGACTCCGGAAAAGCTGCTGAAGGTTTTCCACCAGCAGGGCATCAGCAACGACCGCATCGAACTCAGTGCAGAGTGAACAAAGCCCTCCCCCTCGTGGAGGGTGGCCGAGCGACAGCGAGGTCGGGAGAGGTGCTACCCTCTTCCGTCAGCCCTTCGGGCTGCCACCTTCCCCAGAGGGGAAGGCTTTTTTCGCGTTTTTGCAACCAACCCCGTTTTTTGTCGAGTATCATAACGAGAGGAGGCGACCCCATGGATGATGAACGCATTGTGGCCCTGTACTGGGAGCGCAGTGAACAGGCCATCGCGGAAACGCAGATAAAATATGACCGCTACTTACAAAAAATCGCCCAGAACATTCTGAATAATATGGAAGACAGCCGGGAGAGCGTCAACGATACATACCTCGCCGCGTGGAACTCCATGCCGCCGCACCGCCCCGGCATTCTGTCCGCCTACCTTGCCAAGCTGACCCGGAGGATCTCCATCGACCGGCTCCGCTACCGCACCCGGGGCAAGCGGGTGGCATCGGAATACGCCCTGTCTCTTTCCGAACTCTCGGACTGCGTTTCCGGGGGCAACACCACGGAGGAAATCGTCAATGCCAAAGCGCTGGCAGACGCCATTGGCGTGTATTTGCGGCTGCAAAGTCAGGAAGTCCAGACCGCTTTTCTGGGGCGGTACTACTTTCTCGACCCGGTGAAGGAAATCGCCCGGTATCTCGGGATGTCGGAAAGCAAGGTCAAAAGCCTGCTGTACCGTACCCGGATCGGGCTGAAGGAATACCTGGAAAAGGAGGGCTTTTGTCTATGACCGGCGAACAATTTCACGATGCTCTGACCCTTCTTCCTGCCGACCTCATTGCCCAGGCCGACAAAATCCGCTGCCGCAAACCGAAAGTACTCCCCTGGAAGCGGTATGCCGCTTTGGCCGCCTGCCTTGCGGCGGTTCTGTGCTCGGCTATGGCTTACCGCAGCTTCCAGCAGAAGAATGCAAATACAGAAATGGCTGCTGCCGCTCCCTTTGACGCCATGCAGGAGGAAGCGGTGGATTCCGGGGAAGCGCCGCTGGCGGCGGCAGGGCAGGCCGCCCCCAAGGCAGCCGCTCCCGATGCCGCCGCAGGAAGCGCCGATGGGTATTTGTGCATAGAAACCCCGATCAACCGCGATTGCGCCGAAGATCGTCAGGGTACCACTGCGGCGCTGCTTACTTCCCCGGAGGAACTGGACGCCTATCTGGCGGAATGGGACACGCTGTACCAGCTGGATGCCCTGCGGGATGCCTGCAGCAGCTACGACGGGGATTGGTTTGCTTCCCATGACCTGTTGCTGATCCCCGTGGACGACGTGTCCGCCGGGCAGACCTGCGTCGTCACGGAAGTATCCTGCGCCAACGGCGGCTGTGACATCACCGTCGCCATCACCGGCGAGGAAACCGCCGAGCGGACAAATTGCCACATCGCGGTTCCTGTTGCGAAGGGCACCGTCTCCGATGCCGGGCAAATCATCCTTCATTTTGCCTGATCCGCCAATCCAGCCACAAACGGCGCCGAGTGCAATCGGCGCCGTTTATTCGTCCGCTGGGCGCATTGACGCGCCGGGAAGCCCATGGTATAATTGGCAATATTTGGAGGTGTCTGCCATGCCCGCTGTTCAGACCCGGTTCAGTCTTACCGGCAATCAGCTGAAAATCATTGCCATGCTTGCCATGACCATCGATCATATCGGTGTGCTTCTCCTGCCCCAGTGGCAGGTGCTGCGGATCCTCGGGCGGCTCGCCATGCCCATTTACGCCTACATGATTGCCGAGGGCTGCCATTACACCCACGACAGGATGGGGTATTTTCTTCGGCTCGCCGGGCTGGCGCTGGTGTGCCAGATAGTCTACTGGATTGCAGATCACTCCCTGTACCAGTGCATTCTGGTGACCTTTTCCCTGTCCGTCGGGCTGATCTGCGCCGTGGACAACGCCCAGAAGGGGCTGCTTCCCCGCATAGGGGCAATCGCCGTACTGGCGGGCGCTGTTCTGATTTGTGTGCTGCTGCCCAGAATCATTCCCGGCTTTGATGTGGACTATGGCATTTTCGGCGTTCTGCTGCCGGTGATCGTTTACTTTGACGGCCGCAGTCTCCGGTCGTTCCTGGCAGGCGTTTTGCTGCTGTGCCTGTCTCTTGGCGGTCTGCAATGGTGGTCGCTGCTTGCCGTACCGCTGCTGGCAATGTACAACGGCCAGCGGGGAAAACACCGTCTTGGCTGGCTGTTTTATCTGTACTATCCCCTACATCTGGTGGTTATTTACGGCATCAGCCTGCTGCTATAAAAGTACCGGCGAAGCAAACGCTTCGCCGGTTTCCTTATACTAATTCTTGATTGAAAGCTTTAAAAGCTTTCCGAGAATGAATTGTGCCAGAAAAGGCAGATGACGCCGCTGGGCTGACGCCCAGCAAGGAAGATAACGCATTCTGGCGCAATTCAGGCCGGAAAGAATTAAAGTTTTTAATCAAGAGTTAGTATTATTCAAATGCCCACCCAAAATAGCCTGGCTTCCGGGCGCCGGGCTGCAGCGGGCGAAACATGGCAAAGGGCACGTCATTTCCGGGAATGCGGAATATCCCCTGTTCATATCCCAGCGCACCCAG
>JAXEAK010000111.1:0-57886 GCA_034094395.1 Faecousia sp.
CGCCGCCGGCGGTGAGACCGCTGGTCAGATTCTTTTCGATGGACATGAACAGAATGACTACAGGGACAATAGCAAAGATGGAGGCGGCAAACAGGTACTGCCACTCAATCATGTTATAACCGTTGAAGATATTGATACCAACGGTCAGCGGCTTGTAGACATCCGTGGAGATCAGGCACAGAGCCACGGTGTACTCGTTCCAGGCGTTGATGAAAATGAAAATCAGGGTGGTTACGATGCCGGGAGCGGCAACGGGCAGCAGCACCTTAAACATGGCCTGAAGCCGGTTGCAGCCATCAATGGTAGCGGCCTGCTCCATCTCAGCCGAGATGGACATAAAGGTGCCGCGGAGCAGCCAGATAGTGAACGCCTGATTGAAAGCGGCATTGATGAAAATTAGCCCCAGAATGCTGTTGGTAAGACCGAAAATCTGCATGACTTTGTATATACCGATCAACAGCACCACGGGAGCGAACATCTGGGATACGATAATGAAGCCCAGAAATGCGGTCTGACCCTTGAATTTCATACGCGCCAGCGCATAGGCGGCAGGAATACCGCAGATCATGGCAATGGCGGTGGAACCGGCAGCAATGAGAATGGAGTTGAGCATATAGCGCGCCATAGGCGCCCGGGTCCAGATATCTACAAAGTTGCTCCACAGCGCGTGAATCGGGAAGACGGTGCCGTTAATTGCGAAAATCTCCGCCCGGCTCTTTAATGCGGTGGTAAACATCACAAGATAGGGATACAGCGTGAACAGACAGATCAGGACAACGACAAAGTACAGTAAGATCCGTCTCAAAAGCTTGCCCCAATTGACATGGATGGAATTTGCCATGATTAGTCGTCTCCTTTCTTCAGAGTGGAAACCATGTAGACGCTGGCGCAGATCAGAAGAATCACAAAGCCGATGACGGAAACCGCAGCGGCCTCGCCCTGCTTGCCGTTGTAGAAGGCCAGCTTATACAGATAGGTGACCAGCGTATCGGTGCGGCTGGCGGGATCGCCCTTGGTAATAGTCCACACAATGGGGAAGGAGTTGAATACATAGATAATATTCAGCACAGTGGCGACGGTCAGGCTGGATTTGACCAAAGGCAGGGTAATGTGGAACAGCTTCTGCCAGTAGTTGGCACCATCCATGGTGGCCGCTTCATACAGGCTGGAATCAATGCTCTGCAGGCCGGAAAGCGCGGTGAAGCAGACAAAGGGAATCGTAACAAAGATGCCGCAGGCGATTTCCCAGGCGAAATAGGCTTCCGGCGTGGGCGTCCAGTTTACATTCTGCTGAATGATTCCCAGCGTCTTCAGAAGGGTGTTCAGGGCACCGTAGTCGGTGTCAATAATGAACTTCCATACGCTTGCCTGAATGACCAGCGTGGTTGCCCAGGGGAAGACAATGATGGCACGGGCAATTTTACGACCCTTGAATTTGTTGTTCAAAAGCAGTGCGAGAATAAAGCCCAGGATGGTGGAAAGGCCAACTACCACGATTGTCCAGACAACGGTGTTTCTCAGGACAATGCCAAACTTGGGGCTGCTGAGAACCTTGGAGAAGTTGGCAAAGCCGTTGAAGCCTTTAATCAGTCCGGCTTTCGTCACCTGACTGAATGCCATGCGGAACACAAAGCAGATGGGCACGATAATAAAGACCGTCATTAGAATGACGCTGGGCAGAATCCACAGATAGGGTTCCGTTCTGTTCAGCAGAGTACGGGGGGCATTTTTCTTCACGGGGAGTACCTCCTTTTGAAATGGGATTCCTATGAGACCAGCTCAATCCCGGGAAAATGCAATTGGGGTGGGCGGTACTTCGCTGCAGTCATTTTCAACGCGCATCCCAAAATGCGCTCTGAAAATGGCTGCAACAAAGTGAGCCGGGCCATTTCGGACCCGGCCCACACGCGCTATTTAATCAAACGGGCGATGCATCAGAATCAGCCGGCGATTTCGGCCTGCAGATTGTCCAGCAACTCCTGAACGTTTCCACCCAGCAGAGCCTGCTGCTCTACATCGATAACACCCTGCTTGACGTCCGCCCACTCAGCCTTGGAGGTGGGATAGAACTTGGAAGAACCGACGATGTCAATCCAGGGAGCCATGGAGGGATCGGCGGCAGCTACCTTCTCGGCACCGGCGGAGGTGGCGGGCAGGAAGCCTTCCATCAGAACCCAGTCGGAGTAACGGGCATCATCATAGAAGAAATCGAAGAAGGTGGTGATGGCGGCCATCTCTTCATCGGTATAGCCGTTATCGAAGCACATGAACCGATCCATAACACCGGCGGAGACAGAAGGATTATCACCGTTGGCGGGAATGGAAGCAACCTCATAATTGACGGTGTAGCCACCATCTGCGCAGTAGGTGGGCAGGGAGTTGGGGGCAATGACCATAGCCAGCTTGCCGGCGCCGAACATATCCTGCAGATTGTAACGGGTCTGGTTGGCGGGGTCGGAGTTGGTCAGACCATCCTTAACCAGGCCGATGGCGTACTCAATGGCTTCCACGTTCTCGGGGCTGTTCAGAGTCCAGTCACCGTTCTCATCCACAAAGCCGCCGCCATTGTTCCAGGTGTAGTAAGCGAAAGCAGCCTGACCTTCATCGGTGGTCATATCAATGCCCCAGGGATATACTTCACCGTTGTACTTGTCCTTGATGACCTTGCAGGCGGCAGTCAGCTCGTCCCAGGTGGTGGGAACTTCCAGACCGCACTCATCGAAGATGTCCTTATTATAGTACAGGGCACGGGCGGAAGCCAGATCCGGAATCGCCCAGACAGTGCCGTCCACAACGGACTGATCCAGGAAGGAGGGGTACATCTTGGCGTAGGTCTCCTCGGAGACGTAATCCTTGGCGGGCAGCAGCAGGCCGTCAGCCTGATAATCGGCAAACACATCGATGTTCAGGATGTCGGGAGCTTCGCCGTTGGCGATACGGGTGTTGACTACAGTATAGATGTCGTTCCAGGAAACAACGTCAACAACCAGATCAATGCTGGGATTGGCAGCCTCGAAGTCCTTCTCGAAGCCAACCCACCAGTCGGCAGTGTTCTGACCATACTGGGCGGCGATGACGCTGATCGTGGTCTTGCCCGCGTCGGAAGCGGCGGCGGGAGCCTGAGTCTCAGCGGGAGCGGCATTGCCGCCGCAGGCTGCCAGAGCCAGCACCATGGTCAGGACCAGCAGCACAGAAATAATCTTCTTCATCTTATGTCCTCCATTTGTGTGAAAAATATATGCATTCGCAGCGCCAATGGCACTGTAAAAGCCAGACAATCGATCCCAGGCTTGCCCGGGAACGAATGAATTTGTCTTTTTGAACGACGACTCACTTCAACTATTAGTATACAGGAAAAAATGGAGAAGTCAATTATAATTCGTCTCCAATTTGACGTTTTTTTGATCTTTTTCACAAAATTGGAAAATCTTACAAAAGGAAGCACTTCAAATTGTACAATTTGAAAGTGCAAAAAAAGTTGGAAATCACCATCGGAAATGGTTGCACAGCCGTGTTTTGTGTGGTATACTGGAGAAAATTGGGATGGCAATTCCATGTAATTTTATATATATCAACTATTTCTTTGCGTAATTACCTGAATTGCTGTTTCCGGGAATAATCAGGAGGGAACCAATTATGTTACACATCACGATTCCGCAATCCGACCCGATCCTTGAGGAAGTGCTGAAGGCCTATGTTTTTCCGGATACGCTGCTGGGCGCGGTTCGCTATGGTCAGGGACATATCAACGATACCTTCTGCGTCCTGTGCCAGCCCCAGGAGGGCGACTGCATTCGGTTTATCCTGCAGGGCATGAGCAGCGCGGCGTTCCCCCATCCGGAAGAGCTGATGGAGAACTTTATCGGCATTACCTCTTATTTAAGAAATCAGATTCTGGAAAACGGCGGTGACCCCGCTCGGGAGACCCTGAGTCTGGTGAAGACCCGGGATGGCAGAGATTTCTACACGGATTCCAACGGGAAGGTGTGGCGGCTGACCCCCTTCATTGAAAACACGGACTGCTTCCAGTCCGCTACGCCCGAGCTGTTTGAGGCCTCCGCCAGAGCTTTTGGACGCTTTCAGTATCTTCTGCGGGACTACCCTGCCGAAACGCTTCACGAAACCATTGCGAACTTCCATAACACGGAAGACCGGTTCGCAAAGTTTGAGGCGGCGCTGAAGGCGGACAAAATGAACCGGGCAAAGGATATTCTGGAGGAGATTCAGTTCGTTCTGGACAGAAGAGCCGACTGCTCCGTGGCGCTGGATGCCCTGCGCAGCGGCAAGCTGCCCCTGCGGGTCACCCACAACGATACAAAACTGAACAACATCCTCATTGACCGGACAACCCATGAGGGCATCTGCGTCATTGATCTGGATACCACCATGCCGGGACTTTCCATCAATGATTTTGGCGACTCCATCCGTTTCGGCGCAAACCACTCCAAGGAGGACGAAAAGGATCTGTCCAAGGTCAATTTTGATATGGAGCTGTTTGAGGCATACACCCGGGGCTTCCTGGAGGGAGCTCAGGGCAGCCTGACCCCCGCCGAACTGGAATACCTGCCCTGGGGCGCAAGGCTGATGACTCTGGAATGCGGCATTCGTTTCCTGACGGATTACCTGGACGGCGACCATTACTTCCGTATTCACTATCCGGAGCAGAATCTGGATCGCTGCCGCACCCAGTTCAAGCTGGTGTCCGATATGGAGAAACAGTTTGAGGAAATGGCTGCGGTTGTGCAGAAGTACGCAAAATAAGCAGGATGGTATTACCGCAGCACGCTCCGCTGCATTGACATCTCTTCTATATGGAAGTATAATTTCTATACGATAATAATAAGGAGGACGATTCCCATGAACATTCTGGTTACCGGCGGAGCCGGATATATCGGCTCCCACACCTGCGTGGAACTGCTGAACAGCGGCTATGGCGTAGTGGTGATTGATAATCTGTGCAATTCCAACCCCAAGAGTCTGGAGCGGGTGGAAATCCTTACCGGCAAGAAACCCAGGTTTTACAAGGGCGATGTGCGGGATGAGGCGCTGCTGCGGAAGATCTTCGCGGAAAACGACATTTCCGCCGTGATTCATTTCGCCGGCCTGAAGGCTGTGGGGGAATCTGTCGCCCAGCCTTGGCGCTACTACGACAACAATCTGAATTCCACCCTGGTGCTGACCAAGGTCATGGGTGAGGCGGGCTGCAAGAGAATCATCTTCTCCTCCTCCGCCACCGTCTACTCCGGAGACAACGAGATGCCTTTGCGGGAAACCAGCCGCACCGGCAACTGCACCAACCCCTACGGCTGGACCAAGTACATGACGGAGCAGATCCTGTCCGGTATGTCCGTGGCGGACCCGGAGTGGAACATTGTGCTGCTGCGCTACTTTAACCCCATCGGCGCCCATGAGTCCGGCCTGATCGGTGAGGATCCCCGGGGCATTCCCAACAATCTGATGCCCTATATCACGCAGGTGGCCATCGGCCGCCGGGAATACCTCAGCGTGTACGGCAACGACTACGATACTCCCGACGGCACCGGCGTGCGGGACTACATCCACGTCGTTGATCTGGCAAAGGGACACGTGGCGGCGGTGAAGTATGTTGTAGAGCATCCGGGCTGCGAGGTGTTCAATCTGGGCACCGGAACGGGCTACAGCGTGCTGGATATGGTGAAGGCCTTTGAGCAGGCCAACAACCTGACGCTGCCTTATAAGATTGTGGCGCGCCGCCCCGGTGATCTGCCCACCTGCTACGCAGATCCTTCCAAGAGCGCGGAGGTCTTGGGCTGGAAGGCGGAGAAGACCCTGATCGATATGTGCCGGGACTCCTGGCGCTGGCAGTCCAAGAACCCCATGGGCTACGGGGACTGAGAGCCGGAGGGCAATTGGCCAGTTGTGAAGAAACCGATACGCCGCCGTGGCTGGTTTGCTGCGGCGGCGCATTTGCTAAAAATAAGAAGGCTCTTCGGGAGAATTCCCGGAGAGCCTTTTCCTGTTTTAGGGAACCCCTGATTCAGGTAAAAACCGCGGAAGAAGAAAGACGCAGACTTAGTCAAGCTGGCGGATGGCGGCGACGGTGGCCTCGTAATCCCGTGTGACCGCTTCCATCAGGGAAGACGCTTCCGGAGGAATGGCATCCGCATTCCGCAGCAGCTCCGTCAGATCACTGGAGGAGGCGCGCAGCCGGGTGAAACTGAGGTTGGCGGCAACGCCCTTCAAAGTGTGGGCGGCACGGAAGGCTTCCTCCCGGCTGCCGGTTTCCAAGGCCTGACGCAATTGGGAATAGCTCTGGTCGTCCAGAAATTTACGGGCAAATTTTTCTACCAACCGTTTGCTTGGAAGCCGACCGCTGACTTCGTCGTAGCTTCCGCCCATTGCCTGGTAGCACTGTTCAATGGTCATAATGATCTCTCCTGTATGATTCTCGTTTTCCGGTGTTCCGCCGGAATCAGCTGCTATATCCATTTTAGCGGGGAATGCCGGAAAATGCAACTGTTTTCTGCGCAAAAAGCAACGCCTTCCGAACTGCCGCAGGCGGGATAAGACATTGCACGGAGAAAATTTCGGAAAAGTTTTCTGAAGTTGCACGAAAACGTGCAACTTTGGCGGGATTTTGGACTACGGGTGAAAGGAGGACACAATGGGAAAGAACGAATTGACGGGCGCGTTGGGAAAGAGAATCCGTTCCGGCAGCATCCGGAAGCAGGATGTGATACGGCGTCTGGCGGAACTGGCCTTTGGCAGAGCCAATGACTGCGTGAAGCTGGTGCTGGAGGATCAGCCAAATCTGGAGGAGCTGGATCTGACGTTGCTCAGTGAGGTGAAACGAAACGAAAAAGGGACGGTGGAGGTCAGGCTCATTGACCGGCTGCGGGCTTTGGAGGCGCTCTCCGCCGCTACCGGCGGTCAGGAAGGGGAGATGGAAGCGTTTTTGCAGGCGCTGCGGGGCGGTGATACGCCATGAAGCCGTTTTCGCCCAAGCAGAGGATCGTGCTGACCTGGTGGATGCCGGACTCGCCCTACCGGGAAAGGGAAGCCATCGTCTGTGACGGAGCGGTGCGCTCCGGAAAAACGCTGGCCATGGGGTTGGGCTTTTTCCTGTGGGCCATGTACTGCTTTGACGATCAGAAGTTTGGCCTATGTGGGAAGACCATCGCCTCCTTGCGGCGGAATGTGCTGTCGGAGATCCTGCCAAAGCTGACCGCGTTGGGAGCCGTCTGTCGGGAAAAACGAACCGAAAATCTGGTGAGTGTGTCCCTTTGGGGACACGAAAATCACTTTTACACCTTCGGTGGGCGGGATGAAAGCTCCGCATCCCTGATTCAGGGCATTACCTTTGCAGGAGTCCTGCTGGACGAGGTGGCGCTGATGCCCCGCAGCTTTGTAGAGCAGGCCTGCGCCCGGTGCAGCGTGGCCGGTAGTCGGCTGTGGTTCAACTGCAACCCGGAAGGGCCGGAACACTGGTTTTACAAGACCTGGATTCTGGAGGCGGAAAGGCGGAACTGTCTGAGATTGCGATTTACCATGGAGGACAACCCCTCCCTGACGGAGGCCATTCGCCAGCGTTACCAGCGACTGTACACCGGGGTTTTCTACCAGCGGTACATTCTGGGGCAGTGGGTGCAGGCGGAAGGACGGGTCTACGACTTTTTTGCGGCAGATATGCTGGGGAAAGCCCCGGAAACTTGCGAAAAGTGGTACATTTCCTGCGACTACGGAACGGTGAATCCCACCTCCATGGGGTTGTGGGGAAAAAACGGCGGCGCATGGTACCGGGTGAAAGAATTTTACTTCGATTCCCGGAAGGAAAAACATCAGATGACCGACGAGGAATACGCCGCCGCCCTCGCCAAATTGGCGGGAGAACGGGATATTCGGGGGGTTATCGTTGACCCGTCGGCGGCCAGCTTCATTGAGGTGCTGCGGCGGAAAGGCTGGAAGGTGAAGAAAGCCAAAAACGACGTGCTCAGCGGCATTCGGCTTACCTCAGACTGCCTGAAAACCGGGAAAATCGTGATCTGCGAGAATTGCGCGGACTGCATCCGGGAATTGGGGGAGTACCTCTGGGAGCCGGGCGGCAGCGGACAGGATCGGGTGCGCAAGGAGCACGATCATGCCATGGACGATATGCGCTACTTCGTTTCCACCGTGCTGGGGGAGCAGAGCGGTGGGTTCGCGGCGTACAGCGTGGAGAGGAAGAATGCATGATGATGAATGCAGAATGATAGCGTCCGCTCCGTGGACAATAGTAAAACCATTTCCGAAGGAAATACCACAATTCTGCATTTTGCATTTATCATTCAGCATTTCAAGAACGGAAGGGGTTGTTTGATTGAAACGGAAAAAGAAGGAATCCGGCGGCGTGGCGGCGGTGTGTCAGCTGCGCTGCGGGGACACCCATCCCTTCGGCGCCATGCGGGGCTTTGTCCCCTTAGGCGGCGGGGAGGAACGGGTTTACCGGGAAATGCGGGAGGCGATCCCGGTGCTGGATGCCGCCGTGGGGAAGATGGTTCGGCTCTGCGGCGGCTTTCAGGTGAAATGCGCAAACCCCGAGGCGCAAAAAAAACTGAACGCGTTTTTGGAAATGATGCCCTGCGGCAGGGGGCAGATGGGCATTGAGAGTTTCTTGAGCGGGTATCTGGACAGCCTGCTGACCTACGGACGGGCTGTGGGAGAGCTGGTAGTAGCCGGCGGGCGGCTCCGGGCGGTGTGTTGGGGCGACGTGACTAAGCTGGAAGCACAGGAAGGGGAGAATGCCCTGGAGACGGTGCTTTGGGGCATGGATGAGCACGGGCTGATGCGTCCGCTGCCTTACCAGAATCTGCTGCTGTTCACCACTTGGCATCCGGAGCCTGCCCATCCCTACGGCGTAAGTATGTTCCGGGGAATGCCCTTCCTGGCGGACATCCTGCTGAAGATTTACAACACCATCGGCGTGAACTGGGAACGGGCCGGCAACATCCGCTACAGCGTCATATGCAAGGGCGGCGAGGAGTTGGACGGTGCGGCTGCCCAGGAGCGGGGCAAGGCCATCGCCGAAGAATGGGCGAAGGCCATGGAGGACAACAAAAACGGCACTGTCCGGGACTTCGTGGCCGTGGGAGACGTGGAAATCAAGGTCATCGGTGGGGAAGCCCCCATTCTGGACTCCGAAGTGCCTGTGCGGCAGATTCTGGAGCAGCTGGTGGCCAAAACCGGTTTGCCCCCCTTCCTGCTGGGCTTAAGCTGGAGCACCACGGAACGCATGAGCACCCAGCAGGCGGATCTGCTGACTTCGGAACTGTGGGCGCTGCGCCGGGCGGTTGAGCCTGCCATGCGGAAAATCTGTCAGACCTATCTGGCACTGGAAGGACTGGATAACCGGGTACAGATTGAGTGGGACGATATCAGCCTGCAGGACATTACTCAGGAATCTCAGGCAGAGCTGAACCGGGCGCAGGCGGAAAAATACCGGGCGGAAGTGAACAAAAATTGAGGGGACTGCCGCGTCGGCCTGAGGACTGGCGGGTAATGACAAAAGGAACACAGGAGGGAATGCAATGGAAGTAAGAAAAGCGGCGCAGGCGGTGACCAGCGGGGCACCCACCGCCATGCAGCTGGAGCAAATCAACGCGCTGGCGAAATCGCGACTGAATGGGGAGCAGGTATATGTCTTTTCCCTGCGGCTGTGCGACGATCAGGTAGATCGGGATGGAGAGCGGTTCGACACCGGAGCGCTGCCCGCGCTGGCGAAGCTGTTTGTTGGCAAGACCGGCATCGTGGATCACAAATGGAGCACGGAAAAACAGGTAGCCAGAATTTTTGAGACTCAGGTGGTCAAAGAGCAGGGCACCAGCTACATCAAGGCTTGGGCGTACATTCGCCGGGGCGGCAGCAACGACGAACTCATTGCCGATATTGAGGCGGGCATCAAGAAAGAGGTGAGCGTGGGCTGCGCCATGGGTCAGGCGGTGTGCTCTATCTGCGGCAGCGAGTACGGCACCTGCGGACACGTTAAGGGAGAAGACTACGAGGGGCAGACCTGTGCGGTGATTCTGAAGGAGCCGGTGGATGCCTACGAGTTTTCCTTTGTGGCGGTGCCAGCCCAGCGGGAGGCCGGCGTGCTGAAGGCCATGGGCGGACACGCCCCGTCGCTGAAGGAACTGGCGGAGCAGAACGGCGCCCAGGGAGAATACCGATCGCTGTGCGCCCAGGCGGAACTGGGCAAGCGATACCAGAAGGAGTTGGAGGACAGCGTGGTACGGCTGGGTCTGGCGCTGGAGCTGGGGGTTTCCGAGCAGGTTTTGCGGAATCTGACAAAGTCCGCCGCTGCCGGGGATCTGCTGGCGCTGAAGGAAGCGCTGCAGGCACGTCTGGATGAAAGCCTGCCCATTGTCACCCAGTTGGGTGGCTTTGACCGCAAGGGCGAGGAAGTGGAAAGCGGTTTTTTGATTTAAAATGGCTTCCCCTTTGGGGAAGCTGGCAAAATCTCTGATTTTTGACTGAAGAGGCGTAGCGCGCACCCATCTGCAGGAGCGTTATGGCGAACACCTTCCCCAGAGGGAAGGCTATCAGGGTCTCCCCGGAGCAATCCGGTGACCATATACTTCATTTATAGTAGGAGGAAAATGAAAATGGGTTATGACAATTTGAAACTGGAAAAAGGAATGTACCGGCAGGAAGGCATGAGCTTTACGCAGGTGCTGGAATCTCTGGATCCCAGCGAGAATTACCGGGGCACCGCGCTGGAGGGCACCGACGCCTTTCAGCGGCAGCTGAAGCGCTTCGGCATCCGGGTCAAGGGGGCGGGCTCCTCTCCCGTGGAGAAGTTCTTCCGCACCATGGATTCCGCGGTGCTGTTCCCGGAGTACATCGCCCGCACCGTTCGGCAGGGTATGGAGGAAAACGATATCCTGCCTGCCATCACCGCCACCACTACGGTGATCGACGCCATGGACTACCGCTCCATCTACTCCAATCCCACGGACGCGGACAAGGAACTGAAGAATGTGGAGGAGGGCGCGGCCATTCCTGAAACCGAGGTGAAAACCAAGGAGCATCTGGTGAGCCTGACCAAGCGGGGTCGGATGCTGGTGGCTTCCTACGAAGCACTGCGGTTCCAGAAGCTGGATCTGTTCAGCGTCATGCTGCGCCAGATCGGCGCCCACATTCAGAAGCAGCAGCTGGCCGACGCGGTGAAGGTTCTGATCGAGGGTGACGGAAACGACAATGCTGCCGTCCAGTACACCATCGGCACCAGCCCCATTTCCGGCACCAAGGGTACGCTGAAATATGACCAGCTGGTAGAGTTCTGGGGGCAGTTTGACCCCTACACCATGAACACCATCCTCTGCTCCACTGCCACCATGACCAAGCTGCTGAAGGTGCCCGAACTGCAGAATCCCCTCACCGGTCTGAATTTCCAGGGTACCGGCAAGCTGACCTCCCCCCTGGGCGCCCAGCTGCACCGCACCGGAGCAGTGGCCGACGGTGTGATCATTGGCCTGGACAACCGCTATGCACTGGAACTGGTGCGCGCCGGGGATGTGCTGGTGGAGTACGACAAGCTCATTGATCGGCAGCTGGAGCGGGCAGCTATCACCTCCATCTCCGGCTTCGGCAAGATCTGCGACGGCGCGGCCTGCGTGCTGAACGTATGAGGGTAGCCGATCAGGTGTTTTCGCAGGCAGAGTTGCTGGCCGGGGAAATGGATACCTCCGGCCGGGAGTTACTGCGACTGCTGTGCGGCGCGGCGGTGAATACGCTGTCCTGCCAGCTGCGGGAGGAAATTACTCCGGAGGACTGCCGGGAGGATTTTGTGGCGGCAGCCAGCCTGTACGCACTGGGACAGTGGTATCGGGGCAGAGCCGGCGGGGAAATTCAGGAATTCCAGGCCGGAGATCTGACGGTGAAGCAGGGGCAGAGCAACAGCCAGCTCTCTCCCGAGAGCCTTCAGGCGCAGGCGATGGAGCTGCTGCGCCCCTATCTCAGAGACGCCTTTTGCTTTCAGGGGGTGTGATATGCGGCAGACCGTTGAAAAGGTCATGGCGCGCTTCGGTACGGACATGACCATTGTCAGCGGTGAGGAGCGAAAAACCGCCCGGGGCTTTTTCCGGGCGGTGAACTCCAAAAGCTGGCAGAATATGGAAAGCATGGTGTCCCTGCTGGGAGAAATCTCCCGGGGACAGTATGTGTACATGGGTCCCGTAGGCGTGACGGTGAAGGAAGGAGATACCCTGCTGCTGGGGCAGAAATCTTACCTGTTCCGCCGGGTGGAGCCGTACTACTATGAAAATCAGCCCATCTACCAGTGGGGGCTGTGCGTGGAGAAGGGGGTCAACGATACATGGGGTATTCCATCCTAGAGTTGGTGCTGCGGCGGCTGCAGCAGGCAGGCTTTCGGGCGGATGTGGCCTATCCCGGTCAGAAGTATCCCCAGATCGGGGAGACGGTGGCCACGGTGCACATCGAAAAGGTGGACAGAGCCAACCTGACGGTGACCATGGAGGTCAGCATCATCAGTCCCGCTTCCACCGGCGGCACCGCCTGTGAGGTGGAGGCTCTGCGGGCAACGGAGATCCTGCGCTGGGCAGGGGCTGTGTGCGTGCAGAACGGGTGTACCTATGACGGCGTTTCTCAGGTGTATGTGGTGAACGTACTGGCAACCTTTACCGGCACAACCGATGCGGATGCCTGCGTGATCTGGCCGGGATTTTACTGCTACATCGACGATCTCATTCAGCGCTTTGCCGTGGGAATTTCAGTGGAGGAGCATACCGGCCGTCAGGTGGAATTCGTCATGGGAGAAGCGGCGCCCACCGGGGTCAGCGAGGGAAGCCACTACTGGGACATTACGCTGGAAGAACTGATCCCGGCCGGTTCCGGCGTTACGGAGGAGCCGGAGCCGGGATTTACCCTGCGGCTGGTGACGGATGAGAAGACCGAGGAGTTCACCGGCTGCACCTGGCTCAGCACCCGGCGGGAATTTACCAAGGAAGGCCTGCGGCGCACTCACAAGGGCGTGGCGCTGGCACGCAGGGAGGTAACCGATGGATTATCTTAGCTATAAAACCTTTGTCTGGCCCCGGAATCCCCATACCTATGAGGAAAAAACTACCCGGGAGCCGCAGTACCACACGGAAAGCGGCGTGACCTACTTCGACGGTATGGGCGAGCTGAAGCGCACCATCACCGGCTCCGGCGTATTCTATGGGGAGGATGCCTACGACCAGTTCAAGCAGTTGCAGCTGCTGTTCGAGGACAAGACTGCCGGGAATCTGGAGCACCCCATCTGGGGCATCCGGTACTGCTATTTCACAGGATTGGAGCTGACGCAGGAGCCAAAGGAAAATGTGGTCAGCTATCGGTTTACGTTTACGCAGGCACTGACCAACGGCATCGTGCCGAAGTAGCAAAAAAACCTTCCCCTGCGGGGGAAGGTTTTTTTATGGAACACTGTTTAACTTCCCAAAAACCTGCCCATAATCAGCATCGGAGGTGCTTATTTATGAGCGACAACAAACGTTCCCGCCGCGGCGGTAAGGGCTATTACATAGCCCTGATCCTGTGCGCCGTCGCAATCGGGATCACTGGCTATGTATACTACAGAAACGCAAACAGTACGCAGGAGGTTTCCCTGCAGGAGACTGCCGGAGAAATCCCGGCGCTGATTCCGGAGACGGAGGATGTGCCGGTAATTGCTACCCAGGCACCGGCGCAGACCACAGCTCCTGCAGCAACGGAGACAACCTCTGCACCCACCGAAAAGAAGCCCCTGAAGACCATGTCTCCCGTGGATGGAGCGTCCATTTCCGGCTATTCCATGGAAGCGCTGAGCTATAACCAGACCACCCGGGACTGGCGGGTCCACAACGGCGTGGATCTGGCGGCGGAGGCCGGGGCAGAAGTCCACGCTGCTGCGGACGGCGAGGTATACACCGTGTATGAGGACGACGCCATGGGATACACCGTGGTCATCCGCCACGACGACGGCTACACCAGCAAGTACTCCTCTCTCGCGGAGAATCTGGCGGTGAAGCCCGGCGACTCCGTGACCATGGGGCAGACGATTGGCTATGCCTCTGACAGCGCCATTGTAGAAAGCACGCTGGGCAGCCATGTGCATTTCAGCGTCACCTGCCATGACGAGCCGGTAGATCCGGCGGAGTTCCTGGCAATCGGCAATTGACAGCTATGATGATACCGCTCTCCAACTATGGGGAGCGGTAATTTTTGCCCCTGCCGGTCATCTCTGAATCACGGATCCTTGTGCAGCACGCTAATTATTGGGGAGAAAATTTGTGTGCTTTGCACAGGAAATCATCTGTCCATGGGGGAAATTACACAATTTTGCAATCTGACGAAAATAAGCGTTGCATAAACCGCTCCTTTCGTGTATAATGTCCTTATTGCGGTGCCCGGCACCCATGCCAAGTTGCGAGGAAGGCTTCCCTTCCCGAAAGGAGTATTTGACCACTATGTATACTGTTAATTCCATCCGTAACATCTGCCTGCTGGGTCACAGCGGCAGCGGCAAGTCCGCACTGGCGGAAAGTCTACTGTACATGACCGGTGCCATCGACCGGATCGGCAAGAATGCCGACGGCAACACCGTTTGCGACTACGATCCCGAGGAGATCAAGCGTCATATTTCCATCTCCACTTCTGTGGTGCCGCTGGAATACAAGAATATTAAGATCAACCTGCTGGATACCCCCGGCGCCTTCGACTTCTCCGGCGCTGTCATGGAAGCCCTCCGGGCAGCCGACGCAGCCATTCTGGTGTGCTCCGCCAAGGACGGCATCACCGTGGGCTTTGAGAAGGCGTGGAAATACTGCGAAGAGCGGAATATGCCCCGATTCATCTACATCTCCAAGGTGGACGAGGATCACTCCGACTACAATGCTACCTTTGAAGCCCTGCGGGCGAAATACGGCAACAAGATCGCACCCGTGGTCGTGCCCATCTGGGATGACAAGCACAAGGTCACCGGCATCATCGACGTGCTGAACAAGCGCGCCTATGAGATGAAGAATCTGAAGCGGGTGGAAATCGAAGTGCCCGAGGATAAGCTGCCCGTCATCGAGGAATTCAACGACGCGCTGAAGGAAGCCGTTGCCGA
The DNA here is from genome assembly GCA_034094395.1 of Faecousia sp. Classification (GTDB taxonomy): domain Bacteria; phylum Bacillota; class Clostridia; order Oscillospirales; family Oscillospiraceae; genus Faecousia. Next base: position 15,104 of record JAXEAK010000111.1, read on the forward strand.
GACCGACGAGGCGCTGATGGATCGCTTCTTCGAGGGCGACGAGTTTACGTATCGTGAGATGCTGGACGGCCTGCACACCGGCGTGGAGGAGCTGAGCCTGTTCCCTGTGCTGTGCGGCTCCGGCGTTACCTGCCTCGGAAGCCTGATGCTTATGGATCACATCATTGATCTGCTGCCCAACCCTGCCGAGGGCAACTATCACAAGGCCACCAATGCCGACGGTGAAACCGAGGAATTCGTGGTTTCTCCCGGCGGCGTGCCCTCCGCCTTTGTGTGGAAGACCGTGTCCGACCAGTACGGAAAGTATTCCTACATCAAGGTGCTCTCCGGCGAGATTACCTCTGATACCACTCTTGTGAATTCCCGCACCGGTGATACGGAAAAGCTGGGACGACTGTACACCATGTGCGGCAAGAAGGCCACTGAGGTCAAGGCTCTTGGCTGCGGCGATATCGGTGCCATCGGCAAGATGGACAAGGTCAAGACCGGCGATACCCTGTGCGACCCCAGAAAGGTGGTTTCCCTCAAGCAGATTCCCTACGCTCCTGCCTGCTATTCCATGGCCATTGCGCCCAAGACCAAGGGTCAGGAGGACAAGGTGGGCGCCGGCCTGAACCGGCTGAACGAGGAAGATCCTTCCTTCCATCTGGTGAACAACGCCGAGACTAAGCAGATGGTGCTGTCCGGCCTTGGCGACCAGCAGCTGGATGTGCTGGTGTCCAAGCTGAAGAGCCGCTTTGGCGTGGATGCGGTGCTGATGCCCGCCAAGGTCGCTTACCGGGAGAAGATCAAGAAGACCGTTCAGGCCCATGGCCGTCACAAGAAGCAGACCGGCGGCTCCGGTCAGTTCGGCGACGTGTGGATTCGCTTCGAGCCTCAGGACGAGCAGGACGCGCTGATCTTCGCAGAGGAGGTCTTCGGCGGCTCCGTGCCCCGGAACTTCTATCCCGCCGTGGAGAAGGGTCTGCAGGAAGCCGTTCAGAAGGGCCCGCTGGCAGGCTATCCGCTGGTCGGCCTGAAGGCTGTCCTGTACGATGGCTCCTACCATCCCGTGGACTCCAACGAAATGGCCTTCAAGATGGCGGCCATTCTGGCCTACAAGGAGGCCATGCCCAATGCCAATCCCACCATTCTGGAGCCCATCGGTGCCTTGACCGTCACCGTTCCGGAAGCCTACGTGGGCGATGTCATGGGCGATCTGAGCAAGCGCCGCGGTCGTCCCATGGGTATGACCCCTGACCATGACGGCAATACCGTCATCGAGGCCGAGGTGCCCATGGCGGAAATGGGCAGCTATGCCATTGATCTGCGCGCCATGACCCAGGCACGGGGCAGTTTTACGCTGGAGTTTGTCCGCTACGAGGAAGTGCCCAAGGCCAATCAGGCCAAGATCATCGCCGACGCGAAGGCGGAGGACTAATTGGAATAGGAACAGCCGCAGAGGAAAACCTCTGCGGCTGCTTTGCATAATTCTGACCGCCCTCCGGGAATGGAGAGCGGTCAGAATTATGCCAGTGATTGTCAACTGCTTACAGCACGGTGCCGTCAGGCTTGAACAGAGGCAGCTTTTCCAGATAAATCAGGTCGCTGCGCTCCTGGGCGTCGCCCTCGGCGAGAATGGCCATACGGCCGCAGATATTGCCGCCGGCTTTTTCCACCAGCGCTTCCAGCGCCCGCAGGCTTTCGCCGGTAGAGATTACATCATCCACGATCAGAATGCGCTTGCCCTTCATGAGAGCCGCGTCGGCGCCGTCCAGATACAGCTTCTGCTCCTTGGCGGTGGTGATGGAGTGAACGGAGACACTGAAAATGTCCCGCATATACAGCTTGGGACCTTTGCGCGCCAGAATGTACTTGCTGTCCCCGGCCTGCCGTGCCATTTCATGGGCAAGCGGGATGCCCTTTGCCTCGGCGGTGATGATGTAGTCATATTCCGGGGCGCGCTTCAGCAGTTCCCGGGCACAGGCAACGGTCAGTTCCGGATCCCCGAAGATCACAAAGCCGGCAATGGAAAGATTCTCGTTCAGGGGGCAGATGGGAAGATCCCGCTCCAATCCCGCGACGGTCATGTGGTAGTACATGGGAAACATCTCCTTCAATGTATTTCTGCTTTCATTATACTACCGGGCAGGAAAATGTCAAGGAACAGCCGCCGATTCTGCATGGAAAAACCCCCGGCAGCTGTGACCAGATACCGGGGGTTTTCCGCTTGGGGTTTGGAAAGAAGAGAGGTAGAAAAGAGGATCTACGGAGTTGAAAGGAAGCGGCTCACGGCTTCCGCAACCTTTCTGTTATTAAAATACCCCGGGGTTTTGAACAGCCAATAACGGAATTGAAAACAAAAAACGACAAATCTATGAACGCCTGCAGGCCGGGGGACGACCCGGCAGCGGCGGCGCGCAGAGGTTAGCCGTCAGCGGAAAAAACGTACCTGTCCAGACGGCGGAAGGCTTCCTCCACCCGACTCAGGGGCAGGGCGAGGTTCATCCGGATATGGGTCTGACCATGGAAGGCTCTGCCGTCCTGCCACACAACCCCCACGTCCCAGCCCATCTTCAGCAACTCATCCATACTTTTTCCGTGGGCGGCCAGCCATTTCCCGCAGTCGAGAAACAGCATATAGGTGCCCTGGGGACGGGATACCTCCACGCCGGTAAAGTGTTCTTCGATATAGCGGCAGGCAAAGTCTATGTTGCCTGCGATGGCCTGCCGCAACGCCTCCACCCACTGTGCGCCCTCGGGACAGTAGGCTCCCAGCAGAGCGTGCATGGACAGCACATTCCCGTTATTGTAGCCGGACAGATTGCCCTCCCGCTGACAGCGATCCCTCAGCAGCGGGTTATAAATAATATGGTAGCTTCCCACCAGACCGGCAAGGTTGAAGGTCTTGGAGGGGGAGTACAGCGCCACGGTGCGCATTTTCGCGTCCTCACTGACGGTCTGGGTGGGAATGTGACGGTAGCCCGGGAGGAGAATATCGCCCCAGATTTCGTCGGAAATCACCATAACATGATACTTTTTGAACAGCGCCATCACCTGCTCAATCTCCCGGCGCTCCCAGACCCGGCCGCAGGGGTTGTGAGGAGAGCAGAAAATGGCGGCGTGGATTTGATACCGGCGGAGTTTTTCCTCCATATCGGCAAAATCCATGCGCCAGATACCCTCAGCGTCCTGCACCAGAGGAGAATGGATAATATGGTAACCGTTGTCCTCCAGAGCGTGGGTATAGCCAACGTAGGTGGGGGAGTGAACCAGCACGGGATCGCCTCGGGAACACAGCACGTTCAGCGCGGTAATCACGCCGCCGATCACGCCGTTTTCGTAGCCGATGTCGGCACTTGTCAGTCCGGTGACGCCGTACTGGGTTTCCTGCCAGCGGATGATGGCGTCAAAGTATGCGTCCGGAGGATCAAAATACCCGAAGACAGGGTGCTGGATGCGCTCCAGCAGGGCGGCCTGAATAGAAGGCGCCACCGGGAAATTCATGTCCGCGACCCACATGGGGATCACGTCGAAGCCGTCCCGCGGCGCTGGGTAGGGAGAGCCGGGGACGCCCACCCAGTCAATGGCCAGAGCGTCTTTGCCTTTCCGGTCGAGAATAGACGTAAAATCGTACGGCATGGGGATTCTCCTTTCGCGGGACGCGCATTACTCTTTGGGCAGGTATTTCTCCAGTTCGTCATAGTTGAAGGCCTTGCGAACCACGTTTTTGTAGTAGTCATTATAGGTTTTGCCGTTGTCATCGTAGCGCCAGGGAGTCCAGGGATTGCTGTAGCCGTAGAAAACCGTGCGGCAGCCATCGTGGATTTCCTGAAAGGTCTTCTGCTCCTTGGCGGAGGCCTTGGGACTCAGGCACACGAACCGTTTCAGCGGCAGACTGTCCAGAGGCATATAATTGGACACCTTGGTATAGCACAGGTTCAGATACTGCAGATTTTCGCAGCCTGCCAGCGAATCGATGTTTTTCAGCTTCAGGCAGCTTGCCAACTCCAGCCAGGTCAGCTGCTTGCAGTTTTCAAAGCCGACCAGTTCCGTTGCCGCGCAGCCGGAGGCAATCAGCACCTCGATATTGGGCATATAGCCCACAAAACTCAGATCGGTGAGGTATTCGTTGTGGCCGATGTCCATGTATTTGACATCTTCGCAGTATTTCATGGGGCCGCAGGTGTCGTCGGTGACATTGTAGACAGCCCGAAGCGTGTCATCGTCGGTGAGTTGGGTGTAGCGGTTGTCCACACCGAAATATACCCGCCAGACCACTTTGGGGCCGTCCCGGAAATCCTCCCGCACCTTGGCAAGAACCTCATAGTCAAAGCCGCAGTTGTCCAGCACAAAGCGGCTGCAATTGTCCAAAATTGTCAGCGCCTGCCGCAGTTGGGCTTCACCGTCGTTGCCGATGGTCTGATTCTTGTAAATCACCTCTTCGTCGGTGGTAGACAGAGTCTTGCCGAACAGAGAGAAGGTATAGTGGAAGGTGATGTGCGGTGCGGCGTCCTGCAGGGCGGCCACGTCCTCCATGGACAGGCCGCTGCCCAGAGTTACATCCGTCAGGTTGGTGAGCATCCCCAGCTTCTCGCAGGCCTCGGAAACCTGAGAATTGGTCATGCTGCTTAAATCCAGCTGGGTGCTGTCCAAGGAGACGGGATTTCCGAAAAGAGACACGCTGTAATCCAGAGTCAGTTCCGGATAAGCCTGCAGCAGCCCATCGATCTGCGCTGGCGTCAGATTCACCGAGGGCAGGGAAATCATGGCAAGCTTCGGCAGGTATTGCAGATTCTCCAGCAGCGCATCATAAGTAAAGGAACCCGGCTCCAGCACTACCGAGTCGGTTTTGTTGGAGACTTCCGTGCCGCCAAGAGAAACCGTGTAGGTCACGTCCACATTGGGATGCGCTTCCATGTACTCCAGAATCGTCGCGTAGCAGGTGCTGCCGGAAAGGTCAACGGATTTCAGGTTGGGGTACTGGTTCAGGGTATAGATTTCGCCGGCCGACAGCACCACGGTGAGACTTTCCACCTCCCTGTCTGGGTCGATGGTTGCCTCAGTTTGCGCAGGGGCAGTGGGAAGGGTGATGATCTCGGTCATATCGGGAACTGCCTGGTTTCTGCCGCAGCCAAAGAGAAATGCTGTCATGGCGGATGCGCAGAGCAGACACAGAGCTTTCTTGTTGAAACAATGCATGGGGAAAATTGCCTCCAATGAAGATGATCCCGTTCACTATAGCATATTGTAGGCGGGAAATCAAGAAAACCTGCGCATTCAGGCGAAAAAGAAACGGGCAGCGCAAGCTGCCCGTCCTTCGGAGCGTTACTGCAGACCCTGCTCGTAAGCCTCGATCATCTTCTTGACCATCTGGCCGCCCACGGAGCCGGCCTCACGGGAGGTCAGGTTACCGTTGTAGCCGTTGGTCAGGTTCACGCCAACCTCGTTGGCAGCCTGCATCTTGAACTGCTCCATAGCCTGCTTGGCCTGAGGAACGTTGATCCGATTGCTGTTGTTGCTCATTTCGATTCTCTCCTTTAGACGTTTTCCCGGAAAGGACACCGTTTTCCGGGGAAAACGGCTTTTTCTTTCCGCAACCATAGCTTTTCCCGGAATCAAAATGCAATCCGTGTGAATGAAAGCCAGCAAATACAGAATCTGGAACGCTCTGAAAATACAAAGTCATACCGAAATTAAAATATGGGGTCAGACCACCTGAAACAGATAAAATTTCAAATAATCCGTCTCCGGGACATTCCAGAGAATGGGGTGGTCAGGGGACTGCTGCCGGGCTTCGATCTGCCGCAGCTCCACGCCCGCGTCCAGCGCAGCGGAGCGAAGCATTTTCACGAACAGTTCCGAGGGCATGAAATGGCTGCAGGATGCCGTGGCAAAATAGCCGCCCCGGGGCAGCAGCTTCAGCGCCCGGAGGTTGATTTCCTTGTAGCCCCGCTGGGCGCTGTCCACGGTTTTCCGGGATTTGGTAAAGGCCGGGGGATCGAGAATGATGAAGTCATAAGACGCTTTGCCTTTTTCGGCCAGTTCCGGCAGAAGATCAAATACATCGGCGACGAGGAAATCCATTTTATCTTCCAGACCATTGCGCACGGCATTGGCCTTTGCCATTTCAATGGCGGAGGGGGAGATGTCTACTGCCGTCACGTGCTCCGCGCCGCCCATGGCGGCATTCAGGGCAAAGGAACCGGTGTGGGTAAAGCAATCCAGAACCCGCTTCCCCTTCGCCAGCCGGGCAACAGCCAGACGATTGTACTTCTGGTCAAGAAAAAATCCGGTTTTCTGCCCGTTTTCTACGTCAACCCGGTAGAAAATTCCGTTTTCGCAGATTTCCGTCACCGTGCCGGATGGGGTCGTTTCACCCTCCAGCGGGAACCAGCCCTTGTTCTGGGTCAAGCCTTCCAGTTCCCGGATGGCCACATCGTTGCGCTCATAGATGCCCCGGATCTCCTGACCGTCCGCCCGGAGCACCCGCACCAGCAGCGGGAACAGCATGGACTTGATGCGCTCCATGCCCACGGACAGGGTTTGGGTTACCAGAATATCGGAAAACCGGTCGACGGTCAGCCCCGGGAAGCCGTCGGCTTCCCCGAAAATCACCCGGCAGCAGGAGATATCTCCGCCCATCACCGTCTTGCGGTAATCCCAGGCGTACTGAATCCGACGCTGCCAGAAGGCTTCGTCGAACCGGTCATTGGCGTTGCGGGAGACAAGACGCAGTCGGATCTTGCTTTGCCGGCTGACAAAGCCGGTGCCCAGATACCGCCCTTTTTCGCTCACGGCGTCGGCCCGCGCGCCGTTTTCAAAGTTGCCATATTCCCGGATGACCTCGTCGGCATAGATCCAGGGGTGTCCCTGCTGTACCCATCTTGTGCCCTTGGCTGTGATGATGAACTTGGGATAGGTTCTTTCCGCCTTCATAACATTAACCGTCCTTTTTTCAATCTGCGCCCAGTATACCACAGAACAAAACAAAAGAAAAGCCCGGGGGCGAAGATTGACAGATTTCCCAAATTACAGTATGATGAACCGAACAGGGAGCCCCCTGCGGGCGTTCCGCATCCGGTTGCCGCGCTGCCGCCATCCGGAAAGCCGGGCGGTGGCGATACTGCCCACGCCAAAGAGACAGGGGAGAAAACGGAGGATATCTATGTTACGTAAACTGATTTTGATTCTGCTGATTCCGGTAATGCTCCTGACGGGCTGCACCTTTGGTTCTTCCCGAAAGCAGCAGTATCAGGCAACGTATCTGGATTTGTTCGATACGGTGACCACCATCAGCGCGGTGGCGGAGGACGAGGCGGCCTTTCAGACGCAGGCACAGGAAATTCACGACCGACTTCTTACCTATCACCAGTTGTTTGATATTTACAACGACTATGAAGGGCTGAACAACCTGAAAACCGTTAACGATCAGGCGGGCATCGCACCGGTGCAGGTGGACGGTGAGGTGATTCATCTGCTGGAGGACTGCCGGGACTACTATGAACGAACCGACCACAGGATGAATGTGGCCATGGGAAGCGTGCTTTCCCTGTGGCACGACGCCAGAACCGCCGCTCTGGACGACCCGGAGCACGCTGCCCTGCCGGAGGAAGCTGCACTGAAGCAGGCCAGTCTGCATACCGGCTGGGATTCTGTGCAGATTAACGCGGAGGATTCTACGGTGTACCTGTCCGATCCGGAGCTGCGGCTGGATGTGGGCGCGGTGGCCAAGGGCTGGGCGGTGCAGCAGGTGGCGCAGTCTGCCCCGGACGGGCTGCTCATCAGCGTGGGGGGCAACGTGTGCGCCACAGGCCCAAAGGATGAGACAGGCACGCCCTGGGTGGTGGGCATTGCCGACCCGGATGGGGGTGACAATTACCTGCATACCCTGAATGATACGGATATGGCCATCGTCACCAGCGGCGATTACCAGCGCTACTATGTGGTGGACGGGAAGGTGTACCACCACATTATTGACCCTGAGACGCTGTATCCCGGCACCCGCTGGCGCAGCGTGACCATTGTCTGCCGGGATTCCGGGCTTGCGGATGCCCTGTCCACGGCACTGTTCCTGCTTCCCCGGGAAGAGGGAGCGGCGCTGCTGGAACAGGCGGATGCCCAGGCAATGTGGGTGGACGCCCAGGGCAATTGCTTTTATACCGATGGTTTCCGGGAATACTTGCGATCCTGAAAAAAGTCCATGAACGGCTGGTTCATGGACTTTTTTGCCCGATTTGGGCGTTTCCTGCGGTTCTTTCCGGGAAAAGCGGGAAAAGATGAGAGAAGAGAAAATTCTTTGGAAAAATTTTCCGACAATGGTTGCAATTTGATTAAGGATATGTTACAATCATGACAAATAGTTACGACTATTGGGATAAGAAATATAAGGAGGCATTTGTCATGAACAAGCGAATTTTATCCATGCTTCTCGCGCTGGTCATGATTCTGTCCATGCTGCCCGTGCAGGCACTGGCAGAAGAGGCCGGGACGGAAGCGACGACTGTTACGACGGAGCCTGTTGTTACGGAGTCTGCCGCTACGGAGCCTGTTGTTACGGAGTCTGCCGCTACGGAGTCTGCCGCTACGGAGTCTGCCGCTACGGAGTCTGCCGCTACGGAGCCTGCCGCTACGGAGCCGGTCGTAACGGAATCCGCAGCAACCGAGCCTGCGCAGACCGTCCCCGCGGATGATCCTGTCGCGGCGGAGTCTGTTGCCATTTCTCAGGCGGACGCGCTGACGGAGCTGGCTGTGGGCGAACAGCTGCAGCTGACCGCCGCTGTGCTGCCCGAGGATACTGCGGACAAGACCGTTATCTGGGCTTCTTCCGATGATGCCATTGCTGCCGTGGAGGAAACCGGCCTGGTTACCGGCGTTGCGGCGGGCAGTGTGACCATCACCGCCACCTGCGGCGACGTGGCGGGTACATATGAGCTGACTGTGGTTGCACAGGAGGCTGCTGCGTTGACGGTGGGCGAACAGCCCATTACGGTGGCAACTGCGGGAATTCCTGCACTGAAGCCCGATCTGGTGCTGGAAGTCACCGGAGGCAAGTCTCTTCAGCTGCGGGTCTATGACCCCACCGGCGCCGACACCGTCTATCTCTGGAAGTTCGAGGATGAGGACTCTGACCTGTACGCCACGCTGACCCCCAACGGCCTGCTCACCGCCAAGTCCAGCATTACGGAGGCGAGAACGGTTACGGTGCGCGCTTATGCGAAGAACGACGAGAGCGTCTATGACACCTTCGACGTGTCCCTGATCCCCTGCGCCAGCATTGTGAAGCTGGAGAGAAACGGACAGGATTACGCCAACCGGACGCTGACCGTCAACGTCAACGATCCCGCGGATGCGTCCGTGACCATTGACGCCCGGATCCTGCCGAACGCCGCATCTCAGGATGTGTACTGGCAGGTCACAGACAGCGACAGCCTGTGCACCAAGCAGGAGACCGTGAACGATATTACGCTGTATCACAGAAATCTCACCGGCACCATGACCGTCACCGCCGTGGCGGCGGATGGCAGCGGCAAGTCCGCAAAGCTGACGGTTCGCTTTGCCAGACTGGCAACCAAAGTTGAGATTCAGAATCTGCCGCCGGTGGATGACAGCGGAGACCCCTATCTGCTGGGCGGCGCCTCCAGAACCCTGACGACCAATGTAGCTGCAGACAAGACCCTGACGGATCGGGATATCCTGTGGGAAATTGACGGCGGCTGCGGCTTCGCGTCCATTGACCAGAATGGCAAGCTGACTACCAATGTTGTGGATTCGATGCAGACGGTTACCGTAAAGGCAACCCTGAAGGCGGATCCCAGCGTCGGCGACTCGGTTGACATCCGTGTGTATCCCGCTGTCAAGACGGTTACCATTACCCCCAACCCTCTGGAGCCGCAGCAGATCGGACAGACGGTTACGCTTACTGCCGTCGTTGAGCCGTCGGATGCCATTTCTCAGGTGAAATGGACCTGCAGCAATGAAAAGCTTGCAACCTTTGATGATTCCACCCGGCCCGACCCCACCCTTAACCTGCTTGGCGCCGGCAAGGTGCGTATTACCTGTGAGGCTATGGACGGCTCCGGAAAGAAAGCCTCCGTGTATCTGGTGATCGAGGCGCCGGTGAATGAGGTGCTCATCGACCAGCCCGACAAAACAGAACTGGTTACCGGCGAGCGCCTGACGCTGGAGGCGACTGCCTGGACAGATTCTTCAGCTTTTTTGAAGGCCGCCAACCAGAAGATCCTCTGGAGCGTGACGGATGAAAACGGCGAAAAGACCGACGCCGCCACCATCAACGGCAGCGGCCGTCTGACTGCCAAGAGCGTGAAGTTCAACACCAACGTGCTTGTCCGCGCTGCTTCCGCAGAGGATAAGGAAATCTATGACGAGCAGGTCATCACCATTAAGCCCTCTGATACCAGAACCTTCCTGCTGCAGGCCAATGACGAGGTCGTCGGCGGTATGCGGTTCCTGGAGGACACCGAAATGATGAACGCCAAGGAAGGCATGGACATTGTGGGTGTCTGGTACAACAGCGATATTGACGATGTGGAGAAAGCCGATGACTGCACCTTCTACAGCAGCAGTCCCAAGGTGGCAACCGTGACCAAGGACGGCCATGTGGAGACGCTGACCTCCGGAACCACCACCATCACGGCCAGATGCGTGGATACCGTCACCGGGAGACTGCACACCGCCAAGTTCACCCTGAAGGTTACCAAACTGGTGCGGGAGCTGTACATTACCCAGCCCAAGTCCACGTCCCTGCGCAGCGGCAGCTCCCTGTCCCTGAAGGCTACTGCCTGGACAAGCTGGGCGGAGAACATCAAGGCTTCCAACCAGAAGGTTACCTGGAATGCCTATGAATATGATCAGGATAAAGGGGAGCTGGTAAAGACCGACGCCGTATCTGTCAGCTCCAGCGGCAAGGTGACCGCGAAGAACGTCACGGAGAACGTGGAGGTCTATGTGTATGCCACCTCTGTGGAGAACCAGAATGCGTTCAACTATATCGTCCTGACCATTCGTCCCAAGCTGGCTTATCAGATGAAGATTCTGTACGATGGCGAGGAAGTCACCGGAATTCTGAATCTGGACAAGGTTGACGACAACCCGGATCTGCTTACTGTGGAAGCCTTTGTTTCCGCAGAGAGTCCCGTTATTGGCACGGATGGACAGACGGAGAATATTACCGGGGATATCACATGGACCAGCAGCAACAAGAAGGTTCTGAATGTGGTCAATGGAACCGATCTGTACATTGTGGGAACCGGCAAGGCGACCCTGACCGCCAAGCTTTCCACGGTGGTGGATGGGAAGAAGGCCAGCTTCAGCACCAAGATCACGGTCAACGTGGTCAATATGGTCAAGAATCTGGAGATTGGGCAGGTTGTTCCCGGACAGTATCTGTTTGCCGGCAAGTCTGTCAGCCTGAGAGCCGTCACCAATCCGGAGGCAACCAACAAGCGCGTGCGCTGGTACGTTGAGGATGACACCTATGCGACCGTCAATGCCTACAGCGGTGTGGTCACCGCGAAGAAGGCGGTGGCTGGCGCTACCTATCCTCAGAGCGTGACGGTTTACGCAAAGGCGCTGGATGGCTCCGGCGTGGAAGATAGTATCACCTTGGACATCTATCTGCCGGTTGGCTCGATTCAGATGGATTCCAGCGATAAGGGTTACTACGACGATGCGACAAATACGGCTGAAATGACGTATAACCGGGATACGCCGGAGACGGACACCTATTCGGCGACGGTTCTCGACATTGCCGGTGATGCCTACGCTTCCGATATGAAGATCCTGAAGTGGAGCAGCAGCCGCACCTCGGTCGCCAAGATCGACGCGGAGACCGGTGAAGTCACTGCCGTGGGCAGAGGCACCACCGTAATCAAGGCTACCGCTACCGATGGCTCCAACAAGTATGTCAGCTTCGTTCTGACGGTAAAGTAAGCCCAAAGCCCCCAAGGCCTGTGCCTTGGGGGCTTACGCAATAGGCCCCGAAGCTGTCTGCTTCGGAGCCTTAATTTGACCTCTATTTCAGCAATTTGGAATAGCCGTTTCCGTACTGGACGCACCGGGAGACCCGGCTCAGGGTGGCGGAGGAAATATTGGACTGGGCCATGACCTGGGCGTAGGTTTTTCCCTCCAGCAGCAGCCGGGCGGCAAAGACCCGCTCCGCCATATTCTCCACTTCCTTGCGGGTGCACAGGTCGTCAAACAGTGCCTGCACCTCTTCCGGTGTCCGGGTTTTGGCTATCAGCGCATACAGCTGCGCAAGTTTCTGCTCCATACACTTCTCCGTCAAAATGCCTGCTGGGTACCCTGAATAAAGCTTCGGGTCTTCTCACTTCTGGGATTGCCGAAGACGTCCTCCGGGGTGCCAATTTCCTCAATGACCCCGTCCGCCATGTAGATCACCACATCGGCGACGCTCCTGGCAAAGTCCATTTCGTGGGTGACCACGATCATGGTATTGTCCTTGTCCTTGAGACCCCGGATAACCCGCAGCACCTCTCCGGTCAATTCCGGATCCAGCGCGCTGGTAGACTCGTCAAAGCACAATACCTGCGGGTTCAGCGCCAGTGCCCGGGCAATGGCTACCCGCTGCTGCTGGCCGCCGGAGAGCTGGTAAGGGTAGGCGTCCTGCTTTTGCAGCAGTCCCACCTGCTCCAGCAGCCTCAGGGCTTTTTCCCTGATCTTGGCAGGCTCCGCCTGCTTCAGGAGCTTCGGCGCAAGGGTGACATTTTCCAGCACGGTGTACTGGGGGAACAGGTTAAAGTTCTGAAATACCAGACCGAAATGCAGCCGGTTCTGGCGGATCTGCTCTTCTGACAGCTGGCCGCCGTTCAGCAGCTGACCGTCCACCCAGATTTCCCCCTCGTCCGGGGTTTCCAGAAAGTTCAGGCACCGCAGCAGGGTTGTCTTGCCGCTGCCGGAGGATCCGATAATGGCCAGCACCTGCCCCTTTTCCAGAGTAAAGCTGACGCCCTTGAGCACGTTCGTGGAGCCGAAGCCCTTTTTGATATTCTTTACTTCCAAAATTGCCATGGCTCAACCTCTGAAGTAGTTTAGTTTTTCTTCCAGCTTGCCGAACAGCACCGTCAGCAGGCCGTTGAAGATCAGGTAGAACGCGCCGGTGTAGAACAGCGGCCAGATCAGCCCTTTCTTGATAAAGGACTCACCAGCCCAGATGATTTCGTAAACGCTGATGATCCGAGCCAGAGACGTGTCCTTGACCAGCGTGATGATTTCGTTGCTCATGGGTGCCATAATGCGCTTAATCACCTGCAGCAGCACCACTCGGTAGAAAATCTGCCCCTTGGTCATGCCCAGCACCTGCCCGGCTTCGTATTGACCCAGAGGGATGGACTCGATGCCGCCCCGGTAGATTTCGGAGAAGTAGCAGGCGTAGTTGATGGAAAAGGCCACAATGGTGGCGGTGAACCGGGGTATGGCGGGCAGACCGAACATCAGTCCGGGACCGTAGAAAATGATAATCAGCTGGAGCATCAGCGGCGTGCCCCGGATGACCCAGACGAAGCCGCGGGTCAGCTTTCGCAGGGGGGAGAACCGGCTCATGGAGCCAAAGCAGATGACCAGACCCAGAGGCAGGGCGAACAGCAGGGTCAGAAGGAAAATTTTCAGGGATTCGCCGAAACCGGCCAGAAGCTGCAAGGTTACCGGGAGGAACATGGCTTGAATACCTCTCTTTTTTCACGGAGTTAGTATTAAGGGAGGGCTGTGCGCCCTCCCTTGGTACGTTGGACAATTCAGACCAGCGTCAGGCTGTACTTGTCGGCCAGTGCCTGCAGCGTGCCGTCGGCCTTGTACTTGGCAAGCAGCTCGTTGACCTTGGCGGTGACGTCGGAGTCTTTGCGGAAGCCGATGCCGTATTCCTCACTGGACAGGCTGATGCCGGAAGCCAGGTCGGCGTAGCTGGTGCCCTCACCGGTCATGGCGTTGGCGATGGTAAGGTCAATGACGCAGGCGTCAGAGGTGCCGGCGGCGACCTCCATCAGCGCGGCAGCCTGATTCTGTACGGCGACGATCTGGCTGTCGGGAATGCCCAGATTCTGTACTTCGGTCTGCCCGGCAGAGCCGTTCTCCACGGCGAAGGTCAATCCCTGCAGCAACTCCACGGCGTCATAGTCGGCGACCTCGTCCGCCTTCATGACCAGCACCTGCGCGTTGATGACGTAGGGATCAGTGCAGTTGGTGTTCAGCTTGACTTCCTCGGTAATGGTCATGCCGTTCCAGATGCAGTCAATGTTCTTGGTTTCCAGTTCGTAGAACTTCTTGTCCCAGTCTGCCAGCACGAAGAACTCGCATTTGACGCCCAGTTCCTTGCAGACCATCTCGGCCAGTTCCGCGTCGAAGCCGATCCAGTTGCCGTTTTCGTCCTTGTAGTCCATGGGCTCGAAGTCGGTGATGCCCACGATCATGGTACCCTTTTTCTGGATGTACGCAAGGTCAGAGCCGTTGGAGGCGCCGCAGGCGGTCAGGCAGGTCAGTGCCATGACCAGCGCCAGCAGCAGCGCAAACATCTTTTTCATATCCATTCTTCCTTTCTTCTTGAGAGCGTTTCTCGGATACGTGCATTATACTTTAGCCCGCTAACGAAGTAAAGTGTCATTTTTCAATTTCTTCCATTTTCGTCATTGTAAATAAAAATACAAGAAATAGTATGGCTATATGGCAGCAGAACGGCAAGAAAACGCCCCGGATGTTTCATCCGGGGCGTTTGCAATTCCTGATTTTACAGGCTGACCTCCACCATGACGGTTTCCTTGTCGGACAGAGGCACGATATTGCCGGCGACAGCGGCGCCGTCCACGGTCATGCCGGGCTTGCCGGTGCGCTTGACATGAACCACGTACTTCGTCCCCCGGAAGCGCCGGGTGACGGTGTACTCGTTCCAGTCGTCTGGGATGCAGGGCTGAATCCGCAGCCCCTTGTAATCCGGGTAAATGCCCAGAATTGCCTGGGAGATGGACAGGAACGTCCAGCTTGCGGTGCCGGTGAGCCAGCTGTTCTTGGCGTGGCCGGGGTTGCCGGAGGCACGGCCGGTGACCATCTGGGAGTAGCAATAGGGCTCGGTTTCGTGCACCTCGCTCTTCTCCTCCAGATAGGCGGGGCAGATGCGGCGGTAGATGTCGAAGGCCTCGTTGCCCCGACCCAGAGTGGCCTCGGCACAGACGATCCAGGGATTGTTGTGGCAGAATACGGCGCCGTTTTCCTTGAATCCGGGAGGATAGGAGGAAATTTCGCCCAGCTCCAGGTGGTACTCCGTATAGCAGGGATCCAGCAGTTCCACACCGTATTCGCCCAGCAGGCGCTTGCGGGTGGATTCCATGGCCTTGAGACCCTCGCCGGTGTCCTTGCCGATGCCGGCCAGTGTACAGAAGCCCTGAGGCTCGATGTAGATCTGACCCTCGGCGCACTCATGACTGCCGACCTTGTTTCCCTTGGCATCATAAGCCCGGAGGAACCACTCTCCGTCCCAGCCGTCCTTCAGGACAGCGGCTTCCATGTCGGAGACGGCCTTGTGGATGGTTTCGGCCTCTTGGGTCAGACCCAGCTGCTGGCACAGCTCGGCATACTCTCCGCCGTACTTGACGAACATACCGGCGATGAACACGGACTCCGCCACGGGACCTTCGCTGGGACCGAAGGTCTGGAAGCTTTCACCCGGCTCTTCAGAGAAGCAGTTCAGGTTCAGACAGTCGTTCCAGTCGGCGCGGCCGATGAGGGGAAGAGAGTGGGGGCCAAGGTGATTCAGGGTGAAGTTGACGCTGCGGCGCACGTGCTCCAGCAGGGGAACCTCGGTGCCGGGGACGTTGTCGAAGGGAGTGGGATGCTCCAGAATGGAAAAGTCGCCGGTTTCCTTGATGTACGCGCACACCGCGCCCACCAGCCACAGGGGGTCATCGTTGAAGCCGCCGCCGATGTCATTGTTGCCCCGCTTGGTCAGGGGCTGATACTGGTGGTAGGTGGAGCCGTCGGCGAACTGGATGGAGGCAATGTCGATAATGCGCTCCCGCGCCCGGTCGGGAATGATGTGCATGAAGCCGAACAGATCCTGACAGGAGTCCCGGAAGCCCATGCCGCGGCCGGTGCCGGTTTCATAGTAGGAGGCGGAACGGCTCATGTTGAAGGTGACCATGCACTGATACTGGTGCCAGATGTTCACCATGCGGTTGAGTTTTTCATTGCCGCTGGAGAGCTGGAAGTTGCCCAGCAGCTTATCCCAGTATGCGGCAAGCTCTGCAAGGGCGGCATCCACGGCGTCGGAGGTAGCAAACTTCGCCATCACCCGTTTTGCGGTGTCCTTGCGGATGATGCCGGGGGCGACAAACTTCTGATCTCTGGGGTTTTTGCCGTAGCCAAGGACGAAGGTTGCCCGCCAGCTTTCGCCGGGCGCCAGCGTCAATTCCATATGCTGGCAGCCGATGGGATACCAGCCTACGATCTTGGAGAAGGCACTGCGCTCCTCCCGGACAAGCTGAGGATCAGACCAGTCGCCCATGTGACCCAGGAAGGTGTTGCGGTCGGTGTCCCAGCCGGCGGCCTCCCGGTTTACGCCGTAGTAGGCGTAGTGATCCCGGCGCTCCCGGTACTCGGTCTTGTGGTAGATCACGCCGTCCTCCACCTCGGACTCGGCGATGTTCAGGTTGCGCTGGTAGTTCTGAGCATCGTCCACCGCGTTCCACAGGCACCATTCCATGACGCCCCACACGTGGACGGTCTTGGTTTCCTGCGTCTCGTTGGTCAGCACCAGGTTGTGCAGTTCACAGTTCTCACCCACGGGGATGAAGAAGGTCATTTTGGCACGCAGACCGTCCTTTGCGCTGTCAAAAGTTGTGTAGCCCATGCCGTGATGGCACTCGTAGTGGTCAAGCGGCGTTTTGGTGGGCAGGAAGCCGGGATTCCATGCGGGCTTTCCGGCTTCCTTGATGTAGTAGAATCGTCCGCCGTTGTCTCCGGGGACGGCGTTGTAGCGATAGCGCAGCAGCCGCTGGAGCTTGGCGTCCCGGTAGAAGCAGTAGCCGCCGCCGGTGTTGGAAATCATGCCGAGGAAATCCTCGCTGCCCAGATAGTTGATCCAGGGCAGAGGCGTGGCAGGGGTGGTGATGATGTATTCCCGGTGGGCATCATCAAAATAGCCGAATTTCATGATTGTGCACTCCTTACTATTCTTGGGTGTATACGATAACGATTAAGTTTTTGCGCATTCGGTTATCACTATACATAGCATAGCGGATATCCCCGGGAAATGCAAGGACTTTTTTTGAATTTTGGGACATTTTTCACATATTTTTTCCTCCCGATCAAAAACCGGAAAAAGCGAACCGGGAAAATACACAAAAGTCAACGAAAAAAATGTGAAAAATGACCAAAAACCAAGTTTTTACAGGCGAACAGAAAAATTTACTTGCCTTTTTCCCAGTTTTACGCTATATTTAAGAGACGAAAACGTTTGAGAGTATGGGGAAAGTGGGGGAACATCATTGGTATCCATGAAGGACATTGCCCAGAAGTGCGGCGTATCCGTTGCCACTGTGAGCAAGGCGCTGAACGGGCAGCCGGACATCGGGGAAGAGACCCGGGTTCGTGTGTGCGAAATGGCGCAGAGGATGGGGTATATGACCAATTCGGCGGCGAGAGCGCTGAAGACCAATCGCACCTACCACTTGGGGGTGCTGTTTGTGGACGAGCGGCTCAGCGGCCTGGCTCATGAGTATTTCTCCACCGTTCTGGAGAGCTTTAAGGCGGAATCGGAGCGCCGGGGCTATGACATCACCTTTATCAACCGGAATGTGGGCGGCAAGCCCACCTCCTACCTGCAGCACTGCCGCTACCGGGGTGTGGACGGAATCGTGATTGCCTGTGTGGATTTCAATGATCCTCAGGTACGGGAGCTGGCGGACAGCGATCTGCCCATGGTAACGGTGGATCATGTGTTCAACAACCGTCTGGCAGTGGTTTCCGACAATGTCAACGGCGCGGAGACGCTGGTGCGCTATGCGTATGAGATGGGGCACCGGAAGATCGCGTTTCTCCACGGCGAACGAACCAGCGTTACCCAGAACCGTCTGGTGGGCTTCTACCGTGCCTGTGAGGATCTGGGACTGACCGTCCCGGAGGAATATGTCCGGGAAAGCGCCTATCATAATCCGGATCGTTGCGGGGAGGTGGTTCGGGAGCTGATGAGCCTGCCGGACAGACCCACCTGCGTCCTGTTCCCGGATGACTACTCCTATCTGGGCGGCCTGAATGCCCTGCAGGAGATGGGGCTGCGGGTGCCGGAGGATGTGTCGGCCATCGGCTATGACGGTATCCATCTGGCACGGGTGATGGGGCTGACCACTTACCGGCAGGATACGCTGAATCTGGGAAAAATCGCTGCCGAGCGGCTGATCAGCCTGATCGAGCACCCGAAGACCACACTGATCGACCGAATCATGGTTTCCGGAGAGCTGATTGTGGGTACAACGGTGAAGAAGCTGTAACAGGAATTTGCGGCAATACCCGGAACCACCAGGTTTCGGGTATTTTCTTCGGGAAATACTGGACTTTGCAGGAAAAGAGTGGTATATTTTTCCTATGGCGACACCGCACAATGGGAGCTGCGGGTTTCGGCGTATCTCTCGCCGAGTTTCCTTGCCCCGTTATGCGGTGATGCCCTGTACAGTCAGGCAAGGCGGCGGGCGTTTCGATCGTCCCCGATGCAACAATGCTGGCGAGGTGTGGACAATGAGCAAAACGACACAGGAAATCTCGGAACAGGAGCGCTCTATCCGGCAGTTCCTGCACAGCCATCAGGGAAAGCAGAAGGATTCCCAGCCCCTGCCCGGAATTTTAGGGGATCTGGGCGCATATTACGACGCGGATCGCGCCTATATCTTTGAACTGAGTCCGGATCGGAACTTCGCCGGCAATACCGCCGAGTGGTGCAGGGAGGGAGTTCCCTCCCTGATGGCGAAGCTCCAGAAGATCCCCATGGAGGCAATGGAATGCTGGATGCAGGCTCTGGAGAAGGATGGGGAGTATTTCATTTCCTCTCTGTCGGAGGACTATGCGCCGGAGTCCAGAACCTATCAGCTTCTGGCGCCCCGGGGAATCGAAAGCCTGATGGCGGCGCCCATGGTCGTCAATGACGGCATCGTGGGCTGTCTGGGAGTGGACAATCCACGCAGGCACACCGATGATCTGCTTCTTCTGAGAGTCGCGGCGTCTGTCTGCTACAATGAAATTGCCACCCGGCGGCTTCTGGAAAATACCCGGGAACAGTCCCTGAGGGAGCAGGCGGATCGGATGCATATTATCCACTCCCTCAGTGAGATCTACACCTCCGTGTATGACATTAATCTTCCGGAGAACCACTTTGAGGAGATTTCTTCCATCGACGATGTCCATGACCATATCGGTGCCTCCGGCAACGCACAGGAGCAGCTGAATTACTTCAGCCGACATATGATGACTCCGGAATTTACGGAGGAAATGCTGAGATTCGTGGATCTCACCACGCTGGATCAGCGGCTTGAGGACACCCGCATCATTTCCAAACAGTATCTGAGTACCGCCCGTATCCATCCAGGACAGATGGCTGAACCCAATTGGGCGCAGTGCTCCTTTATCGTGGGCGACCGGGACGAGCATGGGCGGCTGACCCGCGTGATCTTCACCACCCAGTCCATCCACGATGCCAAAATCCGGGAGCTGGAATCCAAGCGGCAGCTGCAGCAGTCCAATGCCGAGCTGACCGCCCTGCTGAAGGCGGAGAAGCAGCATACGGCCATTATCGGCGCGTTGAGCAGCATTTTCTTTGCACTGTACTACATTGATCTGGACGAAAACACCGTACAGGAGATCCTTTCTCTGGACAGCATCCACCATATTTACCGGGACGGAGGTGACGCCCGGGCATTCCTGCGGCGGCTGACGGATACGCTGGCTACCACGGAATATCAACCGGCGCTGCGGGTGTTCCTCAATTTTGACACGGTAGACGCCCGCCTGGGGGGCAGTTCCATCATTGTGCAGGAATTCGCCGCCAGAGCCGGCGGCTGGAACCGGTGCAGCATCATCCCGGTGGAGCGGGACGCACAGGGGAAGAATCACCGGGTGATTTGCGGCCTGCGCAAAATCACCCGGGAAAAAGAGATGCTGGAAGCCCAGAATAATATGATTCTGGCCATGTCCATGACCTATGAAAATGTCTACGCGGTGAATCTGGATACCGGCGTGGCAACCTGCTACCGCATGGGCAGAATCATACGGGATCGCTACGGGAAGGAGTTTGCCACCGGCAGCTATGAGGACAATATCCGCGCCTATATCGACAATGACGTTCTGGAAGAGGACAGGCATCTGTTTGACGAAATCCGCACCATTGCCGGTGTCAGGAAATTGCTGGCGGACAAAACCACCAGCTACTTCAACTACCGGGTTTTCCGAAACCAGCAGGTGCAGTATTTCCAGTGCCAGCTGGTGAAGCCCCGCCGGGACAGAAACGAAATTGCCGCCGCCTTTAAGAATATCGACGAGGAGAAGCGGAAGGAGCTGGCGCGGCAGCGTCAGGTGGAGGAAGCGCTGGCAGCCGTGGAGCAGGCCAATACCGCACTGCGGGAGGAAATGGCCATTGCCGCCGCGCTGAGCCAGGAATATCACAGCCTGTTCAAAATCGATGCCCAGACGGGAACCATGTCGATCTACCGTACGGATGGCATCGGCATGAGCCAGGACCTGCTGGAGAATATGATGTCGCAGGGAGATTACCGGCAGATCCTGTCCGCATATATCGATGCCTTTATCGTGCCTGAGGATCGGGAGCGCATCCGGGAGGCGACGACGCTGGACAACCTCCTGCAGCGGGTGCCGGAGGTGGGACTGTATAAGCTGGGCTACCGGAGAAATATGCACGGCGTGATTGAATACTACGAAATGAACCTGGTAAGAATCACGGACGGGAACGGGAAGATTACCTTCACCCTCGGCCTGCGGGACGTGGACGAGGAAATGCGCCGCCAGCTGAAGCAGACCCGGGAGATGGAGACTCAGCGGGAGATCATTGACGGTCTGGCGTCGGTTTACTATTCCGTGCTGCTGGTGAATCCCTTTACGGACACGGTAACGACCTATCGCGCCGAGGACGAGGATGGACGCGCCATCGCGGAGCACTTCCGCCGGCACAACCGCTGCTGGTCCAAGGGCATATCCAGCTATGCCGAGGAGCTGGTCTCCCAGTCCAGCCGGGAGGAATTTCTGGAAAAGCTGTCCCCGGAGCGGCTTCGCGCCGGAGGCGAGGACTATTCCTGTACCTATGAGAAGATGACCGGCACCGATATCATGTATCTGCAGGCGCGGGTCTCCTTTGTGCCGGAGAAGAACGGCAGGTTTGTGGCTGTGGTTGGCACCCGGAATGTGGACGATCTGATCAAGAAGGAACGCCAGCAGGAAATGGCGCTGCAGGAAGCTTACGAGGCGGCGGAGGCTGCCAACCGGGCGAAAACCAATTTCCTGTCCAATATGTCCCACGACATCCGCACCCCTATGAACGGCATCATTGGCATGACCGCCATTGCGGCTGCCCACATTGACGATAAAAATCGGGTGCAGGACAGCCTGCAGAAGATCACGCGAGCCAGTAAGCACCTGCTCAGTCTGATTAACGAGGTGCTGGACATGAGTAAGATTGAGTCCGGCAAGGTACAGCTGGTGGAGGAGGAATTCAACCTTTCCGACCTGATCGACAACCTGATTACCATGACCAGCGCCCAGATTGAGGAGCACCACCATGCGCTCCATGTCAACATTACCGGCGTGACCCATGAGGCGGTGATCGGCGACAGCCTGCGGATTCAGAAGGTATTCACCAATCTGCTGGGCAACGCGGTGAAATTTACGCCCAATGGCGGCACCATCCGGATCACCGTGTCGGAAAGACCCAGCAATCAGCTGAAGGTCGGCTGCTATGAATTCGTCTTTGAGGACAATGGCATCGGCATCAGCGAAGAGTTTCTGGATAAGGTATTCGAACCTTTTTCCAGAGAATCGGACAGCCGGGTCAATAACATTCAGGGCACGGGTCTGGGAATGACCATCAGCCGGAATATTGCCCGCATGATGGGCGGCGATATCAAGGTAGAGAGCAAACTGGGCGTCGGCACCCGTTTTACCGTTACCATGTATCTGAAGCTGCAGGATACCGGGGAGGTGCACTATGACCGCTTTGTGGATCTGGGAGTGCTGGTGGCGGACGACGATCCGTGCAGCCTGGAGTCCTGCTGCAGCATTCTGACGGACTTCGGCATGAAGGCGGACGGCGTTTCCTCCGGAGAGGAGGCAGTGACCCGGGTGCTGGAGCATCACAGGCAGAATCGGGACTATTTCGCCTGCATTCTGGACTGGAAAATGCCGGATATGGATGGCATCGAGACCACCCGCGCCATTCGCCGCGCGGTGGGAGATGAGGTGCCGATCATCATTATCTCCGCCTATGACTGGTCGGACATCGAACAGGAGGCGCGGGCGGCCGGTGCCAACGCTTTCATCAGCAAACCTTTGTTCCGCTCCCGTCTGGCAAAGACGTTTGACACGCTGGTGGGCAAGGAAGAGCCGAGCCAGGCGGCGACGCCGCTGGTGGAACTGGGGCAGCTGAATCTGCAGGGGCGCCGGGCGCTGCTGGCAGAGGATAATGCCTTGAATGCGGAAATTGCCGCCGAATTTATGGCCATGGCGGGGCTGACGGTGGATTTCGCCGTGGACGGTATGGAGGCGGTAGACCGAGTCTCCCAGAACCCGGACGGCTACTACGATATCATTTTCATGGATATCCAGATGCCGCGGATGAATGGCTACGATGCTACCCGCGCTATCCGCGCCATGAATCGCAGCTACTGCAGGCAGATTCCCATTGTCGCCATGACGGCCAACGCCTTTGCCGAGGACGTGCAGGCGGCGAAGACGGTGGGCATGAATGAGCACATCGCCAAGCCGCTGGATCTGGGCGTGCTGGCAAAGACCCTGCATAAGTGGTTGAAATAAACGGCAAACAGCCGGAAGGTCAGTAACCTTCCGGCTGTTATACTAAAACCCGATTTAAAGGTTTTAATCGGGCTTTAGTATGATCTATGGGAGCCTCGGCTTTCCCTAAAGCATCACCGCACAATGGGAACTGCGGGCTTCGGTGGATCTTTTACCCGGATATTACTGTAAAAGCTTAGCATTCACAGTAATATTTCAAACAAATGCCAGCACCTTTCCCCTTGCGGGGCAACCGGTGCTGATGCCTTAAATCCGTGCCACGCCGGATTTCCGGGCGGCTTCCGCCACTGCCTTGGCCACGGCGGGTCCGACTCTGGGGTCGAAGGCGGCGGGGATGATGTAATCTTCGTTCAGCTCCTCGTCGGTGATAAGGCCTGCCAGCGCGTTGGCGGCGGCGATCTTCATTTCCTCGTTGATGTCGGAAGCCCGCACGTCAAAGGCGCCCCGGAAGATGCCGGGGAAGGCCAGCACGTTGTTGATCTGGTTGGGGAAGTCGCTGCGGCCGGTGGAAACCACCTTCGCGCCGCCGGCCTTGGCCTCGTCCGGGAAGATTTCCGGAGTGGGATTGGCACAGGCGAAGAGAATGGCATCCTTGTTCATGGTCTGCACCATTTCCTTTGTCACCATGCCGGGAGCGGACACCCCGATGAACACATCGGCACCCACCAGCTGCTCTGCGAGGGAGCCGGCCTTCTTATCCAGATTGGTGACCTGAGCCATTTCCTCCTTGATCCAGTTCAGACCCTCCCGGCCGGCGTAAATCGCGCCCTTCCGGTCGCACATGGTGATATTCCGGAAGCCGGAGGACAGCAGCAGCTTGACAATGGCAATGGCGGCGGCGCCGGCGCCGGAGGTAACGATCTTCACGTCCTCTTTCTTCTTGCCTACCACCTTCAGCGCATTGGTAAGACCCGCCAGCGTGATGACGGCGGTGCCGTGCTGATCGTCGTGGAAGATGGGAATGTCGCACTTTTCCTTGAGCTTGCGTTCAATCTCAAAGCACCGGGGGGCGGAGATATCCTCCAGATTGATGCCGCCGAAGGAGCCGGAGATCAGGTACACGGCGTTCACGAACTCGTCCACGTCCTTGGTTTTGATGCACAGGGGGAAGGCGTCTACATCGGCGAAGGCCTTAAACAGGGCGCATTTGCCCTCCATCACGGGCATACCGGCTTCCGGGCCGATATCGCCTAAGCCCAGCACGGCGGAGCCGTCGGTGATGACGGCGCACAGGTTGTGCCGCCGGGTCAGTTCGTAAGATTTCCGCACATCCTTCTGAATTTCCAGACAGGGCTGGGCAACGCCGGGGGTGTACGCCAGAGACAGATCGTCCTTGGTCTTGCAGGGCACGGTGCACGTCACTTCGATTTTGCCGCCCCATTGCTTGTGCAGGCGCAGGGATTCTTTCGCGTAGTCCATAATACAGACCTCCTTTTTGCTTTCCCGGATACTTTACAACATTTTTCGCCCTTTGAAAAGTCCCACGGAAAGAAAAAATGGAAGTTCTTGCATTCTGCATAAAGCTGTGGTATTCTACACTATACGGAAATCGCTTTTCGACGATTCCGGCCGCCCCCGGCAGAGGATGGCATCCGCGCAACAGGAGGAATCCCTATGAATCTGCATGAATCCGGAGAGATGTATCTGGAAGCGATACTGGTGCTGAGCCAGAAAAACGGCTTTGTCCGCAGCGTTGACGTGGGGGAATATCTGGGCTATTCCAAGCCCAGCGTGTCCCGGGCGATGGGCATTCTGCGCACCGGAGGCTATGTGCTGATGGACAAGGACGGCGGACTGACCCTGACTGATTCCGGACGGGAGATCGCGGAGAAAATTTTTGAGCGGCACACGCTGCTGTCGCAGCTTTTGATAGCTCTGGGGGTGCCGGAGGGCACGGCGATTGCGGACGCCTGCAAGATGGAGCACGCCATCTCCGACGAGTCCTTTCAGGCACTGAAACGTCACATGATCGATCAGGCGAAAGAGAAACCGGTGTGATTTTCGGTCATGCCGGTTATTTTCGCGGAAAAAGTACATCCTAACCGGGATCATTGACTTTTTCTCCGGAATCTGCTATGATTCTGGAATTATCTGGGAGGCTGCCCATGGGAAACTGTAACGGAAACTGCGCATCCTGCTCCGGCTGCGCCCGGGAACTGGTACTGAGCAAGGAAGAAATCGACCTTCTTCGCACCTTGGGACGGTGCGCCTTTTTGCCGGTAGCCCGGCAGATGGGGGATCTGACCCCGGTGTACCCGGAGACCGGCGCGCCGGAGAATATGAGCCTGCTATTGCAGGTGCTGGAGAAGAAAGGCCTGATTTCGCTGGACTATGACAAGCCGCTGGCGGGCTATGCCAGCGAAACCTACCAGTCCTATCCCATCCGGGGCAGCATGGCGCTGACCCGGCGGGGGCAGCAGGTGCTGGAGCTGATGGACTATCAGGGCATCCATTGATTTGACAATTGACAGTTGACAATTATAAATAAAGGACGACATACATTATGAATTTTCGGGAATACCGAACGGGAGTCAGCCGGGGTCTGCCGGTGGGAATGGGCTATTTTTCCGTCAGCTTTGGCTTCGGCGCCATGGCGGTGAGTCAGGGCCTAAGCACATGGGAAGCCACGCTGATTTCTCTGACAAACTTAACCAGCGCAGGGCAGTTTGCCGGGCTTACGGTGATTGTGGCGGCGGCAACTTTGTGGGAGATGGTGCTTACCCAGCTGATCATCAACAGCCGCTACGCTTTGATGAGTCTGGCACTGAGCCAGCGGATGGGGGAGCGGATCGGCTTCCTGCCAAGGCTTCTCATCGCGTTTTTTAATACCGACGAGATTTTCGCTCTGGCCATGGCGCGGATGGAACCACTGACGGTTCCCTTTATGCTGGGACTGGGCACGCTGCCCATTGTGGGCTGGACGCTGGGTACCCTGTGCGGCGCGCTGGCCGGCTCCGTGCTGCCTGCGTCCATTCAGGCGGCGCTGGGCGTCATGCTCTACGGAATGTTCATTGCCATCGTGGTGCCTCCGGCAAAGGAGGACAGGAAGATTCTGGCGGCAGTTGTCCTCGCCCTGATTTGCAGCTGCCTGTTCACCTGGGCGCCGGTACTGAAGGAAGTGTCCGCGGGTCTGTCCATTGTCATCTGCACCGTGGTGGCGGCGGGCATCTGTGCGCTTCTGCTGCCCATTGAGGAAACGGAGGAGGAAGCGGTATGAGCATTTATGTGTACATCTTTGCCATGGCGCTGACCACCTATCTGATTCGGGTGCTTCCTCTGACCATTTTCCGCAAGCCCATCCGCAGTCGCTTTCTGCGCTCGTTTTTGCACTATGTCCCCTATGCCTGCCTGACAGCCATGACCTTCCCTGCAATTTTAAGCAGCACCGCATCTATTTTAAGCGGCGCAGCGGCGCTGATTGTGGCGATACTGCTTGCCTATCGGGGCAAGAGCCTGATTGTGGTGGCGGTCAGCAGCAGCGCGGCGGTGCTGATTACGCAGGGGATCCTGACGTTTTTGGGGATGATGGCATGATTCGCAAAGCAGTGGAAACTGACATCCCGGCGGTGGCGGAGATTTATAACCGGCTCCACGACGCAGAGGAGGCCGGGAAGGTGACCATCGGCTGGATTCGGGGCGTGTACCCGACGGAGGATACGGCGCGGCAGGCGCTGGAACGGGACGACCTGTTCGTGGCGGAAGAAAATGGGAAGATTGTGGGGGCAGCCATCCTCAACCAGCAGCAGATGGACGCCTATTATGCGGCTGATTGGCGCTATGCAGCTCAAGACCGGGATGTGATGGTGCTGCACACCCTGGTAATTTCTCCGGAGGAGAGCGGGAAGGGCTACGGCAAGGCCTTTGTGGCGTTTTACGAGGACTATGCCCGGGCACATGGGTGCCACGTCCTCAGAATGGACACCAACAGCCGCAATGTCCGGGCAAGAGCCATGTACCGGAAGCTGGGCTTTCGTGAAGCAGGCATTGTTCCCTGCACGTTCAACGGCATCCCGGGTGTGGGATTGGTGCTGCTGGAGAAAACGCTGTGAAGCTGGACAAAAAATTGTAAAAAAACTGTGTCTGTTCCCGGCTTGTCTTGACAAACCGGGGACATTTTGCTATAATCTGCGCCAGAAGAGGGAGTAGTCGGCGCGAAAACACGCGGGACGGAATCGACATACTGGGGAGACCCCGGTTCTGTCTGAAATGACGAGACTTGAAAGGCCGGCTCAGTCTCTTTTTTGACTTCTGTGCCGGTATGAAATCGGTACGGAGGTTTTTTATGGGGATTGGAGAATTGCTGCTGCTGGCCGTGGGACTGAGTATGGACGCCTTTGCCGTGTCCGTCTGCAAGGGACTTTCCCTCCGGGGCGCGACGCTGCGGGCGGAGCTGACCTGCGGCGTGTGGTTCGGCGGATTTCAGGCGCTGATGCCGCTGATCGGCTTCTTCCTGGGCACCCTGTTTGCCGCTGCCATTCAAGCGGTGGATCACTGGATTGCCTTCGGACTGCTGGCAATTATCGGCGTGAATATGCTGAAAGAGGCCTTGGAAGAGAAGGACGCGTGCGGCTGTGAGGAAAACGGAGCGGATCTGTCCGTAAAAACCATGTTCGTTATGGCGGTGGCAACCTCCATCGACGCGCTGGCGGTGGGCATTTCTCTTGCCATGGTGGGGAATGTGAATATTTTCTTCGCTGTGACGCTTATCGGGATCTGCACCTTCGTGCTGTCCGCAGTGGGTGTGCGGATCGGAAACGTATTTGGCAGCCGGTTTGAGAGCAAGGCAGAGATCGCCGGCGGTGTCATCCTGATTTTGCTGGGTGTGAAGATCCTGCTGGAGCATCTGGGGGTGCTGGCATGATACGGACAAAAGGGCGGCTGCGGCTGTGCTTCACGCTGCTGATTTGCTGCCTGATTTTCATTTGGGGCAACTCCCTGCTGCCGGGAGAAATTTCCGGCGCCATTAGCGATGAGGTGAAGGAAATTCTGGAAGCGTTGTTCCCCGGCGGAGAGACAAGCCCCTCGGAGAGCAGCTTTCTTGTGCGCAAGGCTGCCCATTTCACGGAATTTGCGGCGCTGGGAATGTGTCTTGGCTGGCTGTTTGCCATGCTGAGCAGGGGAAAACTCCCGCCCTTCCTGCTGGGCGCTGCCGCCGCCTGTGTGGATGAAACCATTCAGATGTTTGTTCCCGACCGGGTTTCCAGCCCGCGGGACGTTTTCATCGACTCCTGCGGCGTTCTTGCGGGATTGATACTGCTCCATTTTGGGCATGATTGTTACCGCAGATGGAAAACACGACATTTGGAGGAAACCTGATATGAAGAAAATGATTTGTGCCCTTCTGGCATTGACTTTGGCGCTGTCCATGGCCGCCTGCGGCGGGAAAGCTGCCGAGACCACCGCGGCCACCACCGCTCCCGCCGCCAATGTGGAGGGAACCATGGAGGAGCTGCTGAACAAGGTTATCGAGCAGCGGCCTGTGGAGTTTATGGGTGGCGTGATTCCCATTGATCTCACCGACACCAGCGAGGAAGGCCTGTGGGCGGTCAAGAGCTACACCGGCCTGGAGGATGTCTCCCAGCTGACCGAGGCGGCAGCCTATGAGCCAATGATCGGCTCCATCGCCTTTTCCATGGTAATGGCGCGTACCGCTCCCGGGGCGGATGCCAAAGCGGTTGCCGAGAGCATGAAGTCCGGCGTGGATCCCCGGAAGTGGATCTGTGTGGAGGCGGATGACGTGAAGGTCGCGGGCATTGGCGATGTGGTTATGCTGATTATGGTCGCAAGCACCAGCGATATGACCGCCCAGTCCTTTGTGGATGCCTTCCAGAGTGTGGCGGGCAGGAATTGTGATTTTGTGATTTGACGGAAAATGGCAGCGGCACAGTCGCTGCCATTTTTTAACGGAGAAACGTTTATGATTTTTTCCAGCATTCCGTTTTTATACTATTTTCTGCCAGCGGTGCTGGCGGTGTATTTTCTCACTCCCCGGCGGGGAAAGAACGCCGTACTGCTGCTGGCGAGTCTCCTTTTCTACGGCTGGGGGGAGCCGAAGCTTCTCTGGCTGATGGTATTCACCATTGCGGTATTCTACCTGTGCGGCCTTGCCATCGGGCGCGCGGAGTCGCCCCGGTGGAAAAAAGGCTGGCTGATTGTGTCCGTGGTGGTGGGCGTGGGGCTGCTGGGCGTTTTCAAGTATGCCGATTTTTTCCTGACCAGCGTCAACGCCGCCACCGGATTGGGGCTGCCCCTGCTGAAGCTGGCGCTGCCGGTGGGCATCAGCTTTTATACCTTCCAGTGTCTGAGCTACACCATCGACGTGTACCGGGGAACCGTGCCGCCCCAGAAAAACCCCATTTCCTTCGGCGCGTATGTGGCCCTCTTCCCTCAGCTGATTGCAGGACCCATCGTCCGCTATGCCGATGTAGCCCGGGAGCTGAACAACAGAACCCACAGCTGGGAAAATGTGGGGCTGGGACTGCGGCGGTTTCTCGTGGGACTTTCCAAAAAGGTGATTCTGGCGGACAATCTGGCGATGCTGGTAAAGCTGTATCGGGAAAGCAGCAGCCCGTCGGTGCTGTTTGCGTGGCTGTACGCCGTTGCCTTTACCTTAAACATTTACTTTGATTTTTCCGGGTATTCCGACATGGCAATCGGACTGGGACGGATTTTCGGCTTCCATTTCCCGGAAAACTTCGACTATCCCTATCTTTCCAAAAGCGTCACGGAATTCTGGCGGCGGTGGCATAAGAGCCTTGGCAGCTGGTTCCGGGACTATGTGTATATCCCGCTGGGAGGAAACCGGGTCACGAAAGGACGCTGGGTGTGCAACATCCTGATTGTGTGGATGCTCACCGGACTGTGGCACGGCGCGGCGTGGAATTTTGTTTTGTGGGGACTGCTGTTCGCCGTGCTGCTGCTGACGGAAAAGTGGATGCCGGCACTGGAAAAGCTGCCTGTTTGCCTGCGCCGCGGCTATGTGCTGCTGATTGTCATGCTCAGCTTTGTGCTGTTCAACGCCGATACCCTGACGCAGGCGGGGGGAGACTTTGCCACGCTGTTCGGATTCGCCGGACTGCCCCTGACCTCCGGGGAGACGGGGTACTACCTGAGAAGCTACGCGCCATTGCTGCTGGCAGCCTGCGTGGGCGCAACGCCGGTGGTAAAAAGGGCAGCGCAGCGGCTGGAACCGTACCGGGCGGTGCAGTTGCTTCAGCCGCTGTTGTGGATTGGCCTGGCGCTGGTGTGCACAGCGTATCTGGTGGACGGCTCCTTCAGCCCCTTCCTGTATTTCCGTTTTTGAGGTAGCGCCATGAAGAAACATCAGACCATTTTGATTTTGCTGCTTTGGGCGGTTTTGACGCTGTGCGTGTGGTTCGCTCCGGCAAAGCAGCTTTCTGAGGCGGAACGCCGTCCGCTGGCGCAGATGCCGAAGTTCCGCGTGGAGAACCTTCTGTCCGGGCAGTTTCGGCAGGAATTTGAAAGCTACAGTCTGGATCAGTTTCCCCTGCGGGATGCCTTTCGGACGGTAAAGTCGCTGTTTCACACCGGTGTGCTGGGGCAGAAGGACAACAACGGGATTTATCTTGCCGACGGCTACGCCGTGAAGCAGGAGTATCCCTTGAATGAGGACTCCGTGAACCACGCCATCGGGCGGTTCCAGAGAATTTACGACAAAAACCTCGCCGGCAGTCGGTGCTTCTACGCCATCGTGCCGGATAAAGGCTACTATCTGGGAGAAAGCAGCGGACACCTGACCATGGATTACGACGCTCTTTACACCCGGATGGAGGAAGAAATGCCCTGGGCAACGGGAATCGATCTGCGCCCGATGCTGTCCGGTGCGGACTACTACCGCACCGATACCCACTGGCGGCAGGAAGCGCTGATTCCTGCTGCCGGGCGAATCTGCGATGCGCTGGGCGTCACGCCGCCTCAGGCGGAAGATTATACCCAGACCGCCGTGGAAAGACCATTTTACGGCGTCTATTACGGTCAGGCTGCGCTACCCATGCAGCCGGAAACTATGTATTTGCTGGAAAATGAAACCCTGTCCCAGTGCACCGTCTACGACTATGAGACGGGAAAAACGGGCAGCGTGTATGATCTGACCAAATTGGACAGCCGGGATTTGTACGATATTTACCTTTCCGGCGCCCGGGCGCTGCTCACCATTGAAAATCCCAACGCAGGAACGGATCGGGAGCTGATTGTTTTCCGGGATTCCTTCGGCAGCGCCATGGCGCCGCTGCTCCTGTCCGATTATGCCAGGGTGACGCTGGTGGATATCCGCTATGTCCAGTCCGAGCTGCTGGAGCAGCTGCTGGCTTTCCACGGGCAGGATGTATTATTCCTGTACAGCACGCTGGTGCTGAATAGCAGCAGTGCGCTGAAATAGGGGGAAATGGTATCATTCTGCCATTTTTACGGTTCGTTCATTTTTTTGCTGTAAATTAGACATATTTTTCCTGCAATAATGAAAAAGAGAAGACCTGCACAGGTCAGGACATCCCATATCAGGAGGGAACGCCCATGAATGAAGTAAAAAATCCGAAGAAACCCCTCATTTACTACTACCTGTTGGTTCTGGTTGCAGTCGTGCTGTTTAATATGCTGGCAATGCCATGGATTGCGGAGCACCGGATTCAGGACGTGGACTACAACACTTTTGTGACCATGACGGAACAGGGTGAGGTCGGCCGCGCCCAGATTCAGGAGCAGGATAACCGCATCCTGTTTACGGACAAGGCGGAACAGAACGTCTATAAGACCGCCATGGTGCCCGACGACAACCTGATCCAACGGCTGCTGGATGCCGGAGTCTCCACCACCGGCGAGGAGATCGAGCAGACATCCCTGCTGGTGTCCCTGCTGAGTTGGATTCTCCCTCTGGTTATTTTCATCGCCATTGGGCAGTTTATGTCCCGGAAGCTGATGCAGCGGATGGGCGGCGACAACTCCATGATGTTTAACATGGGCAAGTCCAACGCAAAGGTCTATGTAAAATCCTCCGAGGGCATCAAGTTCTCCGATGTGGCCGGCGAGGACGAGGCCAAAGAAAATCTGACGGAGATTGTGGAGTACCTCCACAATCCAGAGAAATACCGGGAGATCGGCGCCTCCATGCCCAAGGGGATTCTGCTGGTAGGCCCTCCGGGCACCGGCAAGACCATGCTGGCGAAGGCTGTGGCCGGCGAGGCCAACGTGCCCTTTTTCTCCATGTCCGGTTCCGAATTTGTGGAGATGTTTGTGGGTATGGGCGCTTCCAAAGTGCGCGACCTCTTTAAGCAGGCCAAGGAGAAGGCACCCTGCATTGTGTTCATCGATGAGATCGATGCCATCGGCCAGAAACGGAACGCCGGCGGCATGGGCGGAAACGATGAACGGGAGCAGACTCTGAATCAGCTTCTGACGGAGATGGACGGCTTTGAGGGCAACAACGGCGTCATCATTCTGGCTGCTACCAACCGCCCGGAATCCCTCGACCCGGCGTTGACCCGACCCGGACGGTTTGACCGCCGGGTGCCGGTGGAACTGCCCGACCTGAAGGGACGGGAGGAAATCCTGAAGGTGCACGCCAAAAAGGTGAGAATCGCCGAGAACGTGGACTTTTCCAAGGTCGCCCGGATGGCCTCCGGCGCCAGCGGCGCCGAGCTTGCCAATATCGTCAACGAAGCTGCCCTTCGGGCAGTCCGGGACGGCAGAGGCTGTGTCACCCAGTCGGACATGGAGGAGAGCATTGAGGTGGTCATTGCCGGCTACCAGAAGAAGAACGCCATTCTCACCGACCATGAGAAGCTGGTGGTTGCCTACCACGAGATCGGTCATGCGCTGGTGGCGGCAAGGCAGACCAATTCCGCGCCCGTGCAGAAAATTACCATCGTTCCCCGCACCTCCGGCGCGCTGGGTTATACCATGCAGGTGGAGGAGGGTAACCACTACCTGATGACGAAGGAGGAACTGGAAACCAAGATCGCCACTTACACCGGCGGCAGAGCGGCGGAGGAGGTCGTGTTCCAGTCCATCAGCACCGGCGCGTCCAACGATATCGAGCAGGCCACCAAGCTGGCAAGAGCCATGATTACCCGCTACGGTATGAGCGAAGAATTCGACATGGTGGCGCTGGAGACGGTGACCAATCAGTACTTAGGCGGCGATGCGTCTCTTGCCTGTTCGGCGGAGGTACAGGCGCAGATCGACAGCCGGGTGATTGCTCTGGTCAAGGCGCAGCATGAAAAAGCAAAGCAGATTCTGCTGGAAAACCGGGAGAAGCTGGATCAGCTGGCAAAGTACCTCTATGAGAAGGAAACCATTACCGGCGAAGAGTTTATGCATATCCTGAATACCTGATAAAAAGGGACTGTAAAAAAGTCCCCATTTTCCATACTTTCGCTTGCGCCAAAATCTCTTGCCGAATCTCCTTGTCCCCTTATGCGGCGATGCCCTAACTATTTTCCCCTCCCGGGCAGCATTCGTTCAGCTTCTGCTGAATGCGGCTTTTGACCAGCTCCGCAACCTCGGCTGGCTTCATGCCAGCGTATTCCTCATGGAGGATGGGCTTCAGGTAGTGCACCTGAACGGATACGGGCTTACTGCCGGGCTGATCCAGTACCTGAAAGCAGTCGATGAGGGCGATGGGAACAATGGGGCAGCCGGATTTGGTGGCGCAGCGGAAGCTGCCGCCGTGAAAATCCAGCATTTCGTTTCCCTTGCGGCTGCGGGTGCCTTCCGGGAAAATCAGATAGCTTCTGCCGCTCTTGACTTCCTCGGTCACCTTCTGAATCACGGTCAGGGACTGGCGCACATTCTCCCGATCCATGGCAAAGGATCTGGTGCACAGGGCAATCTGGTGCAGGAAGGGAATGTTATACAGTTCCTTTTTCAGCACCGCGCCGATGGGACGGTCACAGGTGACGGCGATGGCCAGCACGTCGAACATTCCCTGATGGTTGGAGTAAAGCATGAAGCCGCCCTCCTGCGGGATATTTTCCTGCCCCGTAACCTGCAGATCCACATTTCCGCCGGTGACGGCGTGGCGCAGGATATACTGAATGTGGCGGTACATTTCCTCCTCCGGATAGTCGTCCGGGTGTTTTGCATACTTACAGAGCTTGAACCAGGCACCGGGGACGATGCCCAGATTCTTGAGCACCATTGTTACAATTCGATTCATGGCAGTTTCCTTTCCGGGCGCAGTCGGATGCGCCCGATTTTTTGTACTTTCCGTTATCATACCATGTTTTTCACCCAATGGCAAACAGTATTTCCGCTTTGCCGGGGAAAGCCCGTTCTGCCATAGAAAAACCGGAAATTCGGTTGCCTTTTTCCGGGAACTGTGCTATGCTGAACGTAACGACTGAGGAGAGGTGCGTCAGGTGGAGTACAACGATATCTATGATGAAAACCGGAACCTCACCGGCAGGGTACACCGGCGCGGTACCCAGTGGAAGCCGGGAGAATACGGCGTGGTGGTCTGCGTGTGGGTCTATGACGGCGCGGGTCATCTGCTGTTGACCCGCCGGGCGAAGGGAAAGAGCTTTGCCGGCACCTGGGAGAATTCCGGCGGCGCGGTGAAGGCAGGGGAGACCAGCCGGCAGGCTATTTCCCGGGAACTGTTTGAGGAGACGGGAATCCGCGCCGAACAGGAGGAGTTTGAATATCTCAATTCGGATCGGGATCACAATACGTTTTACGACCATTACTGCCTCCGACGCGCGGTTTCCCTGAAGGAGATCGTGCTTCTTCCGGGGGAGACGGACGACGTGATGTGGGCGAGCTTCGGGAAGGTGCGCTGGATGATCCGCACAGGGAAGATCTGCAAGGTGATCGCGGGACAGTTCCTGCGGCAGGAGAAGGCGCTACGTTTGCGCAATATGCCCAAGTTGCAGCGGTAATTTTTGGCGGCGGCGGGAAAGACGCGGTATTGCGTTTCGCGTGGATGCGGGTTATAATGAAAAAAAGCGTTTTTCACAGATCCGGCGAAAACGCTTGTGCCGGACGGAAAACGCTTTTTCTTTTTGAGAATCATCAAAAATGGAGGAATTCGTCATGATCCAGCTTATGAAACTGCCTGTTCGGCGCGGCAATGCTCCCCTGCGGATTGCCAAGGGCCATTTTGTGACCAACCATTCCCATATCAACTACTATGTGGACATCACTTACCAGAAGACCCGCCTCAGTGAAGCGCGGGACAGCGCCTATCAGCTGGTCTCCAGTTTTGTGAACGATACGCCGGTGGACACGGTGCTGTGCCTGGATGGCACGGCGGTGCTGGGCACCTGTATCGCCGAGGAACTGACCAAATCCGGATTCCATACCATTAACGCCCACCAGACCATCTACGTGGTGGAGCCGGAGTACAACGCCAATTCCCAGATCATTTTCCGGGAGAACATTCAGCCCATGATCCGGGGCAAGCATGTGCTTGTGCTCATGGCCTCCGTCACCACCGGCTTTACCGCCAAGCGCTCAATCGAGGCCATCCAGTATTATGGCGGCGAGGTAGCCGGTGTGGCGGCCATTTACCGGGCGGTGGACGAGGTGGCGGGGTATCCCGTCCGTTCCGTCTATTCCATCGCGGATCTGCCGGACTACGAAAGCTACGACTACCACGACTGCCCCTACTGCAAGGCGGGCAAGAAGGTGGATGCTCTGGTGAACAGCTTCGGATATTCCTCCTTATAAAACCTTTCTGCCCCGGGCGGGGAGCTCTCCTGATCGCGCAAAGATGGAGGCGCGCCCACCGGGGAAATCCGCAAAAGGATGTGGATTCCATAACCACACAAAGCTGGGGCTTGCATTTTTGCAAGCCCCAGCTTCTCTCAAGCGACATTGGCTTTCCGGCACGGCGCTTTCAGAGATTCCCAAAATTCCTGATTTTACACGGTGTAACCCTTGCGGCGGATGGTGTCCACCACAAAGTCCACGCATTCCTCACACAGCGGCTTACTTTCCGCTTCCACCATGACCCGGATCACCGGTTCGGTGCCGGATTCCCGCACCAGAATCCGCCCGGTATCGCCCAGCTTTCCGGCGACATCGGACACGGCGGCCTGAACATCGGAATCCGTCTGGGCGGCGGCCTTGTCGGCTACCCGGACATTCTTCAGCACCTGCGGGTATACGGTGAAGCCCTCGCACAGCTGGCTCAGCGTCTTCTTCTTTGCCAGCATGACCTCCATGACCTTCAGACTGGTGAGAATGCCGTCGCCGGTGGAGGCGTACTTGGAGAAGATGATGTGCCCGCTCTGCTCACCGCCAAGACGGCAGCCGTTGGCCATCATGTATTCATAGACATACTTGTCACCCACCTTGGTTTTGGCGTAGTCGATGCCCAGTTCGTCGAAGGCTTTATACAGGCCGAAGTTGCTCATCACCGTGGTGACAACGGTGTTCATCAGCAGCTTGCCCCGTTCCTTCAGATATTTTCCGTAGATGTACAGAATGTGGTCGCCGGTGACGACGTTGCCCTTCTCGTCCACGCACATACAGCGGTCAGCGTCGCCATCGTAGGCAAAGCCCACATCCAGCCCGTTCTCCACCACGAACCGCTGCAGTCCTTCAATGTGAGTGGAACCGGCATTCATGTTGATGTTGTAACCGTCGGGTTCGGCGTTGATGACATAGGTTTTGGCACCCAGCGCGTCAAATACGGATTTGGCGATGTTCCAGGAGGAGCCGTTGGCGCAGTCCAGACCTACCCGCATACCCTTGAAAGAGTACATTCCCAGAGAAATCAGGTAGCCGATGTAGCGGTTCCGGCCTGCCACGTGGTCAACGGTACGGCCAATCTGATCCCGCTTGGCAAGGGGCAGTACCTCCCACTGCTTGCCGAAGGCCTCCAGATGCCCGTCGAGGTACGCCTCTACCAACGCGATGACGCTCTCGTCCATCTTTTCACCGAAGCTGTTAATCAGTTTGATGCCGTTGTCATAATAGGGATTATGGCTGGCGGAGATCATGATGCCGCAGTCGAAGCTCTCCGTCCGAGCCACATAGGCCACGGAGGGGGTGGTGGTGACGTGCAGCAGATAGGCGTCGGCGCCGGAGGCGACAAGACCGCCCACCAGAGAGTATTCAAACATATAGCTGGAGCGGCGGGTGTCCTTGCCGATGACGATGCGAGCCGGGCCGTCGCCGCCGCTGCGGCGCTTCAGCTGAGTATAGTACCAGCCCAGAAAACGGCCGACCTTGTAGGCGTGATCGGCTGTCAGATTGCAGTTGGCTTCTCCCCGGAAGCCGTCGGTTCCAAAGTATTTTCCCATAAACAGAGAACTCCTTTCGGTGGAGTTACAAGATACGATATACAAGATAGGGCAGAACGCATCGGGTTCAGGAACAGAATATCTTGTATCTGGGATCTTATATCTTGTATCTCAAAACAATGTTGTAAGTTTCAGACTTTCCGGACGACGATGCCACCGGTTTTCCAGATGCTGTTTTCCGGAACCACACCCCGGACGCAGGAGGTAGGATAGATATTGGTGTGCCGACCGATGACAGTGCCGGGATTCAGGACGCTGTTGCAGCCCACTTCCACGAAGTCGCCCAGCATGGCACCGAATTTTTTCAGACCGGTTTCGATCTGCTCGCTGCCGTCCTTGACCACGACCAGCGTTTTGTCGGATTTTACATTGGAAGTCAGGGAGCCTGCTCCCATGTGAGACTTATAGCCCAAAATGCTGTCGCCCACATAATTGTAGTGGGGAACTTGAACGTTGTCAAAAAGAATCACATTTTTCAGTTCCACGGAGTTGCCCACTACGCAATTCGCGCCTACCAGCGCAGAGCCGCGGATAAAGGCGCAGTGGCGAACCTCCGTACCGGGGCCGATGATGCAGGGCGCACCGAGGAACGCGGTGGGGGCGACGGTGGCGGTGGTATGTACCCAGACCTGGGGCGAGATTTCCTGATATTCGTTGCCGAGCTGCGGCCCCAGAGAGAGGATCAGCGCCTTGATTCCGCCCAGTGCCTGCCACGGGTAGTCAAATTCCGCGAGATACTTTCCGGCAAGGGAATGGGTCAGATCGTACAGCTGGCTTGTCGTGTACATGAAAAATTCCTCCTTTTGCGTGACAGCAGCGACAAAATGAACGAGGTTACTATACAATGCGGCGGCACATTTGTCAACGCCGAAGCCTGCGAATGTATAAAAACCGACTGCGATTTGTTCAATTTCAACAAAAGAGAAAAAAACAGAGCCGCACGGCGGCTCCGCATACGCTTTGGTACAGTCAGGAATGTCTTTGATTGACCAGACAGGAGATCTGGTTCATCTGTTCGGCAGAGATGTCCTGCCGCTGCAGCAGCGCGTCAAACAGCCCGACGATATCCGGCTTATGACGGTGGCTGAAAATCGTGGTGGCGAAATACTCCTCCCGGGTCATGGTGGGGGCAAATACTCTGCCGTAGGTTTTGCTGCGCTTTACCAGACCGGCCTGCCGAATCGCGCCCTTTTGCAGCAGACCATTGAGAAGGATGTGCACCGAGCTGTCCTTCCAGGTTTTCTCCTCGGAACGTTCCAGCAAATCCGCACGGGACAGGGGCTTGCCGGCCTCCCATAGAACGTCCATAATTTCCATTTCACTCTTAGTGAGTTCCATTCGCACACCTCCCTGCCACTGAACTCGACGGTTATCATTATAGACGCAGGAAAGCACTTTGTCAATGCAATTTCTGAAGAAAAATGCAGTTTATGAAATAATAATGCGGGGAAAGACTGGAATTTTTAGAGTATTTTCGCATTTTTGCGCAAAAATTGAGAGAACGATTTTACACCGGCGGCACAAAAAGCGCATTTATGTTCCCTTTTTCTCCCGCCGGACGAGAATACCCCAATTTACGGCGAAAAAAGGAGAAAATACCCGTCTGCTTACTCCAGCAGCGTTTTCCTCAGCAGTTCCCGGTTGGCAGACAGATCCGCAGACAGCACGGCCATTCCGTCGATGGTTTTGTCCTCATAGGTTCCGTCAGCGGGGATACGCTGGTTGGCGATCTGGGCATCATTCAGCTTTGGCAGGATCTCCATGGCCAGCAGCACCAGCTGACCGTAGTTCAGATCCGTGCTGATCATGGGCAGCAGCTGATCCATCAGCGGCAGAAGATCCCGCCATTTGATGTTTCGGTAGCTGTCCAGCAGCGCGCTTACTACTTTCCGCTGGCGGCTGGTGCGGCTGAAATCGCCGTCGGCATCCAGCTTGCGGATTCGCGCGTAGGTCAGCGCCTGCGTTCCGTTCAGGGTCTGCATACCGGCGCTCAGGCTGCTGCCGGTTTCCTTGTTGATCTCGGCGGCCTCGTCCTCCCGCAGTTCGATGGCGACGCCCCCCAAAAGGTCAATGATCTGGGAAAACTGAGAAAAATCCACTTCAATATTTCCGTCAATGTGAAGATCAAAATTTTCCCTGAGAGTCTCGTCCAGCAATTCGGCACCGCCCTCGGAGTAAGCGGCATTGATGCGGTTGCTGTGGTGGCCGGGAATGGGCACATACAGATCCCGGAGGAAGGAGGTCATGGTCAGATTGCCGGTCTTTCGGTGATAGGTGCACAGGATCATGGAGTCGGACCGGGCGGTTTCCTCTCCCTCCCGGCGATCCTGACCGATGAGAAGAATGTTCACGATGCCGCTGCCGGTTCCGCCGATGCGCTGGGTGTCGGTGACATCGGACAGGCTTGAGATGCGTGCCATCAGCCGTGTGCCGAAATCCTCCGTGGTTTTCGTATAGTGAATTTTCCCCAGTACCTGCTGGAACAGCGCCGTGGCGCCGAGAAGAAACACCAGGATCACCGCCAGCAGAAAGCACAGAAGCTTCATAGCCGAGCGGGCAAGGGTGTCATGTTGTTTTCGCTTCATAAAGGGTTCCTCCTGATATGGGAAGGGTGACAATGGAATTGTATGCGTGCGGGGACGGATTATTCCCATTCCCCATTGCGCAGGGCTTCCAGCACCCGGGTGAAAAACAGTTTATTGGAGGGACGACCAGTGCACCGGGGGAAATACCGCAGCCAACGCGCCTGCTCCCGAGCGTCCCATGCCCGCGCGATGGCAAAGCGGATGTTGCGTTCCACGGCGCTGCTCCCGCAGCCAAGACGCTTGCCCACCTCCGGGTAGAGCACCTTGGTAAGAGACTGGGAGGCATCCTCTGCCATCAGCACCAGCACCTCCACCAGAGGAAGAAAACCGTCGTAATCCGTAGAGACGCCCAGCCAGAGCAGAAACCGGCGAATCTGTTCCCTGGAAGCCCACACCGGCCGGAGGCGGCGCTTCAGATCCAGCATCCTGGCAACCACGGTCTGCACGGTACAGGGCGTCCGAAGCAGATATCCGACGCCCAGGGACTCCGCCGCCTGAAAGGCGTAGGGCGTGAACAGGGGACTGAGCGCCAGCACAACGGGGCGGATATCCTCGGCGACCGCCATTTCCAGCAGTGTGATGCCGTCCAGCTCCGGTAGCATCAGATCCAGCACGAGACACTCGCAGTTTTCCCGACGGAGAATCTCCAGCGCCTCCCGTCCGTTTCCGCAGCTTAAGACCCGGCAGTGGGGAAGGAAAGCGTCTGACAGCTGCCGGCGAAAGGCATCGTTGCTGTGAGCAATCAGCAGCGTCTGCATATCCGAACCACCCCACTTTCCTGTGTTTGCTATACCATACCACAGGAAAACCCTGTTTTCAACAGAAATGATTCGCGGAATTTTCGCCAAATATCGACAAAGGGGCGCACCGCCTTTTTCGCGGTGCGTCCCAGTTCGTACAATTCACAAAGGTTTCTTAAGAAATCAGCCGCCAAAGTAACGACGGAAGAAATCGTACCACTCGTTAAAATCACCGGAGGGCATACTTTCGGTGGGCTGCTGAGCTTCCGTATCTTTGTCTTCCTGAGGCTTTTCGTCCAGAGTAATCTCCATGGTCAGCTTGCTGCCGCCACGTACCACGGTGACGGTGGTGGTGTCGCCGGCCTTAAAGCTGCGCAGTGCCCGGGTCAGATCGGTGATATTGGTGACGGTGTGGCCGCCCACATACGTGATGATATCCTTCACCTGAATGCCAGCCTTTTCCGCGGCGCTGCCGGATTCCACACGCTCCACATAGGCACCGGAGGACAGGGAATACCGGGAGGCGGCCTCCTCGTCCACGTTAGTCACGCTGACACCCATGTAAGCGCCGGTTACATAGCCATAGTCAATCAGGTCATCCAGCATGGATGCCACGTCGTCGATGGGAATGGCAAAGCCAATGCCTTCAATGGAGGCACCGGAATTGGTGGTTCCGGAATATTTGGCAGTGGTGATACCCACAACCTGACCATACATATTGAACAGCGGGCCGCC
Source organism: Faecousia sp. (assembly GCA_034094395.1). GTDB lineage: Bacteria > Bacillota > Clostridia > Oscillospirales > Oscillospiraceae > Faecousia. Next base: position 56,456 of record JAXEAK010000111.1, read on the forward strand.
GGAGTTGCCTGGGTTGATGGCTGCGTCGGTCTGAATCATGCTGATGGTGGTCACGTTGCCGGTAGAGACTTCCCGATTAATGCCGCTGACGTAACCGATGGTCTGGGTTGCGGACAGCTTGCCAAGGGGATTGCCGATGGCGGCGACCATGTCGCCGATGGCCAGATCGTGGCTGCTGCCCAGAGTTACGGCGGGCAGGCCGGTGGCCTCTATCTTCAGAACGGCCACGTCATTGGTGGAGTCCTTGCCAACCAGTGTGGCGGCGTACTCCGTGCCGTCGTGGGTGGTGACCTTCAGATCGGTGGAGTCCTCCACCACGTGGTAGTTGGTGACGATATAGCCGTCCTCCGTCAGAATAAAGCCGGAGCCGGAGGAAGAGCCGGTCGAGGTGTTGCCGTAGATGCCGGTGGTGGTGACCGTGGCGGAAATGGCGACGACACCGTCCACACAGGAGGCATACAGCTGGCTGGGCGTCATGGCGCTGCCGTCCGTGGGAATCAGCGTGGCCTTTCCGGAGGAAGTAGTGTTGTCAATCTGCTTCTGCATCAGATCCAGCTTTTCCGTCATGGCCTCATCCCGGGCTTCCCAGTGACGGTTCACGGCAAACGCGGTAATGGAGCAGCCGGCGGCCACCAGCGCGACCACCAGCAAGCCGGCAATTACGCTTCTCCAGATGCACCTACGGGGCGTCTTCGCCTTGTGGTGGTGGGGATGCTCCGGCTGGGTGTGAGACTGCTGCGCGGACGCATGATTCATCTCATAGGGGGAATCGGCGTAGGGGGATTCCCGTCTGCCGGTGCCGGCTGCATGGTATACGGTGTCCTGCTCGGGCTGCGGGGCTTCCGGCTGTATCGGAGCAGTCTCCGGCTCGCCGGTAAATTCATTGTCAAAGGATTCCATAGTAGATACCTCCCTGTCTTTTTTCTTGCCATTACCTTAAGGCTAACTTGTGAAGAATTTATGTATTCAAAAGGAATATTCTATAAATTTCCACCTTTTCCTTCCAAGAAGGAAGGCTCCCACCGTTTGGAGGGAGCCTTGGACTATTCAGCGTTGACGGAAGGACTTGCAGTCGGTGCACTGATCCATGGAGGGGTTTGCCTCGTGGGTGCCCACCAGAATCCGATCCAGAGAGCAGTAGTTCTCGTTTTCACAGTGATGTGCGCACTGCTGCACGGTACACTCGATACATTTGTTGGCGTGACAGTTCATTTCTGTTTCCTCCTTTGATTTGGGTTCGGATGTAGTATGGCAGAACGAAAGGAAAGTATGCTGGCAAATCTTTCCAGCCTTGCTTTTTTGTGGAATGTGTGGTATTTTTGTGGCGGAAACTCTTGCTGAAAAGGAGAACTGGCTATGGCAAAAATAGCGCCCTCCATTTTGTCTGCGGATTTTGTCAATCTGGAGCGGGATATACGGGATATCGAAGCC
>JAXEAK010000112.1:0-27142 GCA_034094395.1 Faecousia sp.
ACCAGCCACTCCAGTTCACTGCTTTCGTATATATTCCGTGCAACCTCGGCTTCCACCAAAGTGCAGTCAATGGCGATCATGCTTCCATCGGCGTATTTGATCTCAACGCGGGCGGTGTCGATATTGAACGTACAGGAAATCACTTTCTTCTCCATAACAGTGTCCTCCTAAAGCTGTTTCTTTTTTCTTGGTCCTCTGGGTTTTGATTCTGGTCGTTTGATGACACCGTTTCGGAAATGGGTTTCCTCGAACTTGCCAAAGAAAACAAATAATCCGAACCCGTCTCCCACAGGGAAAACTAGGTTCGGATTATATTGGTTTGTGTGTTGTGTACACTTTAGATATCATATCAATGCTATCACCTAATTACCGTGCGTCCTCAAGTAAAATTACGGAGATTTCGTCAAAGACCTGCTTTGCTTCCTGAAAAACAGCGATGATTTCCTGAACCTCGTCCTGCAACTCGTTTCTTTTTACATGAGGGATAATGGTAATCTCCGCAGGTGTGTACATGATTCCAGTCACAGCATCCCATAATGCATCCAGATTCTCACCGCACCACTGGGGAAGCTGTAGTTCTTTTTTAATATGCGCATAGATTTCACCTAAATATCTGCAATCAGAGAAATCAAGCTTGTATTTTCTCAATTCACGTTCTTCCATCCGTTACACATCTCCTACACAATTTCCACAAAAGTCTCATAATGATCGTATGTCACAAAAACTAATCCGTCATTTGAATACAGTATCCGATGTCTGCTTCGATAGCCTCCGGTATAGTTTATATCAGCCTCATACCAAATTCTCCCATCCGCCTGCGGTAGATGTCCGCTCCGATTCCGATAGATGTCGCCACCAATTATCATGCCAGGTGCAACCTCATTCAGATTACCTAGCACAGACACCCAACCTAAATCTTTAGCCTCCTTTTTCCCAATATACTGATCAGGCAGAATGTTATGCTTCTTTAGCCAATAATCCGCTCCTTCAAATCCATCCCGCGTCGCATATCCTGCTACAACAGCCATCAATTTCTCGATAACACATCGGCATCTATCATGGACTGGTGGTCCCTCCAATACTATCTCGTCAGCAGAATAAACCTGACCATGCAGTTTTCTGCAATGCTTACAAGTATACAAATCCAGTTGTGCAATCCAATGCTTCCAGTTTGCACTAGTCATGGTAATTCCAGGCACAAAACCATCCACAGCATTGATTATATCATCAATTAATGCCTTTTGAACAGTGGTTTCACACGGAATTATCTGACCTGTCGTCTGTTTAATACGTACGCGCGATGCTGTCTCTATGCTACTATTTGATTTCCATATTTTGTACAACTTTATACCTCCTCATCAATATCCTGCTTTTTCTGATTAACCTCCTCATCTACAGGATAACATATCCCATGAATCGAATAATGAGGGATAATATCAGATATCTCGTCGATATTATGAAAAGAACAATGTTGCCAAAACATATATAGAAAATTCGACATCCTACTGTCGTAGGATGTCGAATACTGTGTGTTGTGTACACTTTAGATATCGGTTTCCATGACTGCTTCCTTTGCGGATTTTGTTTTCGGCTTCAGCCCACACCCCTGCGGGGTGCGTTCTGAAACCGAAGGACTCTCCCACGGGCTAAAAACAGTCCACCGGACTGTTTTCTTAACGCCCTTTCGAGTCCACCAATGATACCAAGGAAGCAGATACCCGGTTCGGGTATCTGCTTCCTTGGTGCCGTTGACGGGACTCGAACCCGTACAGTGTCTCCACCGGGGGATTTTAAGTCCCCTGTGTCTACCGATTCCACCACAACGGCGGCTTTTTTATTTTACCACAAACAACTCTAACCGTCAAGTATCACAGCTGATCCAGATCCAACGCAAACGCACTCAGGCAGTTCTCCAAAAACCATTCCAACTCCGGGCGGTTCATCGCCTTCATGGCTTCCCAGGTCTGGCGGGCGGCGGTGTCAAACTCCGTATTCCCCGCCTTCTGCTCCTCCAGGCACTTGATATGGGCGCTGAGCTTATCCGCCGCCTTGACAATGGGCAGCAGCGTCTCGTCGTCCTCCAGAATGTCGTGGGCATAACTTCCCCGCAGCTCCGGCGGCAGCATTTCCAGCAGCCGTTCCCCTGCCGCGTGCTCCACCTGCTTATAGGCGGTTTTGATATCCGGATTATAATATTTGATGGGCGTAGGAAGATCGCCGGTGAGAATTTCCGAAGCGTCATGATACAGCGCGGCCACGGCGCACCGGTCAGGCTCCGGCGTCGGCAGGTGCAGAATGTCCCGGCGGATCAACGCCAGCGCGTGCGCCAGAACCGCCGTCATGTGGCTGTGCTCGGCGATATTTTCCGAAAAGGTGTTGCGCATCAGCCCCCAGCGGGTAATATAGCGCATCCGCCCCATCAGCGCGTAAAATTCATTTGCCATAGATCAATCCCTCAACTTTTTCCGCCAGTTCTGCAGTGGTTTCACAGAAGTGGGCAGCGGCGGCAGCTTCCAGATCCGCCCTGTCCCGGAACCCCCAGAGCACACTGAGACAGGGCACGCCGGCATTTCTTGCCGTCAGCACATCCACCTCGCTGTCCCCCACATACACGCAGCTGTCAACGCCGATGGCGCGGCAGGCCTTCGCCACCATATCCGGCGCCGGTTTCCGGGGGCAGTCCGGTGTTTCCCCCAATGCATAGATGCCGGGAAATATCTCCGCGCACAGCGACTTTACGGCCGCGTCTGGTTTATTGGACACGATGGCCATGGGATACTTTTCCCTCAGGGTTTCCAAAGCTTCCAAAATGCCCTCATAGGGACGGGTCTTACACCGGCAGTGGGCGGTATAGTAGGGCTTATAGACGGCAAGCACCCGCTGCACCTCCTCCGGACTGCTGCCCGCCGGCAGGGACATCCGGATCTGATTCTCCGCGCCGTTGCCCACGAACCGGCGCAGTTCCCCCAGCGTCCGTCCGGGGTAGCCGCACTGCTGCAACGCGTAATTGGTGGCATCCAGCAGATCTTCCAGCGTATTCAGCAGGGTGCCGTCCAAATCGAATAAAACTCCAATTTTCATCTTACAATCCTCTGTTTTTCAGCACGCGGATATCCTCGCCCACAAAGGTCAGACACTGGAAGCTGCCCTGAAGCCGGGAGGCAATCTGGGGAGAATACCGGCGGGTCAGTTCGTCCATATTCAAATTGGTGGAAATCATCATGGGCTTCCCCATCAGAATCCGGTCGTTCAGCAGCGAATAAAACGCGGCGGTGATGAACTGCCCGGGCATTTCCGTGCCCAGATCGTCCAGAATCAACAGGTCGCAGTCCGTAAACCGCGCCGCCTCCCGGCTGGCTTCCTCGCTGGGGTTGAATTTTGCCTGCTCCAGCTTGGAAAACAGATGCCCGGCGGATTCATAAACCACGCTGTATCCCCGGTCTGCCACCGCCCGGGCAATGCAGGCGGACAGGAAAGTCTTACCCAGCCCCGTGCCGCCAACGAACAGCAGATTGCCAGCACCGGGCGTAAAGGTTAGGGCGTAGGTGCGGCAAATCTTCAGATTTCGCTCCATGATGGTGCGGGGACTGGCGCCGTACTTGGGGTCAATCCGATCCGGGTAGTAATCCAGCCGAAACTGATTGAAGGTTTCCCGGCTGCCCGACAGCACGGAAACCTCCTTCTTCTGCTCCTGACGGCACAGTTCCAGCAGGCACTCGCACATATTGGAGCCTACATAGCCGCTGCCGCCGCATTTGTCACAGATGGGGCTGTCATCGAGATACCCTTCCTCAAAATTTTCCATGGCCAGAATTGCCCGCTCCTGCTGCAATTCCAGATTCTCCCGGCGCGCCTGCTCCAGCTGTTCCCGTCCATCACTGCCCTGCTGAAAGGCAGCCTGCGCAGCCTGCGCCATGGTGCGGCGAAGCTGCATATCGATTTCCCGGATCCGGGGAACCCGGGCATAGGCAACCGCCAGATGCTGCCGGTTTTCGGACTCCCGATCCTCCTTTGCCTGTGCCAACCGGACGCGCGCCCGTTTCACCACTTCTGCACTATACGCCATGGATCATTCCTCCCGCAACACTCTCTGAATTGCCGCCAGCTCCGCCTCACCCAGTTCTCCAGAGGCGCCCTTGGGCACGCTTCCCTTCCGGTCGCCGCTGCGCACATCCTCTGCCGTGCGCAGACCCTGCTCGTGCCAGCGCTGCAAAATCTTATTCATGTACGCCCAGTTTAAGCCACCAGTGTTCAGACAGGTGCGCTCATAGGCCATGGTAATCAGTTCATCCGATAACTCCATATCCAGCCAACTCTGGGCGTACCGCTCTTCCGCCGCGGTAAGATTTCTCCCGTGGATCTGCAGCAGATTCATCAGCTGGTGCAGGCGGGAATTTCGCACATTCTGCGCCTGAATAAAGGCCGCGGCATCCTCCACGGAGTCGATACCCCGTTCCGCCCAGGCGTAGGCTTCCTTTTCGATGGCGCGAAGGCTTGGATTGCGCAGGCTTCCCCGCTGTCTCGCCCGCTCCTTACAATAGCACACCAGCACAGAAATCAGCTCCGGTGTCATGCCTAAGTACCGGACAAAACCCAGCAAAATTTTCAGTTCCTCCGTGTTCAGGCTCCGACCCAGCAGCCGCTGCACCTCCCCGTACAGTCCCCGGAAATCCGGATCCCCATCCATGGCCTCCAGCACATCCTGTTCCGAATAGCCCGGACGCTCTCCCGGGGCGATGTGGCTGACCCGCTCGTCCGCCAGCAGCCCCAGCTGCCGCAGCGTCGCCTCCGCACAGCCCAGACGGGCTTCATTCAGATGCAGGTCTCCGGCAGCGTTGCCGGAATCGTTGCCGCTTTTTAAGTACAGGTACAAAAGCGCCGCGTCCGGGCTGGCTGCCGAGAGCAGCAGGCGCATATCCTTCTGTGAGATTTTCAGTTCTTCCGTCATCATTGGGCAATCCCTCGCAAATTTCGCTACTTGGCAACATTATAGCACAGCTTTCCCCCGGGGACAACGGAAAGATGCAGAAGTTTTTCGCGAAAAATCCAGCCTGATTTTGGAAGGGCACAGGATATTGTGCCGGCTTTGGAAAATCCACCCATTTATGGGCAAAAAATCTCCCTGCCGGGAAGCAGGGAGATTTTCACACGCAGGACTTCAGCAGTCCAAAGGCCACACCCAGCATTGCCAGCGGCACCAGAATCAGCAGGCCTCCGGCAAAAATCAGGCACAGCACCAGCATCGGAACCGCCAGTGCAAACAGAATAGACGCCGCGATTTTCGCCGCGCCCCATGCCACCCGGAATGCCAGGCCGATCACCTTGAGCAGCAACCACACAAACAGGATGGTGAGCAGAATCTCCAGCATTGCTTCCGCCTCCTTTTTTAAGAAGTATAGCAGATGAAAAAACGAAATATGTTGCGCGCCTGTAAACAATTAAGCGCCCCCTCCCGCAGCGGGAGGGGGCAATGGATCAGCTTTCCGCGTTGACCACGGGCTTGGGGTCTTCCAGCTCCTCTACTTTGGAGTTCTTAATCAGCCCCTTGGGGCAGACGGTTGCGCACAGGCCGCAATTATCGCACTTGCTGTAGTCGATCACGGCATGGTTGTTGGTGACGGTAATAGCGCCCTTGGGGCAGTTCTTAACGCACTTGCCGCAGCCGATGCAGCCGACGGAGCAAGCGCGGTTCGTGGTTGCACCCTTGGACAGGGAATTGCAGGCAATAACCACATTCCGGTTCGGTTCCACGGGAATAATCAGCTTTCTGGGGCAGATTGCCGCGCAAGCCATACAGCCCACGCACAGATCCTCGTCCACCACGGCGACGCCGTTCTTCACGGAGATGGCGCCGTACTTGCAGGCTCGGGTGCAGCTGCCGTAGCCCAGGCAGCCATACTTACAGGACAGCGGGCCGCTTCCGCCCACCTTGGAGGCCGCCACGCAGTCGTGGAAGCCCTCATAGTTTGCCTTCATCTTGGCGCCCTTGGTCAAATTGCCCTCGGCATCAAAGCTTCTGGCGCCGGAGCAGCACACCAGCGCTACCTTCCGGGTAACCGCCTCGGCCTGCACGCCCATAATGGCAGCCATGGCCTGAGCACACTCGTTGCCGCCGGACGCGCACTTGCCGACAGGCGCTTCGCCCTTAAGAACCGCCTCGGCGTAAGCGCCGCAGCCGGCAAAGCCGCAGCCGCCGCAGTTGGCGCCGGGCAGGCAGGCATTCAGTTGCTCCAGCCGGGGATCCGACTCCACATAGAACACCTTGGAAGCGGCCGCCAGAACCAATCCGAAAATCAAACCCAGGCCGCCCAAAATCAGAATTGCAATGACGATATCCATTCATTAGCCCTCCTTAGAAAATTTTCAGGCCGGAGAAGCCCATGAACGCCAGCGCCAGCAGGCCTGCGGCAATCAGCGCAATGGGGAAGCCCTTGAAGCACTCCGGGCAGTTGGTCTTGTCCACCCGTTCCCGAACGGAAGCGAACAGAACAATCGCCAGCGTAAAGCCCAGTCCGCCGGCAGCGCCGTTGACCACGCTGAGCAGGAAATTGTAGCCTGCCTGCACGTTCACCAGCACCACGCCGAGAACCGCGCAGTTGGTGGTGATCAGGGGCAGGAACACGCCCAGTGCCTTATACAGGGCTGGGACAAACTTCTTCAGGAACATCTCCACGACCTGCACCAGCGCCGCAATTACCAGAATGAAGGCAACGGTCTGCATATAGGCCAGTCCCAGCTTCATCAGCAGCAGGTTAATCAGGTAGCAGGCTGCGGAGGCCAGCGCCATAACGAAGGTAACCGCCATGCCCATGCCGAGGGCGGTGTCAATCTTCTTGGAAACGCCCATGAAGGGGCAGATGCCGTAGAATTTCACAAGAATGAAGTTCTGGCTCAGCAAAGCGCTGAGAATAATTCCAACAATGGCTTCCATTACTTCGCAGCCTCCTTCTTCTTATTCTTCATCTCCAGATGCTTCATAAGCTTCTGGGAGCCGGCAATGACGAAGCCCAGCACCAGGAAGCCGCCCACCGGCATGACCATCTGCATGGCAGGGAACTGGGCGGGAATCAGGCGGATGCCCTCGCCGCCGTTCAGGATGCCGCCGCCGAAGGTACCCTTGCCCAGCAGTTCCCGGATCACACAGACGATAATCAGCGCGACGGTGTAGCCGATACCCTGACACAGACCGTCCACGGCGGAAGCTGCCACACTGTTCTTAGAGGCGAAAGCCTCCGCACGTCCCAGCACGATGCAGTTGACCACGATCAGGGGAATGAACACACCCAGAGACGCGGACAGCGCCGGAATAAACGCCTGAAGCAGCAGATCCACGATGGTGACGAAGCCTGCAATGATGGTGATGTAAGCAGCAATCCGGATCTGGGAGGGAATGAAGTTCCGCAGGGCGGAAATCAGCACGTTGGAGCAGATCAGGATGGCGGTAACCGCCAGACCCATGCCGATGCCGTTAAACAGGCTGGTAGTGATTGCCAGCGTGGAGCACATACCCAGCAGCTGAACGAGAACCGGGTTTTTGGTCAGCAGGCCCTCTTTGAATTGCTTTTTAAAATCCATACGAACTTACCTCCTTAACCCAGTTTGGCAACCACGCTCAGCGCGGCATTGACACCGGTGCAGACAGCCCGGGAGGTGATGGTCGCGCCGGTAAGCGCGTCAACCTGACCGCCGTCCTTGGTCACGGAAACGCTTCCGCTCATGCCCACGAACTGGCTTCGGAAAGCCTCACCGGCAGCGGTATCCGCCGCGGCAACGGCACCCAAACCGGCCGTCTCGGTGTGATTGACAATGGAAATTCCCAGCACCTTGCCGGAAGTGTCCACGCCCACCATCATGGTAACGGTGCCGTTAAAGCCGGAGGGCGCAACCTCCACGGCATAACCGGCCTGACCCTTGTAAACCGTGGACACCAGACCGGTATCGTCGGTAAAGTCTACCGGTTCGCCGCCACCGGGAAGTACCGCTTCAATGGCGTTCTGAGTCTTCTGGGCATTCAACTCCGCAATTTTCGGCGCGGTAACCGCATTCACACAGGCCAGCGCCGCCGCCACAACGGCAGTAATCAGCAGCAGGGTAACCGCCAGCCGGGCAATGTATCCGGCATTGGTTTCAGTCTTCATTGTTTTGCCGCCTCCTTCTTCGGTGCGCCGAACTTCACGGGACGGCCGATCTTGTCAAGCAGAACCGTGCAGGCGTTCATGCACAAAATGGCGTAGGACACGCCCTCGCTGTAGCCGCCAAAATAGCGGATCATCACCGTCAGGACACCGCAGCCAATGGCGTAAACAATCTGCCCCAGCTTGGTCACGGGAGAAGTCACATAATCGGTGGCCATGAAGATGGCACCCAGCATCAGGCCGCCGCCAAACACCTGCGCCGCCATCCAGGCAATACGGTCATTGCCCCGGGGGAACAGGAAGGTCAGCACGGCAACCGTGAGAATGTAGGTTACGGGGATCCGGGCGGAAATTACCTTGCGCACCAGCAGGTAAGCAAAGCCGATGAGCAGCAGCAGCGCGGAAGTCTCGCCGATGCAACCGCCTACGTTGCCCAGGAACAGAGCGCCGATGGACTCCTGGCACATCACGCCCTGATGCAGGCTGGCCAGGGGTGTCGCAGCAGTCACGGCATCCGCAGTGGAGAAGACACCGGCCGCGTTGGAGAAGCCCACCTTGACCCAGTTGCTCATCAACACCGGCCAGCTGAACATGAAGGCACGGCCTGCCAGAGCGGGGTTGACAATGTTCTTGCCCAGACCGCCGAACAGCATCTTCACCAGCATAATGGCAAACAGGTCGCCTAAGATGATGGTCCAGTAAGGAATGGTCACGGGGCAGACGAACGCCAGCAGAACACCGGTCACGCAGGCGGACAGGTCATAGATCTTACAGGGCTGCTTGGTGATCTTGCAGTACAGCCACTCAAAAAATACACAGGCCGCCGCGCTGACCATGGTAACGGTAAGCGCCCGGAAACCGAAGAAGTACACGGAGCCAATCAACGCGGGCAGCAAAGCGATGAGAACGTCCCGCATGATGGTGCGGGTGGTAATGGGGCTGTGGGCATGGGGCGAACTGGAAATCGTCAGCTCATAAAAGTATTTCATCTGTGCCATAGATCTCCACCTCCTTATTTCTTCGCCGCAGCCTTGGCGGATTCATTGCGAATCATCTGCTTGGCCACGCGGAAGCCCAGTACCAGCGGCACGCTGGCCGGGCAGGTATATGCGCAGGAGCCGCACTCGATGCAGTCCATAACGTTGTTGTCCTTCATTTCCTGCACATCGCCGCCCTGCCATGCCTTGTACATCAGCACGGGCGTCAGCTTCATGGGGCAGGCGTCAATGCATCTGCCGCAGCGCAGGCAGTGGGGATCCTCCACGAAGAAATCGTTCTTCTTGCCCAGCACCGTCACCGCATTCACGCCCTTGATGGTAGGCACGCTCAGGTCGTACTGCGCAACGCCCATCATGGGGCCGCCGGAGAGCACCTTGTAAGGGTTCTCGGAGTAGCCGCAGGCCTCAATCAGGTCGTTGAAGGAGGTGCCGATGGGCACCAGCAGGTTCTTCGGCTCCATAAGAATGTCGCCGGAAACCGTCACGATTCTCTGAATCAGGGGCATTCCGTCATAGACCACATCCCGGATGGCACGAACCGTAGCCGCGTTGAACACCGCGCAGCCCACGGCTGCGGGCAGACCGCCGGAGGGCACTTCCCGACCGGTAATGGCGTAAATCAGTTGCTTTTCAGCGCCCTGAGGGTACTTGGCAGGTAGCACATCCACGGTAATGCCGTCCGTTGCAGCAGCCTTCAGCGCGGCGATGGCTTCCGGCTTGTTGTCTTCAATTCCGATATGTCCAGCAGTCAAGCCGAAGATCTTCATGATGATCTTCAGGCCGTCAACCACCTGATCCGGATGCTCCCGGCAAAGCCGGTCATCCGCCGTGATGTACGGCTCGCACTCGCCAGCGTTGACGATCACAGTGTCCACCTTGCCGATGCCGCCGGAGAGCTTGACATGGGTGGGGAAGGTCGCACCGCCCATACCAACGATGCCGCCCTCGTGGATAATGTCCACCAGCTGCTCCGGTGTCAGCGCATCCACTTCCTCCTGGGTACGGGGATGAATGTCCTCGCACAGGGTATCCAGATGGTCATTCTCGATAACGACGCTCAGCACGGTGCTGCCGTTGGTATGCGGGCGCATCTCCACTGCCTTGACCGTACCGGAAACGGAAGCGTGAACCGGGACGCACAGTCCCTGATTATCACCGATCTTCTGACCCCGCGTAACCCGATCCCCTTTCTTCACCAGGGGCTTGCAGGGGGCGCCGATATGCTGCGCCATGGGGATCACCACAATGTCCGGTTCCGGAAATACCTGGGTTTCCTTGTCGCACGCGTACCACTTGTTTTCTTTGGGATGTACCCCGCCGAAAAAAGAAAACGCCATGTTTCTTCACCTCTTTCAAATTTCGCGGAACTAGCCGCATGATTCCGCATATATAATAGCGCACCGCTTCGGATTTGTCCACTTTTTTTATTCAATTTTTACAAAAACTTCCCTTCATTCCTTTTGTATCGATACAACATGAACGAATTGCAGCTTTATACTTTCAAAAAACGAGGCAAATTCTTCCGAAGCGGCGGGAAACCTTATGGAAAAATCCTGCAGTTGCCGGGAATGTCCCGAAAAAACGCCCGCAGGCCGAAGAACTGACCTGCGGGCGGCGCTGCAGCCGTGGCGTATCTGCATAACGCCCTAGCCGATATTTTTATAGTAGGTGGAGTAGGCCTCCAGTTCCCGGCTCAGAAGCGCATTCGTCTTTTTATCATACTTGCATTTGTAGCTGCGGGCGTAGACCGCCAGCGAATCCTCGCCGGAGGACGTTTCCATCTTCACATAATAGTCCTTTTCATCCGTGCCCAGAAGCTTCATCTTCACATAGCCGTCCGCCACCTCCGCCCGGATTTTCACCGGGAAGTGGAACGAATTGCGGAACTGAAAGTCCGTGGTCAGATAGTTGACGGTAGCATCCAGTCCGGGCGGCACATAGGTCACTTTGGCGCCATGGCAGGCGCGGAATACCACCTCCAGATCCGCCAGCAGCACGCAGTTATACAGTGTGGTGGAGCCCTGACACACGCCGCCGCCCACGGCATCCGTCAGGCGGTTGCCGGAATAGGCCGGCGCCGGCAGGTAGCCCCGCTCCTTTGTCCGCTCGCCCACAACCTGATTGTAGGAAAAGGTCTCCCCCGGCTGCACAATATGGCCGTCCAGCGCTTTGCACAGCAGGCGCAGATTGTTGTTGCGGTTTTCGTTGGTGTTGTGCTTCGTCTCATATTCGCCCAAAACATCCTGAAACAGAGCGTCCTCCCCCTGAATGTCCGGGGCGGTATAGGTCAGCGGAATGGAAATGGTCTGGCCGTAGTCCGCCGCCGCAAGAGCCGCTTTCAGAGCGTCCTGATCCACGGACTGCCCATATGCGCCGGGCTTAATGCCATAGGTTTCCATATTCGGAGAATCGTTCACCGGGGCGGCATACACTTCATTTGCCAGGCTTCCCGCATCGGGGATCTCCGGGACTCTCTCCGGTTCCGCTAAAAGCGCAATCAGGTCGCCATTGTGGGAAGCCGGATGGGAAAAGGCCTCCAGAATCTGTTCCACCGCCGCATCCACATTGAGGTGCCGTTCCGGGAGCCCCAGCGTAACCACCAGTGTCTGTCCCTGCCCGTTGGGGTCAAAGCGGTCGGTACGGAGATCCGGCTTCTCCCCTTCCAGATGCCACTCCGCTTCCCGATACTGCGTATCATGCCGGGCGGCATAGTCGGTCAGCACCCCACGGATAACCGCTTTGTCGGCTTTCAGGAAAGGGCGCAGGGAAAGATTCCCGCCCTGCTTCCGCGCCGCATTCACCGCCCTGCCCGTGCGAATTTTCACGCCGCAGTCCTCAGGAGAAAAAGTCAGTTCCTCCTCCGGCAGGGATACCCGCAGCGTCTGGGGACAGACGGACCGCGCCTGTATCCTGGCCTTCCAGTAAGGCAGGCCAGACAGATCCCGCCCGTCCAGCGCCGCGCCCTCCGGCATGGGCAGGCACAGCCACACCGCCAGACAGGCCAGCACCGTCATCAGGCAGACCGCTCCGATAATCAGTGTCCGTTTGCGGTGGATATTCAAGAAGAACAACGAAGACGGCATGGTATTTCCTCCTTGTGGGTATTCCGGGTTCTCCCGCAGAGCATCGTCCCGCCTTCTCTTTTCAGCGGTATTCCGGATGACACTCTGCCTGACGGCGCACCCAGCGGCTGCGGGGATTATGAAAGGGTGCAGGCCCTTCCAGTTCACAGTCTCCAATGGTCATATCCGCCCGGATGGCACTGTCATAAATGGAATGCCCCAGAAACGGAACGGGAATCCTAGCAAGGGGCGTGAGGAAGCAGGCGTGATACTGCACCTCCGCCGCAAAACTGGCAAACGACGTATCCGCCGTATGGGTCGCAAGAATCGCCAGGCACTCATATTGGCTTGGACTTTCGGCATCCCGGATATAGATGTACGAATGGTCGCAGACGGTGTGCCCGGCAGATGCATTGTTTTCCTCGATAAATCGGGGTAATCTGCTTTCCCTTTTTGCGTTTTGGTAGGCACCCGGCACGGGAATGCGCCCATTTTCTGCCAGCGCGACAATTTTGTGCACATACATTTCCGCAATCAAATACGCACCCTGAGATTCTGTCCGCCGAAAGTACGCTTTCAGCGCGGGATGGTGCCGCTGTCCGCGCACCGACACCACCCGGTTGATCTCCCGGTTCAGCGCCCGGCGGTTCTCAAGAGAAGGCATCTCCAAACACCGGGTGAGGCACTGTGTGTCTAAGGCAATAAAGCTCACCGTCACACCGGGGGTATCTCCGTCCCCAATTCGCCCGCATTCGGCGTCGTACTCCTGTTCCCGCAGCTTGACCAGCGTGTACACCCAGCCGGCATCCCCAATGGCGCAAAGATACCAGTCGTCAAAAAACAGAGCACATTCCCGTTCCTGTCCCCAGTCGTTGGGGAAGGTGCGGATATTCCGCTCCAGCAGGATGTCCGCAATAGACTTCCGAGCCATCCAGAAGCCGTCGCCCGTGTGGGCGGCGGCCAGCCCCAGCTCCTGAAACCGGGGCGGCAATTTTGTATCTTCCATGATCTATTTCCTATGTGTCCGCAACGCGGATATTTATACTTTGCGTTCATCGACGCGCCTCTACAATATCCCTTTTCCAGCCAAATGTCAACACAAAGAAGCAGCCCCGCCGAGAGGGCGGGGCTGCCGTGGGACTATGGATTATTCGTGAGGACCGGTATGCAGCAACTCGTGAGTCTTGTCCTTGAATGGGCCGTTGTAGAACACGTCCATCAGAGGGTTCTCATGGGGCTTCTTGATGACCATATCGCTGTCGGCGTTGTACAGACCCTGTCTGCGGGTCTCCACACGGGTAGCCTTGGTTCCGTAGATGGGCTGTCCGCCGCCCATAACACAGCCGCCGGGGCAGGCCATGACCTCGATGAAGTGGTAGCTCTTCTCGCCGGACTTCACGGAATCCAGCACCTTCCGGGCGTTGGCCAGACCGGAAGCTACACAGATGTTCACATCCGTTCCCTTGTAGGGAACGGTAAACTCCCGAATGCCTTCCTTGCCCCGGACACCGCAGTCGGCAATGGTGTCCAGAGAGGGAGTATCCTCGCCGTCGGACAGCCGACGCAGAACCGCCTCGGTGACACCGCCGGTGGTGCCGAAAATCACGCCGCCGCCGGAACCGATGCCGAAGGGCATATCACAGGCTTCGCTGGGCAAAGTCTCGAAGTTGATACCGTGAGCGTCGATCATGCGGATCAATTCGGTAGTGGTCAGGACAAGATCGGTATCCTGCTCGCCGTTAGTGCGGTAGTCCGAACGGCGGGCTTCCAGCTTCTTGGCAGTGCAGGGCATGATGGAGACCACGATGGTCTTCTTGCCCTTGGCATTGGCCTCATCCCGGTAGTATTCCTTCAGCACGGCAGAGAACATACCCTGAGGAGACCGGCAGGTGGAAATATTGGGCTTAAACTCGGGATATTCGTTCTCCACAAACTTGACCCAGGCGGGGCAACAGGAGGTCAGCAGGGGCAGTGTTCCGCCGTTGGCAACCCGGTCAAGGAACTCGGCAGACTCCTCCATGATGGTCAGATCCGCGGAGTAGATGGTGTCATAGACCTCATCAAAGCCCATGCGGTGCAGGGCGGCAACGATCTTGCCAATGGAGTTCTCCCCCTTGGGCAGGCCGAAGGCCTCGCTGACAGCCACGCGGACGGCGGGAGCAATCTGGGCAACCACGCGGACGTTGGGATCGCCCAGCGCCTGCCAGACATCGGTCATATTGTGGTGGATCGTCAGGGCGCCGGTGGGGCACACCACCCGGCACTGGCCGCAGCCGACACAGTTGGTCTCCGACATCTTCCGATTAAAGGCCGGGGTCACAACAGCGTCGGTGCCGCGGTGGGCAAATCCCAGTACGCCAATGCCCTGCAGTTCGCTGCAGGCTCGGACGCAGTTACCGCACAGAACACACTTGTTGGGGTCGCGGACGATAGAGGGAGAGGAGAAGTCAACGGGCTGCTCTTCCCGGTGGTTCTGGAAGCGAACCTGATTCACGCCCAGCTGATAGGCCAGCTTCTGCAGCTTGCACTTGCCGTGCTTGTCGCAGGTGGTGCAGTCCCGGCAGTGAGCCGCCAGCAGCAGTTCTACGATCAGCTTGCGGTGCTTGCGCAGGCGCTCGGTATGGGTGTAGATCACCATGCCGTCCCGAGGCTCCTCGGAGCAGGAGGCAAAGCACCGACCCCTGTCATCTTCCACCGTACACAGGCGGCAGGCGCCGAATATGGACAACTCCGGCTGGTAGCACAGTGTGGGGACCTCGATGCCCGCATTGCGGATGATGGTCAGCACATTTTTCTCATTGGTAAATTCGTATTTTTTGCCGTTAATGGTAATGGTTCCCATAGTTTCCCCTCCTTATGCTTCCACATAGATGGCATCGAAGGCGCAGTTCTCCTTACAGGAGCCGCACTTAATGCACTTGTCGGGATTGATGGTATAGGGCTTCTTGACCACACCGGAGATGGCGTTGACAGGGCAATTACGGGCGCACTTGGAGCAGCCCTTGCAGAACGCCGGATTGATCACGTAGCGGCGCAGGGCGGTGCAGGCCTTGGCGCGGCACTTCTTATCCACGATGTGTTCTACATACTCATCCCGGAAGGCGTTCAGCGTGGACAGCACCGGCAGCGGTGCGGACTTGCCAAGGCCGCACAAAGCCATGGTCTGAACCATCTTCGCCAGCTCCTCCAGGGTATCCAGATCTTCCAGCTTGCCCTGGCCGTTTACGATGCGCTCCAGAATCTCCAGCATCCGCTTGGTGCCCTCCCGGCAGGGGGTGCACTTGCCGCAGGATTCCCGCTGGGTGAAGCTCATGAAGAACCGGGCGACCTCTACCATACAGGTATCCTGACCCATGACCACCATACCGCCGGAGCCGATGATGGCGTTGTATTTCTTCACGGAATCGAAGTCCAGAGGCACGTCCAGATGCGCCTCCGTCAGGCAGCCGCCGGAGGGACCGCCGATCTGCACAGCCTTGAAATCCGCACCGTTTTTCAGGCCGCCGCCGATATCGAAGATAATCTCCCGCAGAGTAGTGCCCATGGGCACCTCAATCAGGCCGGTATTCTCAATGGCGCCGGTGAGGGAGAAGGTCTTGCATCCGGGGCTGCCGGGAGTGCCGATGGAGCGGAACCAATCCGCGCCCTGCAGGATAATCTTTGGCACGTTGGCGTAGGTTTCCACGTTATTCAGCACGGTAGGCTTTTCCCACAGACCCTTTTCCACGGTTCTGGGGGGCTTGGTTCTGGGCATACCACGGTTGCCTTCGATGGAGGCGGTCAGCGCGGAGCCTTCGCCGCAGACGAATGCGCCTGCGCCCTTGTTGATATGCATATGGAAGCTGAAATCGCTGCCGAGAATATTGTCGCCCAACAGTCCCCGCTCCTCCAACTGCGCAATGGCGTTTTTCAGCCGGGCAACGGACATGGGGTACTCGGCACGGACGTAGATATAGCCGTTGTCCGCCCGGACGGCGTAGCCGGCAATCATCATACCCTCAATCAGCTTGAAGGGATCGCCCTCCATGACGGAACCGTCCATAAATGCGCCGGGGTCGCCCTCGTCGCCGTTGCAGACCACCTAGCGCACAGTTTCCTTCTGACGGGCAACCTGCTTCCACTTTCTTCCGGTGGGGAAGCCGCCGCCGCCGCGGCCGCGCAGGCCGGACTTGTCCACTTCGTCGATAACCTCGTCCCGGGTCATTGTAAACATGGCCTTCTTCAGCGCGGAGAAGCCGCCGGCGGCCAGATACTCGTCCAAAGACTCGGCGTCAAACTTGCCGCAGTTTTCCAGAACGATTCTCGTCTGCTTGGCGATGAAGGGAATCTCGTCAGGCTGAACGTAAGCTCTGTCGCCCTTCTTATAGAGAAGCCGCTCAATGACCTCGTCACCGATGACGCTCTTTTCCAGAATGTCCTTGCAGTCGTCGGGCTGCACCTTTACATACTGGATGACCTTGTCACCCTTCTGAATCCGAACCAGAGGCCCCAACTCGCAGAAGCCCTGACAGCCGGTCTTCTTGACGCCTACCGCCTTGTCGTCATGATGTCCGCCGCAGGGGGAGAACACCAGTTCCACGCCGGGGGTTTCCTTGACCAATTTGGAGAAAATCTCATGGATCTTGTTGGAGCCGGAAGCAATGCATCCGGTGCCGGAGCAGACCAGAATCCGGCAATCATAGGCCTTGATCTCCTCGCAGGCAGTACTCTGCGCCTGCACCAATTCTTCAACAGTCTTAATCATTAGCCTTTCCCCCTCAATTCCTCGATGAGCGCCAATGCCTTTTCCGGAGTCATGGAAGGATGCACCTGATCGTTGACCATCATGGTCGGCGCCAGGCCGCAGGCACCCAGGCAGGACACCGTCTCAACAGTGAAGAGCATATCGTCAGTGGTATGCTTTTTCTTGCTCAGCCCCAGTTCTTTCCACAGAGCCTCCAGCACCGGGGTAGAGTGGCGAACATGGCAGGCAGTACCGTCGCAAACCTTAATCACATACTTACCCTTTGGCTCAAAGGAGAAGTTCTCATAGAAGGTCGCTACGGAGTACGCCTTTGCCTCCGTAATTCCAATTTCCTTTGCGACGTAGCTCAGCAATTCCGCAGGCAGGTAGCGGTATTCCGCCTGAATATCCTGCATGATGGGAATCAGCGATCTGGCATCCCGCACGTAACGGGAAATGATCTCGTCCGTTTTGCGGTAGTAGGATTCATCCAGCATATTTTTTTGGCCTCCTTATGCTAATCTCGAAACGGTACGGTTTTCGGATTACCTAACTTATTATATCAAAGACAGGAAGCACTTTCCATGAATGTATTCTCCAGAATTAGGCAGAAAATTTTGTACAATATTCATATAAAACGAGGAAAAGAGCCGTACGGATTCGGCTCTTTTGCTACTAAAATATCGAAATATAAGCATATGCTAACTTTCCGCATCCGGGGATACTCTGATTAATTCGGCAGACGCTGGCTGAAGACGAATTATTCAAAGGTTCCCTAGCCCACCGTCAGTCTCCGGCAGGCGGCAGCCAGTTCCCGCAGCGTGCTGCAGGGCACCATGGGGCACACCGCCGCCACGCTCTGCACACTGCGCAGGTACTGCCATTTGTTCTGGGGAATCGGATTCAGGAAGATCACCCGCCCGGCCTGCCGCTTTGCCTCCGCCAGTGCTCGCAGCGCCCGGGGCTGGTCAATGGTTTTGGTATCGGAAAGAATCAGCAGCGTAGTTGCCGCATTGAGAACAGTGGGCTTTTGGACACACAGGAATTCCAGCGCCGCACCCAGATCCGTGCCTTTTCCGTAAATGCCGGAGTCCCGGACAAAGGAGCGGAACAGATCCATATTTTGAAGCTGAAAGGCGTCCGCTTCCGTTACGGTCTCGGAAAACAGATAGGTGCGGGAATTTTCCGAAACCTGATTCAGACTCTGGATAAACCGCAGGGCAAACTCCGAAAACTGCACCATAGAGCCGGATACGTCGCACAGCAGCACCAGATGCTTCCTGTGCGCCCGCTTTTTCTTGAAGCACAGGTGATAGAAGCTGCCGCCGGTTTCCAGCCCCTTGCGGAAGGTTCTGCGGAAGTCCAGCTTTCCCCCGTAGCCGCCAGCACGGCGGCGGGCGGACAGTTCTCCGTTGACCTGTCGGGCAATACTCTGAATCAGCTCGATGGCCTTGGGAATCTCCGTATCCTGAAACTCGGAAATGTCCCGGTAGAGGATGCCGATTTCCGGATCCAGCTCCTGACCGCCGAGTCCTGCATTTTCCAGCAGCATCTGCTGCTCCATCAGCGTCTTGGCAAAGACAGAATGAATAAACTCGCTGTACAGCTGAGGATTGCGCTCCGCCGTGCCCCGGTATTTCTCCATAAAGCTGCGCAGCCGCTCCCGGGCTTCCTCCGGCATGGCGGCATAGGTCTGCCGCTGCTGCTCGCTCAAATCCATGGGCTTGCCGTTCAGCTGCAGCTCCTCCTCTGCTTCCTGCCGGTGCTGCTGCAGCTCCTTCTCCCGCTCCATCTGCTCCTTCGCCTGACGGCGCATGGCTTCCTCAGAGATAAAAAAGCCATCAAAGCAGCGGTCAAAGGCAAGCTGCTCTTCCCGAGACTTGGCATAGACGGTGCGCAGAGCGGTTTTCACCCGCTCCCGGTCGTCCATCCCCAGCGCAATCAGCAGCCGGCTGGCGTCCTCCGTCTCCTTTGGGCTGATACTTAAGCCCTCCATTCGGAGGATCCGGGAAAAAGCGGACAGCTTCTCCAGATAGGCCTCCGGTTCAACCATGATGGTGCCCTCCGCAACTGCCGCCGCACTGGCATTGGTGCGCAGGCTCCTCCCCGTCCAAATCCATGGCATCCAAGTCCTCGTTATTCTTCAGCACGAAGCCCGCTGTTTGCCGCAAGGCGTCGGGCGTCAGTTCCCGGATGCCCAGAGCATCCAGCGCCGCCGCCCAGTCCAAGGTCTCGGCAATGGAGGGTTTTTTCAGAATTCTGTCGTTGGAACGGAGCTTCTGCACCGCCAGCGCCACCTGAGCGCACAGCCGGTCGTCCACATGGGGAAGCTTTGCTCTCAAAATCGCCAGTTCCTTTTCCATATTGGGATATTCAATATAGAGGTAGGCGCAGCGGCGGCGCAGGGCTTCGCTCAAGGGGCGCGCCCGGTTGGAGGTCAGCACCACGAAGGGGATGGACTTTGCCTTCACCGTGCCGATCTCAGGGATGGTCACCTGCATTTCGGACAGCAGTTCCAGCAGGAACGCCTCAAATTCCTCATCCGCCTTGTCGATTTCGTCAATCAGCAGCACCACCGGCTTCTCCGATCGAATGGATTGCAGCAGCGGCCGTTCCAGCAGATATTCGTCGCTGAACAGTTGTTGGGTGGAAACGTCCGTATCCCGGGCACTCTGGCTCACCTGAATGGCCAGCAGCTGCTTCTGGTAGTTCCACTCGTACAGGGCTTTGCTCTCATCCAACCCCTCGTAGCATTGCAGCCGCACCAGCTCCCGCCCCAGGGCGGAGGCCATCACTTTGGCAACTTCCGTCTTACCCACGCCTGCCGCGCCCTCAATCAGCAGCGGGCGTCCCAGCTGCAAGGCCACATACAGCACCGTTGCCAAAGTCTCATCGTAGATATAGTTGGCTTCATCCATTTTCTGCTTCAGTTCGTCGTAGGTCATGGATACCCCTCCTTTTTTGCCATTATAGCACATTTCCCCGTCTATCGTAAGTAACAAAATCACGGAAAAACGCTCCCCGCGTTTAGCGGGGAGCGTCAGCGTGTCAGGTTTCCTGATCCAGATACCAGCCCACATGGTTGGGGATATTGGGATCCCGGTCGTAACGGAACACCTTGCGGATGGTGGCATACCATTCCAGCGGATTGTTATTTTCATCATACCGCCAGGCAGAGCCGTAGGGCTGTTCGCCCACAAAGGTCATTTTGCAGTCCGGTTTCAGCGCCTGGAAGCGCTCCTGCTCCTCCTGAGGCACCCGGGACTTGGGATAGTACATGGCGCACAGGTTCACCAGATTCAGATCGTCCAGCGGAGACAGATCGGTGACATGGGTGTAGCTGATGTTCAGCCGCTCCAGAGAGGTGCAGCTTTCCAGCCCCTCCACGCTCTCGATATACTCACAGAACGCCGCCTCCAGCACCTTCAGATTCTTGCAGTTGGCAAAGGGCGTCAGATCGCTGATCATGGAGCCGGAAATGATCACGTATTCCAGACTCTTCATGCCAGAGATGAAGGAAGAGGTCTTCAGGAACTCATTGTGTCCGATATCCATGAACCGGGCGTCCTCACAATAGGTCAGATTGGCGCAGTTGGCATCCACCAGATCATATACCGCACGGATGATTTCCGCGTCGGTGAGGGTGCTGCCCTTGCCGAAGGAAACCCGCCAGACCACCTTGGTGCGGTCACGGTAGTCGTCCCGGATCTGCGCCATGACCTCGTTGGAGATCTGGCAGTTTTCCAGCACAAACCGCTTGCAGTTGGGCAGAATGTCCAGCGCGGCGCGAACCTCCGCCTCTCCCTCGTCGCCGATCTTGACATTGGTAATGTGAACTTCCTCCTCCGTGGTAGAAAGCTTTGTTCCGAAGAAATCAAATTGATAGTGCACCGCCGCTCCCGGCACTGCGTCCATCACACATTTCGCCCCGAGTTTGCTGAGCTTCTCCGTTCCGTCGGCAGCGCACAGCTCCACGGCTGACAGCTTCGGCAGCATGGACAGCCGGGGAAGCACCTGATCCAGTTGGCTTGCATTCATGTCGGACAGGTCAATGGTTTCCGTCCCCTCGTCGTAATCAAGTCCCAGAATGGTGACGGTATAGCCGAATTCCACCTCCGGGAAGTCCGAGCGCAGCTGCTCCACCTGCTCCATGGTCAGTTCCGTCTGCAGGAAGGTCACGGCCGTCACCTGGGGCAGATGGGGCAGGTTTTCCCGCAGGGCATCCAGATCATAGTCCCCTTCCTCCAATGCCAGCGCGGTGGTATCAGGGGCAAAGGACTTGCCACCAAGATTCACCTGATAGACAACCTTCACTTCCGGCAGCCGCTGCTGCAGCGCTTCCAGCATGGGATAATCCGCACAGGCAGAGGCGTCCACCTCCTGTAGCTTCGGGAAGAAAGCTTCCAGCCGGTCAATATCCTCCTGCGTCAGGGACGAAATCGTCAGCGTCGTACTGTCACTGGAACAGGTGCCGTCCTGGAACGGTACCTCCCAGAGAATTTCACACTCCGGCAGCAGGGCGTGCAGCTGGTCATAGTGGGCAACAGAAATGTCCTCCTCCCGCAAATCCAGACTCTGGGCGTGGATGGGATAGGCTTTTCCGTCTACAAACACATGATTGCCCCGATACCACAAAAATCCGATGGCGCCCGCCACCACCAGCGCCAATACCAGCGCGATGATTGACAGCACCACAACCACTTTTTTGTTCATGGCAGACCCCTCCTATAGGCTTCTGCGGGGAATCATAGCACATTCCGGGCGTCAATGCAACAGCTTTCCCCTATTTTCCCGGGGAATCAGGAGCCGTGAAAAAAACGCAGAAGAACATCCCCGGTTTGGGGATTGGTTCTGTCCGGAACAGGCGGCACGTAGACCACCTCGTCACAGTTGCGTACCCGGATCACCGACGCGCCGCTGCCGTCCCGGGAAAGCAGTCCTATTGCCCGGACAGTCCGCCCCTGCCGGATCTGAGACGCCAGATGATTGACTCCGTAGGCGCCCGAACGGATCTCCGGGTCAACGACGATCCATGCGGTATCGCCCCGCACATCCCGCAGTTTCAGCCGGGACACGCCCTTTCCATCGGCCGTCTTCTCCACGGACACCGCTTCTCCTTCCACTTGAACCAGCGAACCGCCCCGGAGCACATAGTCGGTTGCTGCCTTGCAGCCCTGTGTCTTCGGAACAAAGCGGTACATACGTCCCTCGGAAACCGTGCAGGCTGTCAGCTCCAGATACTTTTCTCCCCCGGTTTCCCGCAAGACGCCGGTAACGTCCAGAGGCGTACCCACCTGAATATCCAGAGCGAAGGTGCCCGCCACGCGGATGCCGCCAGAAGTATCCTGCACATAGATGGAATCCGGGAAGGTGGTATAGGGATTGGTATTGCCTGAGGTAGCGTATCCCTGAATGTGATAGGAGGTGCCGGGTTCGCCGCCGCGCACCCGGTCAATGGCGGAGCGGGCAGCCGTTTCGTCGCGATAATGCACCGTCAATCCCTGCAGATAGCTGCGATTTCTGCCATTGACCGTGCCGGCGACCTTTGCCGTCAGCCGCAGTTCACCGGCCTGCCGGTAGCAGAAGGAGGCCTCATAGCGTCCATCCTCCGCCAGTGTAAAGCTTCCGGCTTCCTTCCCGTTGCATTGCAGGGTCACGGAGTTGACCTCGAAGGGCATTTCCTCATTGTTAAAAAGTTCCAGCGTCAGACGGATCGTCTGTCCCACCAGCGGTGCGTCGGTGTCGGCAGAAAAGCTTCGGATGCCCATGTCTGCAAAGCTGTCCACCCATACCGGAGCCGTTACCGCAGTATCCCCATCGGGCTGGGTAATCCGCAGGAAATAATACGGATATCCGGTTGGGAGATTGAAAGTCACTTCCCCAGACGCCGCATTCAGCTGCCGGGACACCAGCACCTTCCCGCCGGTGGTAATGGCTTCCACGGTGCCGATGGCGGCATCTGTGGGATCCTCCAGACGTGCGCTGACCTCCAGCGCGTCCGCAAGACCCATCACGGAGCCCATGATCTGTCCGTTCAGCCGATATTCGATGCGTAAATCCGCGTCCTGCGTGGCATAAACCCGGCGCTGCTGCATGGCCTTACGCAGAGCGTCCTCCGTCAGATTCTGCGCAAGCACCGCCGTTCTGCCGCTGCCCTCGTCACCCCAGCTGCCGTGGTGATTATTCTGCCCCACGGTGGGCGCAATATGCCAGCCGGCATCCAGCGCCCGGAGATAGCCGTCATAATACGACTCGCCGTTTTCTCCCCACACTTCCAGAAGCTGAATGACCCGGTCGCAGGCAGGATCGTATTCCCGAAAGCCGTGGAAATCCCCGTAGGCGATTCCGGGATGGTTAAACTGGCTGACCGATCCGGGAACCTCTTCCAGTGCCCCGCAGTAATTGGCCAACGTCGCAAAGCCCGGCTGCTGTGCCGTCTGCCAGCCCGGGGTAAAAAACGTATTGATATGCCCCAGAGTTTTGTCTTCACTCCAGGACATCTCATAGCCGAACAGTCCCACAAACGCCGGGCTTGTCACAGCGGCTGCCGCCCGTTTTCCGGCAGCCCATTCGGCACTGACGGTACTGCCGTCCAGCGTAATTTTCCCCCGATTCCCATTGTCAAAGGAGTCGCTGTGATCGGTCACCGCGAAAAAATCCAGCCCCTCCACACGGGAGGCGTGGGCGAAGGCTTCCTCTACGCTGCCGCTCCCGTCGGAAATCTCCGTGTGGGCATGGAGCAGTCCAAAGTACACGTTCCAGTCCCATTTCAAGGAAATCGGCTGCGTCACCGGTACGATGGTGTCGGCATACAGTACGCCATCCAGAATGACGCCGTACACGTCCGCCTGTCCCTGCGTCGCTTCGGTAGTAACCAGCGGGATGCTGGCTTCTCCCTGTATCACCGTCCCCTCCCGGACGATGGCGGTCTTCAGGAGAATCCGCAGCGCCTGCGCCGCCCGGGACAAGGACGTTTCCACGGCGGGCAGATTCCCCGTTCCCTGCTTTTCCAGATTACAGGGGACAAAGGTCTCCTCCATTGTTCCGGTGATCTGCAGAATTTCCCCCGGCGCAACCGGAACATCCGGGAGACGTGCCATCCGGATTCCGCCGGTATCATCCTGCACCACCATATCCGTCTCCCGCGCCAGAACCATAACCCCGCGGATTGTGATTTCCTCCGTCCCGGCAGGGTACTCCGGGAGCCGGGAAATTGGCGTTACGGCTGCTGCAGTATCTGGCATCTCCACCACGTGCGGATGGGTCTGCTCCAGCGTTTCCACTTCGGCAGCAGCGGCTTCCACAGGTATGGTTTCAAATGGCAGGGTTTCCACCGGCACGGCCTGCGGCGGCAGAGTCTCTTCTTCCGTTACTGTTGTTTCCTCCGTCGGCACGGTGGTTTCAGCCTGCACCGTAAGTGCCGGAAAAGCAAAAAGCGCCGCCATCAGACAAGCTGACAGCAGCGCACCAAAATGTTCTCTTTCTTTCACAGAAACCCCACCATTCGTTATTTTTTTCTAAAATGTAACATTCCATTTTTCTGCCGGGCAACCTCTTTTGGGTTATTCGCGTATGTTTATTCACATAATATTGAATATGCCCCGCCGCAATATTTATTGTTATTGAGAAGAAACGGCGTGACCGAAGCCACGCCGTCCCCCGAAAACCAATGGTTTTCAAATTTTGAAATTAAACTGCCTAACGAACACCCCGCTAATGGGGTGCTTTTCTTTTTGGAGCAGGGTACGGGAATCGAACCCGCCTCTGTGGCTTGGGAAGCGACCGTTCTACCGATGAACTAACCCTGCATCGTGGGGTCATTATAGCAGACCCCGGATAAAAAATCAACAGTTATTTGTCGTTATACGCCCAGCAGAGTCTTGGCGAACAGGAAATACACCAGCAGACTCAGGGCGTCCACGATGGTGGTGATGAAGGGGCTGGCCATTACCGCCGGGTCAAAGCCCAGACGTTTGGCAAGCAGTGGAAGAGAGCAACCCACGAATTTCGCAATGACCACCGTCACGCACAGGGTCAGACTCACCACGCCGTCAACCAGCAGATTAATGCTGGTATTGCCCATAAGCAGCCGATCGATCAGCAGAATTTTCAGGAAGCACACCGCCGCCAGCGTGACGCCGCAGAGCACGGCTGTCCGTGCCTCCTTCCAGATGACCCGGAAGATATCCGTGAATTTCAGCTCGTCCAAACTCAGGGCGCGAATGACCGTAACCGAGGACTGAGAGCCGCAGTTACCGCCGGTATCCATCAGCATGGGTATAAACGCCGTCAGCGCAGGCAGCAGAGCCAGCGCCTCCTCAAAGGACGTAATAATCATGCCCGTAAAGGTGGCGGACACCATCAGCAGCATCAGCCAGGGAATGCGGTGCTTGAACAGGTCAAACGGGGAGCTCTTGAGATAGGTCTTTTCCGAGGGCGTCATGGCCGCCATGATTTCCATATCCTCGGTAGCCTCTTCTTCCATGACGTCCATGGCATCGTCGAAGGTCACGATGCCCACCATCCGGTGCTCGCCGTCCACCACTGGCAGTGCCAGGAAGTTATATTTGCTGAACATCCGGGCGACTTCCTCCTGATCGGTCTGGGTGGTAACGCAGATCAGGTTGGTGATCATCAGGTCTTCAATTTTGTCCTCGTCATCCTCCGCCAGCAGCAGATCCTTCACGGTAACCAGACCGATGAGGGTTCTGTCCTTGGCGGTAACGTAGCAGGTGTAAATGGTCTCCTTGTCCACGCCCTGCCGGCGGATACGCAAAATCGCCTCGCCCACGGTCATACCGGGGCGCAAAGACACATATTCCGTGGTCATGATAGAACCGGCGGAATTTTCGGGATAGCGCAGAATCTGGTTGATGGAGTGGCGCATTTCCGGGTCGGCGTGCTTCAGGATCCGCTTGACCACGTTGGCAGGCATCTCTTCTACCAGATCCGCCGCGTCGTCCACATACAATTCGTCCAGCACTTCCTTCAGCTCGTTATCGGAAAAGCTGCGGATCAGTAGCTCCTGAGCCTCCGGCTCCATCTCGACGAAGGTTTCCGCTGCCAGTTCCTTGGGCAGCAGACGGTACATCAGTGGAATCTGCTTTTCTTCGAGACAATTAAACAGTCCCGCCACGTCGCTGGGATTCATGGTGATGAGAATATCCCGCAGAGTGGCATACTTTTTGTCCTCCAGCATGGTGAGGACCGCTTTTTCTACAATTTCAAAACGCTCAGCCATGATTTCCCTCCTATTATTTTATGTCAATAGAAGGCAATTGTACACGGTTCACGCAGTCAGGCTCGCCACGGAGCCTATGCTACTTCGACCGGGTATATTGCCACTGCCGCCGGCATCCATGGTGGTCCCTCCTTTTGGTACATAGTTACGCTTATTTTACCCGCATTGCAAGCAAATGTCAACCTTGACGGGAGGTTTTTTGCGGCGTAAAATAGAGTGTCAGTAGTAGTCAATTCTATGACCGAGGTGATTCCATGCTCCGTATCGCAACATTGCAGGATGTTCCGGAAATTCTGGAAATCTATGCTCCCTATGTGCAAAACACCACCGTCAGCTTTGAATATGAGGTTCCCTCTTTAGCGGAGTTCACCCACCGCTTTGAAGCTGTCACCGCCCAGTTCCCCTGGCTGGTGTGGGAGGAGGGCGGCGCCGTCCTCGGCTACGCCTATGCCAGCGCCCCCTTTTCCCGGGCAGCCTACGGCTGGTGCGCCGAGCCGACGGTCTACCTGCGGCCGGAAGCCCGGGGCAGAGACATCGCCCGCAAGCTCTATGCGGTGCTGGAGGAAATTCTCCGGCAGCAGGGGTATCAGGTACTGTACGCGCTGGTGTGTGGGGAAAACAGCCCCTCCATTCGGTTTCATCAAAAGCAGGGCTACAGGATCGCCGCGGAATTTCCCGGAATCGGTTTCAAAATGGGGCGCTGGCTCAACCTGCTTTGGTTCGAAAAGCGACTGAAAATGGTAAATTTCCCCATTGGCTTCCCCTGTGCATGGTCTGAAATTGTGCATAACGCAGAAAGCTTGGCCGATATTTTAGATAAATTGTCCATTTCCTAATCCGGGAAAATATGATATGTTATGAACGTGGAGAAATATGCCTGCCGTGGCTGTTTTTGTAAAGATACGCGGCATCCATCAATTCATATAAGGAGCTGTGACCATGTATTTTCAGAAAAAACGCGTAATCGCCATGCTGCTGGCCGG
>JAXEAK010000113.1:0-28727 GCA_034094395.1 Faecousia sp.
AGCTTTAAAAGCTTTCCGAGAATGAATTGTGCCAGAAAAGGCAGATGACGCCGCTGGGCTGACGCCCAGCAAGGAAGATAACGCATTCTGGCGCGATTCAGGCCGGAAAGAATTAAAGTTTTTAATCAAGAGTTAGTATCAAAGCGCCGCTTCGATGGCTTCCCGGAGGTTTCGCACCCGGTACACCGTCAGACCCGCAGGAATTTCCACCTTATCCGAGCCGCTTCTGGTGATCATTCACTTTTTGAAGCCCAGCCGGGCAACCTCCCCAAGACGCTGCGCCAAATGGGATACCGCGCGGATCTCGCCGGTGAGTCCCACCTCTCCAATGGCCACCAGATCGTCGGCAATGGGCGCGTCCCGGTAGGAGGACGCGATGGCCAGCGCCACCGGCAGATCCGCCCCCGGCTCATCCAGCCGGAGGCCGCCGATTACGTTGATGTAGGCGTCAAAAGCGCTCAGCTTCATCCCGCCGCGCTTCTCCGCCACCGCCATCAGCAGCACCGCCCGGTTGAAATCAAAGCCATCCGCTGCCCGCCGGGGTACATTGAAGGTGGTTTTGGTCACAAGAGCCTGCACCTCGGCCAGCACCGGACGGGTGCCCTCCATCACGCAGGCGACGCAGGTGCCGCTGGCGCCCTCGGGACGTCCCTCCAGCAGCATCTGGGAAGGATTCGGCACCTCTTCCAGTCCGCTGTCCAGCATCTCAAACACGCCAATTTCATTGGTGGAGCCGAAGCGGTTCTTCGCCGCCCGAAGCATCCGATAGGAGGTGTTTGGGTCGCCTTCAAAGTACAAAACGCAGTCCACCATGTGCTCCAGCACCTTGGGGCCAGCAATGTTGCCGTCCTTGTTGATATGTCCCACCACGAAAACGGTAATCCCCTGGGCTTTGGAAATCTGCATCATGGCCATGGTGCAGTCCTTTACCTGGGAAATACTTCCCGGTGAGGATTCGTTGCTCTCATTGTACAGGGTCTGAATGGAGTCCACGATGAGAATGTCCGGCTTCATGTCTTCCACGGTGTCCAAAATGTCGGAAAGCCGCGTCTCCGAGAGAATGTACAGCTCCTCCGGCGCGACCCCCAGACGCTCTGCGCGCAGCTTCAGCTGGCGTTCGCTTTCCTCGCCGGAGACATACAGCACCCGCCGCCCGGTGCACAGGCTGCTGCAGATTTGCAGCAGAAGCGTGGATTTTCCGATGCCCGGGGCGCCGCCTACAAGCACCAGAGAGCCGGCTACCGCGCCGCCTCCCAGCACCCGGTCAAGCTCTCCCATACCGGTGGAAAAGCGAATTTCCGCATCGCAGTCCACCTCCCGAATGCGCTGAGGCTTTCGGCTCATGCCCACAGGCGCCGGTCTGGCCTTTCCCGGGGCTGCCGGCTTTTCAATATGCTCCTCCATGGTGTTGTACGCGCCGCAGCTGGGGCAGCGCCCCATCCAGCGGGGCGTTTCATTGCCGCAATTGGTACAATAAAACACCGATTTTGTCTTTGCCATATGCCGTCCTCCACATCTTTATCTGCAAAAATTATACCAGCAAAACGGCATCCGGTCAAGTATCCGACAGATAGCGGCTGAGGGTCGAAGCCAGGACACAGCAGAGCTTCCTCTGGTAGTCGCTGCTGCGCAGTCTCGCTTCCTCCTGCGGGTTGGACAGGAAGCCGCATTCCACCAGCACTCCGGTGCAGCGGATGTTATCCATCAGGTACACGCCGCTGCTCTGCTTGCACTTCCGGCTGCTTCCGGGATTCAGCGCCGCCACCAGTTCCGCCTGCAGCTGCTGCGCCAGCTCCCTGCTGCCGTCCGTGTTCGCGTAGAACACCTGCGCGCCGCTGTAGCGGGAATCGCTGAACTGATTCTGATGGATGCTCACCAGCAGCGCATTCTCCGTCTCATTCACCATTCTGACCCGTTCCTTCAGGTCGGAAATCTTTTTCCGGGCAATGGTATCTCCGGTGGTATACACGGAAACATCCTCCGTGCGGATCATCCGGGTCTCATAGCCGAGAAAATGCAGCAAATCGTTCAGCCTCCGGGAAATCTCCAGATTGTAGGCACTTTCCAGCACGCCGGTACAGGACGTGGCGCCGCCGTCCTCTCCGCCGTGCCCCGGATCGAGCACGATGCAGTGCTGCCGCGCAATGGGCAGCCGCTCGGAAATCACCGTCACCGCCCTGCTGCCCCAGTAGGCGCACATCAGCACCAGAACCATCGCCGCCGTATAGATGAAATAAAAATTCCGCCTCTTCAAACCCACCACCTCCTGGCAATTCTATGCGCAGGGCAAAGAACTCTGAACATTTCGGGAAAAGAATACATAGTATGACCCGGAACGACAATTCCGACCATATCATTCAGGAGGTATGCATTTTGGACAGACAAATTCGCGAGCCGTCCCACTATGAAGGCCGGCTGCCGGCTTCCGCGCCTCTGGCAAACCCATATGTGCCTTTCCAGCTGGAAAATCCGCCCCAATACGAGGCCAAAAAGGGTCTTGTGCGGGGCACAATGTTCCCCGGTCTGGATCTTCCCTTCATGGGCATGGTGAATCAACAGGAGCTGCCCCCGAGTACCCTGGCAGAGCTTCAGTCTCTTGGCTTCGCTATACAGGAGCTGGCGCTGTACCTGGATACCCACCGGGAGGATCGGGATGCTCTGGCACTGTACCGGGGATATCAGGAGATGTACGATAAGTGCAGGCAATTATATGTTCAGAAGCACGGGCCGCTGAACCACGGTATGCCCACCGCCTCCGGTGGATACGACTGGCTGGACGATCCATGGCCCTGGGAATACTGCGCCAATAAGGAGGAGTGAGTATGTTTGTTTACGACAAAAAACTGCAGTACCCTGTGAAAATAGCCAATGCCAATCCGAAGCTTGCTGCTATCATCATTTCCCAGTACGGTGGCCCCGACGGAGAATTGGGCGCTTCCCTGCGCTATCTCTCCCAGCGCTATTCCATGCCCTTCGACGAACTGAAAGGGCTGCTGACAGATATCGGAACCGAAGAACTAGGGCACCTGGAGATGATCGGCGCAATCGTGCATCAGCTGACCCGGAATCTGGACGATTCTCTCATCAAAGAGGCAGGCTTTGCCCCTTACTTTGTGGATCACACCGGCGGCGTCTATCCCACTGCCGCGTCCGGAAGCCCCTGGAATGCTGCCAGCATGGCGGTCAAAGGCGATCCCATGGCCGATCTGGTGGAGGATCTGGCCGCAGAGCAGAAGGCGCGGGTAACCTACGACAATATCCTGCGGCTCAGCGATGATCCGGATGTAAACGACGTGATTAAATTCCTCCGGGAGCGGGAAATCGTGCATTTCCAAAGATTTGGTGAAGCCGTTCAGCTTCTGCGGGAGAAGCTGAACCAGAAGAATGTGTACTATATGAACCCTGCGATGGATCTGTGACAAAAGGCGCATCTGCCCCGGTTGCGGGCAGATGCGCCTTGTTTGGTACGATCTTCGGAATGGGAAAAACTCTGAGGCTCCGCCACCCGGCAGCCCTGCGAAACCACCTTATCGGCGGTTGTTCAGAAGAGCCTCGATCTTCTTGATGGGGTCGCAGATGGAGGAAACGCTCATCTCATGATTGATGGCGGCAACAAAATAGGCACAATACTTGGAGCAGTCCACATCAAAGTACCACTTCCGTTTCAGCAGCTCCGGCTGGCGATAGGTCAGGTTGGTTCCCAGCACGGCGGTCAACGTGCCTGCCTCCACTGCCTCGTCAAATCTGGACAGGCCGCTGGTAAACAGCGGGAAGGTGGCATTGGCGATGATATTCTTCGCCCCGCGCTTTTTCAGCTCTCCCGCCACCTCCAGCATACTTTCCCCGGAGGCGATAATGTCGTCCGCGATAAAAACCGTCTTTCCCTCCACGCTTTCGCCGAGGTACTCATGCGCCACAATTGGGTTGCGGCCGTTCACCACCCGGGTGTAATCCCGGCGCTTGTAGAACATACCCAGATTGCAGCCCAAAACACTGGAAAAATACATATTGCGGTTGATTGCGCCCTCGTCCGGGCTGATTACGATAAAGTCGTCCTTGTCAAAACTCAGCTCCGGCATATGGTGCAGGAGGGTCTTCAGCACCTGATAGGTGGGCATCACATTGTCAAAACTCATCAAAGGAACGGCGTTCATCAACCGGGGGTCGTGGGCGTCAAAGGTGATGATGTTCTGCACACCCATGCTCTGCAGCTCCTGCAGCGCAACGGCACAGTCCAGACTCTCCCGAGCCACCCGCCGGTGCTGCCGTCCGCCGTACAGGCTGGGCATAATAACGGTCATACGGTGCGCCCTGCCGGCAACCGCCTGAATCAGGCGCTTCAGATTGGCAAAATGGTCGTCCGGAGACATATGGTTCTCATGTCCGAACAGATCATAGGTCAGGCTGTAATTGCCGGGATCGACTACGATAAAAATATCGTCGCCGCGGACGGACGATTTGACCAGTCCCTTGGCGTCGCCGCTCTGAAAACGGGGACAGTCGCACGCAATAACAAAGGTATCCTTTTCAATGCCAACTTCCCTTGCCCAGTTGCGAAGGTGACCATCAATCAGGTTGGTCAGTTCCTCAGCGCCCGGACAGGCAATCAATCCGAGATTCGCCACCTGCGTATCCGGATTGAAAAACTCGGACGGCGTGACATTGTTGTTCGACATGGTATCTTCTCTCCTCCATCTCAATTCTTGTGTGAATTCGTGATTGGATAAACTGCAATAGAAACCAGCTGAGTCATTATAGCATATTCCCCCGAGAACTGCTACAGAAATTTTACAAATTGCGACAATTCTTGCGCTTTGCTGATTGCCGGGGGTATTTTTCGTCTGGTACTGGTAATTTTGACAGAAGAATTGAAAATCATCCGTTTTTCCGCTTCCGAATTTTTCCCTTGCAGAAAGACGCACACTCAGCCGCTGCGGTGCAGCGGCTGAGTGGAAGCATCAATCCGGATCAATCCGGTAGGCATTGACAATTTCTCCGTAATAGGCAGTGTGCATATCCCCGCGCCCCTGTTCGTCAACCGGCGGATAATACCGGTCGATTACTTCCCGGGGCATCCGGCGGGCATCCTGCTCCTGACGGTAAAGAATTCGGCACTCCAGCGTCAGCGGGAACTGGGCAATTCCCGGGGCGGACACCACATCGGAATCCACGGCTGTCAGTGCCATGTCCCGGAATTTGTCCGTATCCCGGCCGGATTTCCTGCCACAGTAGCCGAGAATCTCCCTGTTCTCCCCGTCCAGCGGAATATTCACCGTGAATTCCCCGGATTCCTCCAGCAGCTGCCGGGTGTACCGGCTCTCCCGGACATAGGCAATAAAGATCGGTTTCCCCCACTCCACGCCCATGGTTCCCCAGCCGATGGTCATGGTATTCACCCGGCTGCCCGAGCGGGTAGTCAGCAGCACGCCCCGGCTGAGTGCTTTACAGATTTCACCGGCGCAGGTGAAGGCGTCGATTTCTGTTTTCTTCAAAACTGGACACATCCTTTCCTGTTTTTGCCCATTGTACCATTGTTTTCCGCAGATTTCAACGCCGACCGGAGAAAAAATCGGTTTATGATTGACATTCTGCGGAGAAAAGATATAATAAGCCTATACTTGTAAGTGGAGGAATCCCGGTCATGAACCATTTGGTGTTTCAAACAGATTTTGGTCTGGTGGACGGCGCCGTCAGCGCCATGTATGGCGTTGCTTACTCCGTGCATCCCCAGCTGAATATCCACGATCTGACCCACGACATCACCCCCTATAACATCTGGGAAGCCAGCTACCGCCTGATCCAGACCATTCACTACTGGCCTCAGGGTACGGTATTCGTTTCCGTTGTGGATCCGGGCGTGGGATCCGACAGAAAGAGCGTCGTGGTGAAAACCACCAGCGGGCACTATGTCGTTACGCCGGACAACGGCACCCTGACCCATGTCATCCGCTTTGACGGCATCGAAGCGGTGCGGGAAATTGACGAAACAGTCAACCGTCTCCCCCGCTCCGGCGAGAGCTACACCTTCCACGGCCGGGATGTGTACGCCTACACCGGCGCCAGACTCGCCAGCGGGATCATTGATTTTGACCAGGTCGGCCCCAGCCGGGAGGTTTCCTCTCTGGTGCGGCTTCCCATCATCGAGCCTCAGCTGGACGGCAACGCGGTCTGCGGCACCATTGACGTTCTGGATGTCCGGTTCGGCAGTCTGTGGACCAATATTCCCCGGATGCTGTTCCTGAAAACCGGCGTCCAGTACGGTGACCGGGTGAGCATCACCATTGAAAACGACACCCGGTGCGTCTACCGCAATATCATTCTCTTCGCCAAGAGCTTTGCCGACGTATATGTGGGTGAGGCGCTGGCCTATGTGAACAGTCTGGACTGCATGGCCGTCGCCATCAATCAGGGCAGCTTCGCCCGAGCCTACAATATCGGCACCGGCAATTCCTGGCGCATTCGCATTGAGCCGTTTAAGGGCTTTTGATTCACGCTGTTTTGGCATATTTGCCTGAATAGAAATCACTATGGAGGTAGAAATCATGAAGAAATTTTCCGTGAAAACCATCGTTGCCATTGGCATCGGCGCCGCCCTGTTCTTCGTTCTGGGGCGTTTCGTTGCCATTCCCAGCCCCGTGCCCAACACCAGCATCTCCGTGCAGTATGGCCTGCTGGCCTTTCTGTCCGTGGTGTACGGCCCCGTTGCCGGCGCTCTGGTAGGCTTTATCGGCCACACCCTGATCGACTTCAGCTCCGGGGGCGTGTGGTGGAGCTGGGTCATCGCTTCCGCCGTGTTCGGCCTGCTGATGGGTCTGGCCGCCAAGGCTCTGAAAATGGAAGAAGGCGAGCTGGGCAAGAAGGGTCTGATCAAATTCAACATTGCGCAGCTGGTATGCCATCTGATCTGCTGGCTGGCAGTCGCACCCGTGCTGGACGTCTACATGATGGGCGAGCCTTGGGACAAGCTCATCGCCCAGGGTCTGATGGCCGCCGTGGCCAACGCCGTTACCACCGCCATCGTCGGCAGCCTGCTGTGCGTTGCCTACGCCGCAACCAAGACCAAGGCCGGAAGTCTGACCAAGGAATAAGGTATCACCCTTTCAAAGGCAGGCTGTGCGCCTGCCTTTGTTCGTCAGGAGGAATCCCCATTGGAAAATGAACCCATTATCGCCTTTCAGGACTTTGGCTTCCAGTATACCGCCCAGGCGGAGCCTACGCTGTATCACATCAATCTGGAAATCCGCAAAGGGGAAAAGATTCTGATTGCCGGCCCCTCCGGCTGCGGAAAATCCACCATTGCCCACTGCATCAACGGTCTGATTCCCAACTCTTACCCCGGAAAAGCCACCGGAAAGCTGACCATTGCCGGGAAAAACGCCATGGAGCAGGGGCTGTTCGAGCTGTCCAAAACCGTCGGCACCGTGCTGCAGGATTCCGACGGGCAGTTTATCGGCCTGACCGTGGCGGAGGACATCGCCTTCGCACTGGAAAATGACTGCGTTCCCGTGGGTCAGATGCACGACACGGTTGCGCAGATCGCAGAGCTGGTGGATGTCAGTCAGGTGCTGCACCATGCGCCCCACGAAATTTCCGGCGGTCAGAAGCAGCGGGTAGGCTTAGGCGGCGTCATGGTGGGAAATGTGGACGTGCTGCTGTTTGACGAGCCGCTTGCCAATCTGGATCCCGCCACCGGCAAGCAGGCCGTCGTACTGATTGACGAAATTCAGAAGCGCACCGGCTGCGCCGTCGTCATCATCGAGCATCGGGTGGAGGATGTGCTCTACCGCCCCGTTGACCGCATTGTCCTTATGGAGGAAGGCCGGATCCGCTATGACGGAGATCCGGACACGCTGCTGTGTACCGACCTGCTGCCGGAGTGCGGCATCCGGGAGCCGCTGTATGTGACCGCGCTGAAATATGCCGGGGTTACCCTGCGTCCGGATATGCGGCCGTCCTATCTGCCGGAACTGAAGCTGTCCGAAGAGCAGAAGCAGCAGGTATGCAGCTGGTTTGCCAAGCTGCCTGAGTCCGAAGAGCAGCCGGAGCTGCCCGTGCTTCTCCGGGCGGAAGCCATCGACTTCACCTACGAAGGCGGTCACCACGCCCTGCGCGGCATCACCGCCAACGTGCACAGGGGAGAAATGCTGAGCATTGTCGGCACCAACGGCGCCGGGAAATCCACCTTCTCCAAGGTGATCTGTGGGTTTGAAAAAGCCCAGAGCGGTATTCTGGAGCTGAACGGCATCGATCTGAACAGCCTGTCCATCAAGGAGCGGGCGGATCACATCGGGTACGTCATGCAGAACCCCAATCAGATGATCTCCAAAACCCAGATCTTCGACGAGGTGGCGCTGGGTCTGAGAAACCGGGACGTCGCCGAAGAGGAGATCCGTCCCCAGGTGGAGGAAGCGCTGAAGATCTGCGGGCTGTACCCCTACCGGAACTGGCCGGTGTCCGCGCTGAGCTACGGGCAGAAAAAACGGGTGACCATCGCCTCCATTCTGGTGCTGAAGCCGGAAATGATTCTGCTGGACGAGCCAACCGCCGGTCAGGATCTGCGGCACTATACGGAAATCATGGAGTTCCTGTGCGAGCTGAACCGGCAGGGCATCACCGTGGTGCTGATTACCCACGATATGCACCTGATGCTGGAATACACCCCCAGAGCCATCGTTTTCCACAACGGTCAGGTCATTGCGGATATGTCCGCCGCGCAGGTGCTGAATTCTCCCGAAATTGTGGAGCAAGCCCATCTGAAGGAGACATCACTGTATCATCTGTCCGCCGAATGCGGAATTTCCGACGCGGAGGAATTTACCCGCCGCTTTATCGCGTGGGATCGGGAGGTACGCAAATGACCAATCTGTTTAACTACATTGACCGTCCCTCCCCCATCCACCGCCTCACCGGTGCGTGCAAGCTGGTGTGCCTGATCCTGTGGACGCTGGCGGCTATGACTTCCTTCTATACGCCGCTGCTGGTAGCGCTGACCATCGGTTCCGTGGTGCTGTTCCGCATCGCCCGGCTGAAGCTGAAGGACATCTCCTTCGTGCTGGGGATCATGTGCGTATACATTGTGATGAACAATATTCTGATCTTTCTGTTCAGTCCCAACCACGGCTGTACGCTGTATGGTTCCAGAACCGTCCTTTTGCACATCGCCGGCCCTTACAGCATTACCGCGGAGCAGCTTTTCTACCACTTTAATGTGATCCTGAAAAACGCCTGCACCATTCCCATCGTGCTGCTGTTCGTATGCACCACGAATCCCTCCGAATTTGCCGCGTCGCTGAACCGGATCGGCGTCAGCTACCGGATCAGCTATGCCGTGGCACTGGCGCTGCGCTACATCCCGGACATTCAGCGGGAATACCGGGATATTTCCCTGGCGCAGCAGGCTCGGGGCACGGAAATGAGCAAAAAAGCCGGCCTGATTCACCGTCTGAAGGCGGCAAGCGCCATTCTGATCCCCCTGATTCTTTCCTCCATGGATCGGATTGAAACCATTTCCAATGCCATGGAGCTTCGGGGCTTCGGTAAGGAGAAAAAGCGCACCTGGTATTCCGGAAGACCCTTTACCGCCATGGATATCTCCTGTATGCTGATCTGCTGCGCCATCTTGCTGCTGTCGCTGATGCTGACCTACCTCAACGGCGGACGCTATTTCAATCCCTTCCACTAAGGCAGCGCCGGAAAGCCGGGGTATTTCCCCGCTTTCCGGCATTTTTCCGTTCAAAACCAATGTCTTGTGCATATTGCGCCTGTTTTCCCGGATTTACCCAGTAATTTTATATCCTTTTCATATTGACTTGCCGACGAATTGTGATATAATGAACCCGTCTCGATTGGAAAGAGTCTTTCCAAAGCAAGATACTGCGACCGCCGGTTCTGCCGGCCAAGGCCATACGGACAGCCGGGTCGAATGCCGAAAACCGCTTGCGGTTGGCAACTTCTGTTGCCTTATTGATTGAGTTAAAAGCTCAGTTTTATAAGTTGGTTACTATAAACCGATAATGCCCCGTGGCATAAACTTGTGAAATGGTCAATAAGAGTAGTAAAAGTAATCTTTGCTATATAGACTCTGATCTGATTCGGATTCGATTCCCCTTCTCCGCTGCCGGACGCGTAATTTGTCGAAGCAGATGTTTTGCGTGTGTTCTTTGTCCGCAGGCGTCGGTGCTTCCCGGGGAGTCGCTATAGGAATTTGCAAGTGGTATGCCGCAGGTCGGCGTACCGCTTTTTTGTTTTCCGCGGCTATTATTTGGAAAGAAGGAACAATAGATGGATAAGATTATTGAGCTGAGGAATATCTCCAAGTCCTTTGACGGCGAGGTGGTTCTGGACAATATCAGTCTGGACATTCATGACAATGAATTTATTACCCTTCTCGGCCCCTCCGGCTGCGGAAAAACCACAACACTTCGTATCATCGGCGGCTTTGAATATCCGGATCAGGGCGACGTGATCTTCATGGGCAACCGGATCAACGACGTGCCGCCACACAAGCGCAACGTCAACACGGTTTTCCAGAAATACGCCCTGTTTCCCCACCTGAACGTATTTGAAAACGTGGCCTTTCCCCTGCGGGAGCGGAAGCTTCCCAAGCAGGTAATCAAGGAAAAGGTGGACAAGATGCTGGATATGGTCATGCTCTCCGGCTTTGCCCACCGGCGGGTCACCAGCCTCTCCGGCGGTCAGCAGCAACGGGTTGCCATCGCCCGGGCGCTGGTGAACGAGCCGAAAATTCTGCTGCTGGACGAGCCGCTGGGCGCGCTGGATCTGAAGCTGCGCAAGGATATGCAGCAGGAGCTGAAGAAAATTCAGAAATCCACGGGCATCACCTTTATTTTCGTCACCCACGATCAGGAGGAAGCCCTGAGTATGTCCGACACCATCGTGGTGATGAGCGAGGGCAAAATTCAGCAGATCGGCACCCCCAAGGATGTTTACAATGAGCCGGTGAACGCCTTCGTCGCCGACTTCATCGGCGAGAGCAACATTGTGGACGGAGTCATGCTGGAGGACTACCGGGTTCGCTTCGGCGGGCAGACCTTCCAGTGTCTTGACAAGGGCTTCGCCCCCAACGAGCCTGTGGATGTGGTCATTCGTCCCGAGGACGTGGACATCGTGAAGCCCCAGCCGGGGATGCTCCAGGGCACCGTAACCTCCGTCACC
This sequence comes from Faecousia sp., assembly GCA_034094395.1. Classification (GTDB taxonomy): domain Bacteria; phylum Bacillota; class Clostridia; order Oscillospirales; family Oscillospiraceae; genus Faecousia. The sequence goes on from JAXEAK010000113.1 coordinate 11,176, forward strand.
TTCATGGGCGTGCACAACGAGGCCATCGTGGACATCGACGGCTTCAAGTGGATGATTCAGACCACCGATCCCGTGGAAGAGGGCGCCCACATCGGCATCTCTCTGGAGCCGGACGCCATCCACATTATGAAAAAGTCCAAATATTCCGGTATGTTCGGCGACTATTCCTCCTTCTCCAACGAACTGGACGAGCTTTCCAATCCCGGAGGTGACGAGGAAGAATGAGCACCCGAAATCAAAAACATCCCCAAAATGCCTATCGGGCGGCGCTGGCGCCTTACTCCCTGTGGTCGCTGCTGTTTGTGCTGGTGCCCCTGATCTTCATTGCCTACTACGCCTTTACCGACAATTCCTTCGCCTTCACCACGGAAAACGTGACCCGGTTCTTCACGGCTACCAGCAATATCGTGCAGGACGACGGAACCTCTGCGGAGGTCAGAACGTATCTGCTGATCTTCTGGCGCTCCCTGAAGCTGGCGCTGATTTCCACGGCGATCTGCCTGCTGATGGGCTATCCCACCGCCTATATTATGGCGCGTGCCAAGGAGAAGACCCAGAAAACCATGGTAACCCTGATCATGATTCCCATGTGGATGAATTTCCTGATCCGCACCTACGCCTGGATGACCATTTTGCAGGACACCGGCATTCTCAACAGCCTGCTGTCCGCTCTGGGCATTGGAACCATTCACATCATCGGCACGGAAGCCGCAGTCATCATCGGAATGGTATATGACTATTTCCCCTACATGGTGCTGCCCATCTACTCCATCCTCGCCAAGCTGGACGGAAAGCTCCTGGAAGCCGCGAGAGATCTGGGCTGCGGCAGCCTGTCCGTACTGCGCCGCGTCATTCTCCCCTTAAGTATGCCCGGCGTGATTTCCGGCATCACCATGGTTCTCATTCCTTCCATCAGCACCTTCTACATTTCCCAGAAGCTGGGCAACGGCAAATTCTTCCTCATTGGCGATGCCATCGAGGGACAGTATGTGGCCAACAATCTGCACTTTGCCGCCGCCATTGCCTTTATTCTGATGGTAATTCTGCTGGTGTGCATGGCAGCCGTCAAGTATGTTACCGCACGCTATGTATATGGAGGTGACGGGGAATGAAAACGTCTGCAAAAATTTACAGCGGGATTGTATTCGGCATTCTGTTTGCGCCCATACTGGTACTGCTGGTATTCTCCTTCAATGAGGCCAAGAGTCTGTCCGTGTTTTCCGGATTCTCTCTGAAATGGTATCGGGAGCTTCTCAACGACCGCAATACCCTGGAGGCGGTTCGCAATACGCTGATTCTGGCAGCATCCGCCACTGCCATTTCCACTGTCATGGGAACCGCCGCAGCCGTGGGCATCAATAAGCTGCGCTCCCGCTGGGCAAAGGCTGTGATGAACACGGTGACGGACATCCCCATGACCAACCCGGACATCATCACCGGCATTTCCCTGATGCTGATGTTCGTGTTTGTTGGGCGGCTGTTCGGCGCGTCCACCAGCTTAAGCTTCGGCACCATGCTCATCGCCCACGTGACCTTCTGTACGCCCTATGTGATTCTGCAGGTGCTGCCAAAGCTGCGCCAGATGGACAAGGCTCTGCCGGAGGCTGCCATGGACTTGGGCTGCACGCCTATGGGCGCTTTCTTCAAGGTGGAGCTGCCGGAGATTCTGCCGGGCATCATCACCGGCGGGATTATGGCCTTCACGCTGTCGCTGGACGATTTTGTCATCAGCTATTTTACCTCCGGCAACGGCTTTGAGACTCTGCCCATTCGCATTTACGGCATGACCAAAAAAACCGTAACCCCGAAAATGTACGCCCTTGCGACCATCATCTTCTTTGTCACCCTGGGACTGCTGCTCATCAGCAACTTTGTGGATGAAAAGGACGAGGAAGCAAAAAAATCCTGAGAGAAAGATGGAGGATTGAACATGAGAAAGTGGATTTCTGTCATCATGGTGCTGGCGCTGTTTGCCTGCCTGTGCCTCACCGGCTGCGGCGGGAAAGACAGCCTGACCCTGAACGTTTATAACTGGGGCGAGTATATCTCCGACGGCAGCGAAGGTTCCTTTGACACCGTACGGGAATTTGAAAAGTGGTATCAGGAAACCTACGGTCAGAAGGTTACCGTGAACTACAGTACCTTTGCCTCCAACGAGGATATGTACAGCAAGATTTCCAGCGGCGCAGTCAGCTACGACGTGATTATCCCCTCCGACTATATGATCGCGCGGATGGCGCAGGAAGGTCTGCTGCAGCCCCTGAATTTTGACAACATTCCCAACTACCAGTATATTGACGACGCCTTCAAGGGGCTATACTACGACCCGGATAACCAGTATTCCATTCCCTACACCTACGGCATTGTGGGCGTGATCTACGACGCCAATGTGGTAGACGAGGCCGACACCGGCAGCTGGGATCTGATGTGGAACGAAAAGTACGCCAACAAAATTCTTCAGTTCAACAACTCCCGGGACGCCTTCGGCACCGCCATGTACAAGCTGGGCATTGACGTAAACACCACCGACAAAGCCAGCTGGGATCGCGCCTACGACGAGCTGCTGACCCAGCGTCCCCTGGTGAAAAGCTATGTGATGGACGAAATCTACAACATGATGGAGTCCGGTGAGGCTGCCGTTGGCGCATACTATGCCGGCGACTACTTCACCATGGTGGACGCGCAGGCGGAGAACGTGGATCTGCAGTTCTACTATCCGGAGAACACCAACTTCTATGTGGATGCCATGTGCATTCCCTCCTGTGCCCAAAATAAGGAGCTGGCGGAAATATTCATCAACTATATGCTCTCGGAAGAGCCTGCCATTGCCAACGCCGAATACACCTACTATGCTTCCCCCAACAGCATCGTCTACACCAACGAAGGCTACATTGACGATATGGGCGAAGAGGTGATGGCGGTGCTCTATCCGGAGTTGGGCAGCTTCTCCCAGCAGTACAACCGGTTCGCCTACCGGAATCTGGACAGCGATATGCTGAGCTACCTGAATACCCTGTGGGAGAATGTAAAGATCAACTGATTTGAATGAAACAAATGCCGGGAAACAGGAATTTACCTGTTTCCCGGCGTTGTTTTTTGCTTACTGTACATCCAGCTTGACCTTTTCCTCCTCTACACGAATACGGATGGTGGAAATGGGTTTTTCAAAGCTGTCGATAATGGCTTCCGAAATGGGATCCTCCAGCTCCCGCTGGATGGTGCGCCGGAGGTTCCGGGCGCCGTAGGTGGTGGAGTAGGCTTTCTTCACCAGCAGCTGCCGCAGATCGTCCTCCCAGACAAGCGTCAGCCCACGGGCAGCGAGGCTGTCCCGCAGTTCGCTCAGCATGATGTCCGCAATGCCCAGGAAATGCTCCTCTGTCAGGTGGTTGAAGGTGAGAATTTCATCCACCCGGTTCAGGAACTCGGGGCGCAGGAACTCCTGCAGCGCCTTCATGGTGGTCTCCTTCACCTTGTCGTCTTCTGTACGGCCAAAGCCCAGACCGCCTACCCGTCCCTCAGAGCCGGCGTTGGAGGTCATGACAATGATGGTGTTCTCGAAGTTCACCACACGCCCCTGGGCGTCGGTAATCCGTCCGTCGTCCAGCACCTGCAGCAGCACATTCAGAACATCCGGATGGGCTTTCTCGATTTCGTCAAACAGGACAACGGAGTAGGGTCTGCGGCGAATCTTCTCGGTCAGCTGCCCCGCCTCGTCATAGCCCACATAGCCGGGAGGAGAACCAATCAGCTTGGAAACCGTATGCTTTTCCATATATTCCGACATATCCAGCCGGATGAGAGAATCCACGCTGTCAAACAGGTCGCTGGCCAGCTGCTTGACCAGCTCGGTCTTGCCCACGCCGGTGGGTCCTACGAAAATAAAGGATACCGGGCGCTTCTTGGGACTGATGCCCACCCGGTTCCGGCGGATGGCTCTTGCCACGGCCTCCACCGCCTCGTCCTGACCCACGATGTGGGTTTTCAGACGGTCTGCCAGACCCTTCAGCTGCTGGTACTCCTGCGCCTTGATCTTGGTAGCCGGGATCTTCGTCCACATCTCAATGACCCGCGCCAGATTTTCCATGGTAACCGCAGGCTTCGGCATGGCCTCCAGTTCCTCGATCCTGGGAGCCAGCTGCATCAGCTTGCTGCGGAGCAAGGCAATCCGCTCGTAATCCTGATTTTCCGTGTTCTCGTTGAGCATCCGCAGCTCCAGCTCGTAGTCGTCCCGCTCCTTCTTCAGCTCTGCCAGTTCGGAGATCTCCTTACATTGCAGATTCACGTCGGAACAGGCCTCATCCAGCAGATCGATGGCCTTATCCGGCAGAAACCGGTCGGTGATGTACCGCTCGGACAGCACCACGCACTGGTGGGCAATTTCCGGGGAAATCTCCACACCGTGGAACTCGGCGTAAGCCCTGGCGATGCCCTGCATGATCTGGCTGGCCTCCTCCATGGTCGGCTCCGCCACGGTAACCGGCTGGAAGCGACGCTCCAAAGCGGCGTCCTTTTCGATATACTTCCGGTATTCGGCGAAGGTGGTGGCGCCGATAACCTGAATCTCTCCCCGGGACAGGGCTGGCTTCAGGATGTTCGCGGCGTTCATGGAGCCTTCGGCGTCCCCTGCGCCCACCAGATTGTGCACCTCGTCGATGACCAGAATGATATTGCCGCACTCCTTGATCTCGGCGATCAGGCTCTTCATGCGGCTTTCAAACTGACCCCGGAACTGGGTTCCGGCAACCAGCGCCGTCAGATCCAGCAGAAACACTTCCTTATCCCGCAGCTTATAGGGAACATTGCCGGAAGCGATCCGCTGGGCAAGGCCTTCCGCAATGGCGGTTTTGCCAACGCCCGGCTCGCCAATCAGGCAGGGATTGTTCTTCTGCCGGCGGTTGAGGATCTGAATCACCCGCTCCGTCTCCATATCCCGGCCAATAACCCGATCCAGCTTGCCGCTGCGGGCACGGCCGGTCAGATCCATGCAATAGCTGTCCAGAAATTTGTGCTTCTTATTCTTCTTTTTCCCCTGCTTTTCCTGCTCCTGCTCCTGGTTTCTGGGCGGACGCTGAGGCTGGGCGGGCGGATTGGAATTTCCGCCGAAAAGCTGGTTCAGCAGCGGGAAGGTCGCGGTCTGGCTGTCGATCTCGTCGTCATCCCCGTCGCCGGCATCGTCCTTTTGACCAAACATACTGCTCATTTCGTCGCTGAGCAGATCCAGATCCTCTTCGGAAATGCCCATCTGCTTCACCGCCTGATCAATCTGGGGAATTCCCAGACTCCGGGCGCACTTCAGGCAATAGCCTTCATTCAGGGTAACGCCGTTTTCCACTTTCGTAATAAATACCACGGCGATATTTTTCTTGCATTTGCTGCACATTTTCGGCTGCATTGTCTCTCACTCCTTTTCCAAGGATTCTATTCCTTTCGTTGCAGTATACCATACAACCGCAGAAAAAGGAAAAACAAATTATGAACGAAATCCCACGGTTTCCGCCAGGCTTCCGTCTCACTTCGTCCAGTCGCTGCCCACCTCGAATTTTTCAAAGCCGTCGTCGTACCACAGGTGGGTCATGTACAGACCGCCGGGCGGCACGGTAGGCCCCGCAGCAGTGCGGTTTCCGGATTCCAGAATGGCGCCAATCTCCTCCGGGCGGATTTTGCCCTCCGCCGCGTAGACGATCGTCCCTGCCATCGCCCGCGCCATGTTGTACAGGAAGCCGTTGGCGCAGACCTTCAGCAGCAGCAGGTTTCCCTGCCGCTCCACATCATAATAGTATACCGTTCGGACAGTGGATTTGACATCCGTGCCCACACTGCGAACCGCCGCGAAATCGTGGGTTCCCACAAACTGGCTGGCTGCCGCCTGCAGGATGCCTTCGTCCAGATGTCTTGGATAGAACCACGCACGGTTTACATAAAACGGATCCTTCAGCCGGGAGTTGTAAATCTGATAGGTGTACTCCTTCCGGACGCAGGAGCCGATGGCGTTGAATTTTTCATGCACCTCAAAGGCCTTCGTCACCACAATGTCACAGGGCAGATGGGTATTTAAGGCATAGGGCAGCCGTTCCACCGGAATGGTTGCGTCGGTTCGGAAATTCGCCACATAGCAGCGGGCATGAACGCCGGCATCGGTGCGTCCGCAGCCGGTCATGTGTACCGGATGCCCCACAATCATGGCGGCAGCCTTTTCCAGAGTCTCTGCGACGGTTGGCAGGTTCTTCTGAACCTGCCAACCGTGATAGTTTGTACCAAGATATGTTAAAATCAGTGCAATATTCCGCATGACAGCCCTCACAGACCGATGGTTTTCAGCACAATGATCCCAGCCAGCAGCGTGGCTCCCACACCGTAGGCCAGAAAATCCTCCCGATGGTAGTGCAGCATCTTCATTTTGGTTCGGCCGTCGCCGCCCTGATAGCAGCGGCATTCCATGGCCGTCGCCAGCTCGTCCGCCCGGCGGAAGGCACTGATAAACAGGGGCACCAGAATGGGAATCAGCGCTTTCGCCCGGTCGATGAGAGAGCCGGTTTCAAAATCCGCGCCTCTGGCCTTCTGGGCGGACATGATTTTATCGGTTTCTTCAATTAACGTGGGAATGAACCGCAGGGCAATGCACCTCATCATGGAAAGCTCATGCACCGGGACGCCCACCTTTTTCAGCGGCCCCATCAGGGACTCCAGACCATCCGTCAGCGCAATGGGCGAGGTGGTATAGGTCAGCAGGAAGGTGCCGGTAATCAGCATCAGAATCCGGGACATCATCATGATCGCCCGGGACAGGCCGCCGGTCGTAACCGTAAAAATCCAGAAATGGACAAGAACCTCGCCATCCTGAGTAAAGAACAAATTTAGCACACCGGTGAAGATCAGAATCATCACCAGCGGCTTCATGCCCCTGAGAATGGATTTCAGAGGAATGGTAGAAATCCGGATCACTGCGATCAGAAAGGCCAGCATCAGGCCGTAGGAAACCCAGCTTTCCGCCAGAAACAGCGCGACAATGTACACCACAAGCATAATCAGCTTGGTTCTGGGATCCATCCGGTGAATCACGGACTTGCCGGGAAAATACTGTCCCAGTGTGATATCCTTAAGCATTCGCGCCACCTCCTTTGATCCTTTTGATCTCGGAAACAGCCTGCCGGGTGGTATACACACTGCTGACATCCAGTCCCATCGCCTGAAGGCGCAGGAACACCTGAGTCACCTGAGGAATGCTCAGCCCCATCTGCACCAGCTCCCGGGCGTGGCGGAACACCTCCGCAGGCGGTGCGTCCATGGCAAGCTTGGAACCGTTCATGACCAGAAGGCGATCCGTCAGCCGCGCCACATCCTCCATGGAGTGGGATACCATCATAATGGTGGCGTTCTTCGCTTTCCGGTATGCTTCGATATTGCTGAGGATTTCTCCCCGTCCCACCGGATCCAGTCCGGCTGTGGGTTCATCCAGAATGAGCACCTCCGGCTCCATGGCGATCACGCCGGCAATGGCGACTCTTCGCTTCTGCCCGCCGGACAGATCAAACGGGGAAGCCTCCAGCTGCTGCTCCGTCAGTCCCACAAAGCCGGCGGCCTCCCGCACCCGGCGGTCGATTTCCGCCTCGGAAAGCCCCATGTTTTTGGGGCCAAAGGCAATGTCCCGGTAGACGGTTTCTTCAAACAGCTGGTATTCGGGGTACTGGAACACCAGTCCCACCCGGAACCGAGCCTGACGGGTCAGTTTCTTATCCGACCAGATGTCCGCCCCATCCAGCAGAACTTCACCGGAGGTTGGCTTCAGCAGGCCGTTGAGCTGCTGCATCAGGGTGGATTTTCCGGAACCCGTATGTCCGATAATCCCGATAAACTCCCCGGGCACAACGGAAAAAGAGACATTGTCCAGCGCCTTATGTTCAAACGGTGTGCCAATGCTGTAGATATAATTCAGATTTTTTACTTCCAGAATCGGTTTCAATCAAGATTCCTCCCAGCGGGTCAGGCCTTTACCGCATCGTAAAGTGCCTGCGCGCATTCTTCGGGTTCCAGCGCGTCCAGCGGCAGATTGAAGCCCTGCCGGTTCAGTTCCCAGCACAGCTCCACCGTCTCAGGAGCCGCCAGACCAATGCTGTGCAGCAGCTCCACCTGAGAAAACACCTGCCTGGGCGTTCCGTCGGCGGCAACCTTGCCCTTGTCCAGCACCACCACACGATCCGCCTTCGCGGCTTCGTCCATATGGTGGGTAATCAGGACGACAGTGATGCCCTTCTCCCGGTTCAGCTGTCCGATGGTGTCCATGACCTCCCGGCGGCCTCTGGGATCCAGCATGGCGGTCGGCTCATCCAGCACAATGCATTTTGGCTCCATGGCAATGATGCCCGCGATGGCTACACGCTGCTTCTGTCCGCCGGACAGCAGATGGGGCGCGTGCTCCCGATACGCATACATATCCACCTGCTTCAGCGCACTGTCCACCCGGCGGCGGATTTCCGGACTGGCGACGCCCAGATTCTCCGGGCCGAAGGCCACATCCTCCTCCACCACGTTGGCGACGATCTGGTTATCCGGATTCTGGAATACCATACCCACGTTGCGCCGCACGGACATGATCCGCTCCTCGTTGGCGGTATCGATGCCACAGACATAAACCTTGCCGCCGGTGGGCAGAAGAATGGAGTTAAAATGCTTTGCCAGTGTGGATTTTCCGCAGCCGTTGGTTCCCAGTATGGCAACGAAGCTGCCCTCCTGAATGTTCAGATTCAGATCTTCAAATACGGGAACGCCCGGCACGTCGTCTACGCCGGGATAGGTGTAGGCCAGGTGCTCCACAGAAATGATATCACCCAATGTGTTTCCTCCCTTACGGTGTCCAGCGGCCTGTGGCGCCGCAGGGCAGAATCAGTCCGGAGTCCCGCACCGGCAGTCCCAGCTCCCCTGCCTCGGTCTTTCCGCCGTAAGCCCGGCCGAATACCGCGTCGGACGCATAGGCTACCGCTGACGGGGCAAGCCCCGTGGTATAGGAATTGATGATGACAAACAGCGGATCGTCCGACAGCACCTTCACAACCTCCTGCAGGAAGGGATAGAAGCTGGTCTCCATCTTCCAGATCTCCCCGCCGGGGCCTCTGCCATAGCTGGGCGGATCCATGATGATGCCGTCATACCGCCTGCCCCGGCGGATCTCCCGCTGGATGAATTTGGCGCAGTCGTCCACCATCCAGTGAATCGGGCGATCCGCCAGACCGGAAGCGACGGCGTTTTCCTTCGCCCAGGCCACCATGCCCTTGGAGGCATCCACATGAAACACCTCCGCGCCGCCGGCCGCCGCCGCCAGCGTGGCGCCGCCGGAATAGGCAAACAGATTCAGCACCCGCACCGGGCGTCCGGCGCCGGCTACCTTCTCCCGGATAAAATCCCAATTCGCGGCCTGCTCCGGAAACACGCCGGTGTGCTTGAAATTCATGGGCTTTACGTTGAAGGTCAGGTAGTCTCTGTAGCGAATCTGCCAGCGCTCCGGCAGCTGGTGATCCGTCCAGTGGCCTCCGCCGGTGTTGGAGCGCACATAGCGGGCGTCAAACCGCCGCCATTCCGGGGCGCTGCGGGGGGTGTTCCAAATCACCTGCGGATCCGGACGCACCAGAATATACTTCCCCCAGCGCTCCAGACGTTCGCCGTTGGAAGCGTCCAGAACTTCGTAATCTTTCCACTCATCCGATATCCAAAGCATCGTTTCCCCTCTTCTCTTTTCTGTCTCAGCCGTCCCAGCCATGGCCGCCGTCGCCGTAGCCGCCACCGTTATGATCTTCGTTTTCGGTGTCTCCCGGCTCCGGATTCTGAATCAGATTGTCTTCATAATCCTTCCAGGCGCCTTCGCTGTGCAGAGGGCACGGGATATACGGCAGGCCGTCGGGATTCTGCTGATTCCCGCGGAAGCCGTACCAGCCGCCCTCACCGTCGTAATACACACCGCTGTCATGGAGGTAAACCTCGTTCAAACCCACGCCGGCCGCGTCCCGGATCTCCTGCACTTCTTCTTCGGTAAGCTTCACCAGCGATACGCTGTGTACATTGGAATCCGGGAACAGGTCGCAGTATTCCGTGGCCACACCGCCGCCGGTGGCACAGTAGTTCACCATCACGTGCTTATCACAGGTTTCCGTCGGCACATCCTCCGGGTAGACATTCACGTACACCACACGGTCGATCCCACGGGCATCGTGCTGGCAGGCCTCGGTTGCCAGCTTTCCGGAATCCAGACAGATGGCTACCGTCTGGAAAGCGTTTCCATCATACAGCGCGTCCTTGGACAGACCGGTGTGAATAGGCTGCATAACCTTCCGCCACAGGACGGCCGCAGGGTTGGCAGTCGAAATGTTGATCTGTTCCGGCTGATCATAGCCCACCCAGACCGCCGCCGTATAGTGGCTGGTATAGCCGCAGAACCACCGATCCCGGTTGGAGGAGGTCGTGCCCGTCTTACCGGCGATGGTCTGACCGCCGAAAATCGCCGCGCCGCCGGTGCCGTGATTGGCAGCGTTATACAGGCAGTAATTCATATAATTCACGGTTTTCTCGCTGAGAATTTTACGGGAATCCTGAGTATTGTCCACCACCAGTTCACCGTCGCTGTTATAAACCTTGGTGAAAAGTCTCGACTCCCGGAACACGCCGTCGTTGGCAAAGGTGGCGTAGGCGGTTGCCATCTCCTGCACGGTGGAACCAAGGGTCAGCGCGCCCAGCGCCAGCGGCGCCAGACCCACGTCCGACTTGACCTCATACTCCGTGGGGTACTGCTCCACCAGACTCTTCTGACCGAAATTATACTTGGCAAAGCTGTAGCCATACTCAACGCCGATGCTGTTCAGCGTCCGGGCGGAAATGGTATTGACGGAAGAAACGATGCCCTGATACACCGTCCGGGCGTACTGATACTGCCGGTTGTCGTTCTTCGGCCAGTTGCCGTTGGTATAGCTGATGGGCAGATCCTTGAACACCGTTGCCGGCGTCACCTTTCCGGATTCAAAGGCCGGCGCATACACCGAGATGGGCTTCTGCGCGGAGCCGGTCTGGAGCTTCGCCTGAGTCGCCCGGTTGTAGCCCATGAAGGTTGTCTTCTCCCCCACGCCGCCGGCAAGCGCCACCACGTCGCCGGTGCGGTTGTCAATCACCACAATGGCGGACTGGAGCTGCTGGTTGCTTCTGGTCTTGGGAATATTGTTCAGATCCGTATAAATCGCGTCTACCTGCTTCTGCACGTCCATATCCAGGGTGGTATAAATATGGTAGCCGCCCTTCTGAATGCGATCCAGATATACGTTTCTGGCATTTTCGTCCATGGTGTCCCAGGATTTGCCGTCCTGCTCCGCAAGGTAGGAAGCCAGATCAACAATCACCGCATCCACATACCAGGAATACACGTGCTGGGAAGCACTGGTGGTCACACTGGTCAGCGTCCCGCACACAGGGCAGTAGCAGGTATCCCCTTCCCCGTCGAAGGTGCTCCGGATCCCGGCGTAGCCGCACGCCGGATTGTCGCAGACCGTCCAGCGATCCTCATCGGCGATGCCCTCCTTGAAGACCATCTCCTGATTGACCGCTTCCTCATACTCCTCGTCGGTGAGATAGCCCTGATTGTGCATCTCGCTCAGGACGTTCAGCTGGCGGTACCGGTTTCTGGCGGCGCCGTCCCGCTCCTCGCCCTTGTACAGATACACGCTCTGGGAATAGGGATTGAACAGGGAGGGGTTATTGGTAATGCTGATCAGGCTGGCGCATTCCGCCGGAGTCAGGCTCTGCAGCTCCTTGCCGAAATACTCCGCCGCGGCGCTTTTCACGCCGTAGCAGCCCCTGCCGAGGTAGATCTCATTGAGGTAATACTCCATAATGAGGTCTTTATCGTACTGCTTTTCAAACAGCTGCGCCCGGAAAATCTCCATCACCTTGCGCTGCACGGTGATGCTCTTCTCCTGAGTCAGGTTCTTCACCAGCTGCTGGGTGATGGTGGAGCCGCCGAACTGCTCGTCTCCGCCGAAGAACATATTCAGGCACGCCTTCACCGTGGTAATCCAGTCCACGCCCTGATGCTCATAGAACCGTTTGTCCTCAATTGCCACCGCCGCGTGCACCATAGCCTCGGGAATCTCGTCCAGAGATGCCCACTGGCGGTCCGTCGTGGTGTAAATCTGCTGAAGCTGCTGAATATCTCCGTTGTTATCCACATAGTAAATAAAGGAGGTACGCTCCAGATCATAGTCCTCCATGGACCAGTTGCCGGCTTCCTTCAGAATGTCGTCCTGCAGGTAGTCGCCCAGAGTGCCCGCAAATACCGCCCCGCAGATCAGCAGGATCAGCAGTACCGTGGCCGCCGCGCCTACGGCGATTTTGACCAGGGACACCGCCCCGGAGCCTGCCGCGTACACCAGCTTGATCAGCCAGTGGGGATCCCACTCCTGCCGTGGCTTCTTCCTTCTCCTTTTGAAAAACTTGTCTTCTGCCATAGGGATACCTCCAACAATGCGGACGCCGCCGCATGGTAAGCGCAAAAAATCTTCTGTCAACGCATGACAATACGTGTCTCATTATAGCATACCCAAACGCAAAACGAAAGCCCTATTTTTTTTAATAAAGCTTGAATATAGGGAAACACTACCGATGAAGGGGGCGAAGGAAAATGAAAAAATGCCGGCTGATATCGGCTGTTTTGCTGCTATATGTGGTGGTAGGCGTGTGGAAAGGGTATGTGGCGCTGTTTGATCCCGGCAGTACGGAACCGAAGCAGGTCTTCCCCTGCCCGGTCGCGGCGCTGCCCCAGCCGGATCAGGAGGCGCTGGAAAAAGGGATTATTGTTCGGAATGACCGGGATTTGCAGCAGATTCTTGAGGATTTTCTCTCCTGAATCGGTTCCATTTTATAGCTGAAAATTTCTCCGCAGGATTCTGTACAATTTTCCCTCTTGATTTTATCCGCCTCAAGCGGTAAAATAGAGCCATCTCAGGTTGAGAGGAGCGAATCCATGGATCAGTACGGTTCCGACTTTATCTCCATCGTGGACGATGAGGGAAAAGAGTACGAGCTGGAAGTACTCAGCACGCTGGAGTATAACGGTGATACCTATATGGCGGTCATCCCCGCCGACAGCGGCGACGATGCTCCGGATCTATCCGTCAGCATTCTTAAGTCCATTGAAGAAGACGGTGAGCCGATCCTGTGCACCATCGACGATGAACAGGAGCTGGAAACCGTGTATGGTCTGATTATGGACGCCCTATACGAAGAAGATTCCGCCGATACGGAATAATTGTCGTTTGTTTTTCCTGCTTGGTACGTTGGCATGTCCTTTTGGACCCACATTTTTTACTAGGGAAGTTAGACTTCCTGTTCGGTTTGCAGACCTCCCGCCGCCGCTTCGACGGATGGTGGATGCTGGGAGCAGTAATGATCAGGAGCGGCAACCCACCTGCCTTTTCGTGCAGGTCATAATCGGATGTGCTACGGCTAAAGCGGGGTGCATGGGGAGCTTCGGCTCCCCATGTTTTTTCTTTCCCCCCGGATCCGGCTGGGAAAATGTAAATTTTTACGAAATTCCCTTCTTTTCCCCTTGAAACCAGCGGCTCCATCGGTTATAATACCGGGGTCTATGCTAATTTGGCGAAGAACACACGAAGACAATTGAGAGGATATGATCACATGAGTGCATCCAGTAAGAAAAAGCTTCGCAAGGAGCAGGGCGCCGAAAAGCTGACCCAGAAGCAGGTCGCCGCCCGGAAGGAAGCTTCGGTTACGCGCCTGTACACCGTGGGCTTTGTTGTTGTTCTGGCTCTTCTGCTGGCCACTGCCGTCTTTGTCGGCGTCCGGCAGTCCATCAAGAACAGCGGATACAATGAAAAACACACCGTCGCCCTGCAGATCGGCGACCATGCCGTCAGCAACGCGGAACTGAATTACTACTACATTGACGCTGTCAACTACTTCTACTCCCAATATGGCAGCTACGCCTCCATGTTCGGGCTGGATACCTCCGTTCCTCTGGATCAGCAGATGGTGGACGAGGAGACCGGCCGCACCTGGGCTGACGATTTTCTGGATTCCGCCAGGGATACCGCAAAGAACACCTACGCCATGGTGGATGCCGCCGCGGCTGCGGGCTACACTCTGCCTGAGGACAAGGAAACCGAGCTGGAGGAGAATGCATCCAGACTGGATGTCTATGCTAAGATGTACGGCTACTCCGACGCAAAGGCCTATCTGAAGGCAATGTACGGCAACGGCGCCACCAAGGAAAGCTATCTGGAGTACAGCCGGAACAACGCCCTTGCCGATGCTTACTATAACTACTACACCGATTCTCTGACCTACACCGACGCGGATCTGCGGGCAAAGGAAGCGGAGAATTACAACGCCTACTCCTCCTACACCTTCCAGTCCTACTATCTGCCTACGTCCAGCTTCCGGGTTGGCGGCACCACGGATGCGGATGGCAACACCACCTATTCCGACGCGGAGACCGCCGCTGCCGAGGCAGCCGTAAAGGCCGCTGCCGACACGCTGGTCACCGACGACATTGACTCCGTGGAGGCTCTCGATGCCGCCATCGCCGCGCTGTCCATCAATCAGGACAATCCGAACGCTGCCAGCACCGCCAACAAGGCCGTGAAGTACAGCTCCATCAACAGCGTATATCAGGAGTGGGTCAGCGATTCCAGCCGTAAGGAAGGCGACAAGAAGGTGTTCTACAGCACCTCCTCCACCACCGACGACGACGGCAACACCACCGAGACCCTCAGCGGCTGCCATGTGGTTTACTACCTTGGCTCCACGGACAACAAGTTCCCCATGGTGAACGTGCGGCACATCCTGATTCAGCCGACCCACGCCGAGGATGAGGCGGAGGATGCCCACGCCGACGGCGAGACCTACTCCGAGGAGGAGCTGTCCATTGCCAGAACCACCGCGGAGAACCTGCTCACCCAGTGGAAGGCCGGAGAAGCCACCGAGGAAAGCTTCGCAACCCTGGCCAATGAAAACTCCGCAGACGGCGACGGCACCACCGGCGGCCTGTACGAGAACGTCGCGCCCGGACAGATGGTGTCCGCCTTTAACGACTGGTGCTTTGACAGCAGCCGCAAGCCCGGCGATACGGGAGTCGTACAGACCGATTACGGTTTCCACGTCATGTACTTCGTCGGCTACACCGATATGACCTATCGGGACTATCAGATTGAGTCCGAACTGCGCTCCGCCGACGCGGAAAAGTGGCACGAGGACACTCTGGCGGCGGTTACCGTCACCGACGGCAATACCGACTATATCCGCAAGGATCTGGTACTCTCCTCCAACTGATCCGGTATAGAAATCCCTCCCGTGGAAATACTGCCACGGGAGGGATATTTTATGTCCAAACGCAGCCGGGTGGGAATGATCCTCGCCGGCGCCTGTGCAGGAATCGTTGCCGGTCTGTTCGGCGCCGGCGGCGGACTGGTACTCGTACCGCTGCTGACGCTGCTGACAGATATGGCGGAGGACACGGTGTTTTCCAGCTCCCTGTCCATCATTCTGCCCATCTGTCTGGTATGTCTCGCGGTTACGGCGCTGACCGTGGGCATTGCCCTGCGTCCGGCGCTCCCCTACCTGCTGGGAAGCGCCGCGGGCGGCATCTGCGCCGGCATCTGGGGCGGAAAAATCCCAGCCAAGTGGCTGCACCGGGGACTGGGGCTTCTGATTCTGTGGGGAGGATATCGGTATTTATGCTAGAAGCATTTCCCGTTGCTCTGGCGGTCGGCACGCTTCTGGGCTTTCTCACCGGGCTTGGCATCGGCGGCGGCAGCCTGCTGATTCTGTGGCTGACCCTGGCGCTGGGCTTCGATCCCGCCGCCGCCCGGGGGATCAACCTGCTGTTCTTCCTCCCCGCAGCTGCCATCAGCTGTGCCCTGCGCCGCAGGCAGGGCGCCTGGAGCCCCCGGCTGTGTCTGCCGGCCATGATCTCCGGCTGCGCCGCCGCCGCTCTGGCCTCCTGGGTCAGCGCCGCTGTGGATACGTCGCTGCTGCGAAAACCCTTTGGAATTCTGCTGCTGGCGACAGGCCTGCGGGAGCTGCTGTACCGCCCGAAAAATGACTGATCACCGCTTCCTATAGGCCAGGTAGCCCTCCAGAATCAGGGAAGCCGCCACGGCATCCACGGTATTTTTCCGCTTTTTTCCATGATAATTGTGCTGGGACAGAATGTTGTGTGCTTCCACCGTGGTACGGCGCTCGTCCCACATGGCAATCTCCAGCCCGGCGGCTTCTCCCAGCTTTCGGGCGAATTCCCGGCACAGCTCCGCCCGGGCGCCCTCGGTGCCGTCCATATTTTTCGGCAGGCCTACCACAATTTCCCCCACGTCGTTCTCCTGTGCCAGCTTCACAATGTCCGCAATGGCTTTCTCCGTATTCCGGCTGGGCACCACACAGGTGCTGCCCACAAGGCTGCACAGCAGATCGGAGATGGCCACGCCGGTGCGGGCGTCCCCATAGTCAATTCCCATGATTTTCTTCATAATTCGTTTCTCCAAATCCATCCGTTTTCGGTCTTCGGCAGTAATAGCATACTCCATTTTTCTCCCTGCCGCAAGTGCAAAATCTACAGCGGGCAAAATCATACATTTGTTGTCAGAATCCATAAAAATAAGGAAAAAACTTATTGACTTTGCCACCCCCCTGTGATAGAATGAACCTACCTGTGAAAAGAGGGTTCTTTTTTTGTGCGCTTTTTTCAGCTCCGGAGCGGGAAAATGTAGTTGCCCGCTGCCTAAATTCATTCTAGCCGGGGTGATACAGGGAGGCAATATTTAAGGAGGTGCCGTTATGCGCGTAAAGGTCACTTTGAGATGCTCTGAGTGCAAGCAGAGAAACTCAAACACAATTAAGAACAAAAATAACGACCCTGACCGTCTCGAGATGAAGAAGTACTGCAGATTCTGCAGAAAACACACGATCCACAACGAGACCAAGTAAGGAGGCTCGCAATTCATGGCTGAAGTCAAAAAGGAAAACTGGTTCAAGAGAACCTGGGGCAAGGTTACCAAGTACTTCCGTGAGCTTCGCAGTGAGCTGAAGAAGGTCGTCTGGCCCACCCCTCAGCAGGTTCTGAAGAACGCCGCAATTGTGCTCGGCTGCGTTGTGGTCGTGGGCATTTTCATCTGGCTGTTCGACTTTGTCGCCCAGATCGGCATTGACGCTCTGATCAGCGTCTTCCACTGATAGGTGCTGACAATGGCAGAGGCTGCAAAATGGTATGTTGTGCATACCTACTCCGGTTATGAAAACACTGTCAAGGCTACCATCGAGAAAACCGTCGAGTCCCGCGGGCTGCATGACGTGATTCTGGCCGTTTCCATTCCGTTGGAAACCGTCACGGAAATCACCGAGTCCGGCGCCAGCAAGACCTATGACCGGAAGGTCTACCCCGGCTATGTGCTGGTGAAGATGGTTTACAGCGATGATACCTGGCACGTCATCCGGAATATTCGGGGCGTTACCGGCTTCGTCGGCACGTCCAGCAATGATCCCACCCCCCTGACGGACGAGGAAGTCTA
>JAXEAK010000114.1:0-3842 GCA_034094395.1 Faecousia sp.
ACCAGGAGTTCCTCGCCGGTGCGGATCCTCCGGGACGAAACCCGCCAATCCGTCGTCCGGGGGCTGTACCCCACCGGCGAGGGAGCAGGCTACGCCGGGGGCATCATGTCCGCCGCCATCGACGGAATTATGACCGCGGAAGCCATCCTGAGAACTGAGAAATAAAGCAAAAAAGAACTGTCATTGCAGGGAAGCCGCAGACCCTGCAATGACAGCGTTTTATTTATCAGGTCGATCTGGTTCCCCAAAGAATCCAATCGATTTTTTTGGTGTCGGTCATTTCAACATTGGGATAGTGTTGATTGAATATTTCAAGACAATGCTTGGCTTCTTCGGTATCATACCACTGGATGATTTGGTCGTATAGCCGAACTACTTTTGTTAAACGATTCTTCGCATAGGAATACGGTGCTTTCAGCCCCAGATTCTGTAGAACATATTTATCCCAAATTGGCATGCTGGGGTTGACGGTTGCCAATAGCTTACTCCCAAAGGAAGCATGGATTTGACCTGTCTGTTCGTATAAATACAGAAGAATATCGCTGAAAGTCAATTGCGAGTTTTTCTTGTTCTGCTCAAGATACTGATAGTAGCAGGTGTAGAACTCTGAGGATCGTTGCCTCATTCGATAAAATCCATTGTAGAACCGCTGAAACTCGGCATCTTCTGAAACGTTGGTTTTCTGAATCCATTTCATAAGTTGGCTGTATTTCTCAATGCCCGTTGTGATCCTGTCAAACTGAATATCCATGTCTTTCTCCTTCTACTTGTTATGAAACAAAAGATGATACCAGAAGCTGATGAACGCCCAGAAGATAATGCGAAGCATTTATCTCACCCCCCTGCACGGGTATTATACAGGGAGAAATGTCCAATAAAACGGGAAGTTTATTTTGCCGCCAACGCCATCACCAGCACCACCGCAATGCACTGTCCCGCCAGAATCAGCGGGATGCCCAGCGTGAATTTCAGATGCTTTGTCTTATGCCGGAAGGCGTACATCCCCATCAGACTTCCCACGCTGCCGCCCAGTGCGGCAACCAACAGGAGGGTGGACTCCCGAACGCGCCAGCGGTTTTTCTTTGCTTTCCACTTGTCCACAAGCATAAGAAGGAACCCGGCCGCATTGATTATAAGCAGATAACATAGTAGTAGCTTTGTCATAGGCATTTCCTTTCGGGAGGGATCAGATTGAAAATCATCTGGATCGGATTGGCGCTGGCGCTGGTGCTGGGAGGCTGCGGGGCGAAGGAAACGCTGGAAACCGTCTCGGACGACATACCGGCGCAGGTGGAAATGGTCAGCCCCAGACAGATTTCGGTGCGCCTGCCGGACAACGCGGTATCGCCGGTGCTGGAGAGCGACAGTGAACAGGTTTATCTCAGCGAGGATTATGAAATCGTGATCGAAACCCGGGCATCCGGCGACCTGAATGCCACAATCACTGCCATCAGCGGCTATGAGCCGTCCCAGCTGACCGTGATGCAGACGGAGCAGGACGGTGCAGCGCGGTATGACTTTGTCTGGGCCTCCGCCGGGGAAACCGGCGATCAGCTGGGCAGGGCGGTGATTCTGGACGACGGCAGCTATCATTACTGTATGTCGGTTCTGCGGGATGCGGAAAATGGGGAAAAATCTCAGGTGGTATGGAGCGATGTGTTTGCTTCCTTCTCCCTTGCTTAATACTGCTCCAGTGCTTCCCGGCACATGGCCTTGCAGGCATCCACGACGCTCTGGGGGTAGAGAATTTTCGCCTTGCTGCCGAAGCCGATGACCCAGCTTAAGAACATGGGGGACACCGCCACGTTGACGGTAAATACAAAGTGTTCTTCATCGTCGGGGATGAGCAGGATGTCCCGGCCGAAGCGGTCGATGACCACGTTGATGAGGCTCCGGTGGAACCGGAGCTTGACATCGGCGGTTTCTCCGGAGTACATTTGGAACAGCCGGTTGGCGTGCTCCACCAGTGCCTTGCCTGTCAATTCGGGGCAGGGGGTGCGCGGCTCCTCCAGAAGCTGGATGTCACTCATCCGGTCTACCCGGTAGGAGGTGACGCCGTGACGGGGCGAGTGCGCCAGCAGATAGCAGTTTTCGTTGTCCTGACACAGTCCATAGGGGCTGGCCTGATAGTCCCGATTGCGGTAGCAGCGCTGTCCGTCCAGCCCGTAGTCAAAATACCGGAAGCGAATCTGCCGGTTTTCCGCGATGGCGTCCTGAATGGCATCCACATTATAGTAAATCGTTTCATTCATGCTCTTGACCCGCCCGGAAACCAGCACGTCCCGGCGCATAAGCCGGGCGTCGTACATGCTGCACTGATTGCACAGCTTTTCAATCAGCTCCCGGGATTTTTTCTCCGTGAGAAAGCGGCTGGACTGCACCGCGTCAATGAGCAGCTTCAGTTCGGGAAGCTCAAAATTCCGGGAGGCGATGTAATACCCGCCGCCCTTGCCGGGAAGGGACACAATGTCCACACCGTACTCCTGCAACGCCGCAATGTCTGAATAGACGGTCTTGCGGTCGCAGTCAATATTGTGCTGCTCTCTCAGCATGGTTTGCAGCTCCGAAGCTCTCACCGGGTGCGCCTGGTGGGAGTTTCTTTGCAGGTAATCCAGAATATAGAAAATCTTCAGCTTCTGATTGTCAGACTTCGGCATTCTAATCCCCCCGGTGTATTTGCTGGGAAATGCAAAATTGAGGTATCCGCTTTGCAGACGAATGGAAATCATTTCCGAAGGAAATACCACAATTTTGCATTTTGCATTTGGCATTCTGCATTCGGTTTCTTCTTATTATATCACATCCCCGGTTCCGGGCAAGGGGCAATTTGCATTTTCCTTCCCGATATGCTATAATGCCCCCAAAGGAGTGTGTAGCATGGGTTTCTTTGGCTGTCATCTTTCTGCCAGCGGAGGCAACGCCGCCATGGTGAAAACCGCCCTCTCTATCGGGGCGAATACCTTCGCCTTCTTTACCCGGAACCCCCGGGGCAGTAAGGCGAAAAAGGAGAACCCTGCGGATTCAGAAAAAGCGGTGGCGATGCTGAGACAAGCGAATTTTGGAAAGCTGGTTGCCCACGGGACGTACACCATGAACCTGTGTACTGCCGACGCCGAGGCCAGAGATTTTGCCGCAGAGGTGCTTGAGGACGATCTGCGGCGCATGGCGGCACTGCCGGGAAATTTCTACAATTTTCATCCCGGCAGCCATGTGGGACAGGGGGCGGAAGCGGGCATCGACTATATTGCCGCCGCCTTGAAGCGCGCCCTGCGCCACGATTACCCGGTGACGGTGCTGCTGGAAACCATGGCGGGCAAGGGCAGCGAAATCGGCGGACGGTTTGAGGAACTGAAGGCCATTCTCGACGCCGTGGGAAGCAGCAATGTGGGTGTGTGTCTGGATACCTGCCACGTCTACGACGCGGGCTACGACATCGTCTCCAATCTGGATGGCGTGCTGGAGGAATTTGACCGGGTAATCGGTTTCAGCAGACTGAAAGCCCTGCATCTGAACGATTCCAAAAATCCCATTGCCAGCCACAAGGACAGGCATGAATGTCTGGGCAAGGGCAGTCTGGGCGTGGAAACCTTCCGCGCCATTGTCAACCACCCGAAGCTGAAGGACAAGCCCATGATTCTGGAGACCCCCAACGAGCTGCCCGGCTATCAGGCGGAAATTGCACTGTTGCGCCAACTGGAATCTTATACTAACTCTTGATTAAAAACTTTAATTCTTTCCGGCCTGAATCGCGCCAGAATGCGTTATCTTCCTTGCTGGGCGTCAGCCCAGCGGCGTCATCTGCCTTTTCTGGCACAATTCATTCTCGGAAAGCTTTTAAAGCT
>JAXEAK010000115.1:0-6009 GCA_034094395.1 Faecousia sp.
GAGAGATTTAGCAGTACAGAATTCCCACCAGCAAATGGAGCAGGTGCACCTGCTGCTGGCGCTGCTGCGCCAGGACGGCGGATTGATCCCGCAGCTGCTGCGGAAGATGGACGTGACGGTGGAGAGTCTGGAGGCCGCCGCTGCCGCAGAACTGCGGAAGATTCCTGCCGTTACCGGCAGCCGGGACGCGGACCGGTTCTATATTTCCGCCGATGTGGATGCCGCCTTCCAGAAGGCAGAGGAAGAGGCCAAGACCATGAAGGACGAATTCGTCTCCGTGGAGCACCTGTTCCTTGGCCTGCTGGAAACCGCCCGGGGCGGGGTAAAGACCCTGTTTGATACCTACCGCATTGCCAAAGAGAACACACTTCAGGCGCTGCAGGCGGTTCGGGGCAACCAGCGGGTCACCACCGATAACCCGGAGGGCACCTATGATGCGCTGGAAAAGTACGGCACCGATCTGGTCAAGCGTGCCCGGGAGCAGAAGATGGATCCTGTCATTGGACGGGATGAGGAAATCCGGAATGTCATCCGGATCCTGTCCCGGAAGACCAAGAACAATCCTGTTCTCATTGGCGAACCCGGCGTGGGCAAAACCGCCATTGCCGAAGGGCTTGCACAGCGAATTGTGAAGAAGGATGTGCCCAAGTCCCTGCAGGACAAGACCATTTTCTCCCTGGATATGGGCGCGCTGATTGCCGGCGCCAAGTACCGGGGCGAATTTGAGGAGCGGCTGAAGGCCGTCCTGAATGAGGTCAAGCAGTCGGACGGGAAGATTATCCTGTTCATCGATGAATTGCATACCATCGTGGGCGCGGGCAAAACCGAGGGCAGTATGGATGCCGGCAACCTCTTAAAGCCCATGCTGGCGCGGGGCGAGTTGCACTGCATCGGCGCAACCACCCTGGACGAGTACCGGCAGTATATTGAAAAGGATGCGGCGCTGGAGCGCCGGTTCCAGCCGGTGCAGGTGGATGAGCCCACCGTGGAGGACACCATTACCATCCTGCGCGGCCTGAAAGAGCGCTATGAGGTGTTCCATGGCGTAAAGATTGCAGACTCCGCCATCATTGCCGCCGCAACCCTGTCCCATCGGTATATCACCGACCGGTTCCTGCCGGATAAGGCCATTGACCTGATCGATGAGGCCTGCGCCCAGATCCGCACGGAGATGGACTCCATGCCCACGGAGCTGGACGCCGTCTCCCGGAAGATCATCCAGATGGAGATTGAGGAAGCGGCGCGGAAGAAGGAAGAGGACGACCTGTCTAAGGCACGGCTTGCCGAACTGCAGAAGGAACTGGCGGAGGAACGGGATAAGTTCAACGCCATGAAAGCCCAGTGGGAGAACGAGAAGAACGCCATCGGCAAGGTGCAGCAGCTGCGGGAGACCATCGAGGATTTGAACCGTCAGATCGAGGTTGCCGAGCAGAACTATGATCTGGAAAAGGCAGCAGAGCTGAAGTACGGACGGCTGCCGGAAGCCAAGAAGCAGCTGGAGGAAGAGGAACGCCGCGCCCAGTCCGCGAAGGAGAACAATATCCTGCGGGATCGTGTGACGGACGAAGAAATCGCCAAAATTGTGGAGCGCTGGACGGGTATCCCCGTGTCCCGGCTGGTGCAGGGTGAACGGGAGAAGCTGCTGCATCTGGACGAGACGCTGCATAAGCGGGTCGTGGGTCAGGACGAGGCCGTGCAGGCGGTTACCGAGGCCATCCAGCGCAGCCGCGCCGGCATTCAGGACCCCAACCGTCCCATTGGTTCGTTCCTGTTCCTTGGTCCCACCGGCGTGGGCAAGACCGAGCTGGCTAAGACCCTGGCGCAGGCGTTGTTTGACGATGAGAACAATCTGGTACGGATCGATATGTCCGAATATATGGAGAAATTCTCCGTCTCCCGCCTGATCGGCGCGCCTCCCGGATATGTGGGCTATGAGGAGGGCGGACAGCTTACCGAAGCGGTGCGCAGGAAGCCCTACTCCGTGGTGCTGTTCGACGAGGTGGAGAAGGCGCATCCCGATGTGTTCAACGTGTTGCTGCAGGTGCTGGACGACGGGCGGATCACCGACTCTCAGGGCAGAACCGTGGACTTTAAGAACACCATTTTGATTCTGACCTCCAACCTTGGCTCGGAGTATCTGCTGGACGGCGTCAATGCCGACGGTACCATCGACGAAAACGCCAAAGCCCAGGTACAGGCATTGCTGCGCCGCTCCTTCCGGCCGGAGTTCCTGAACCGTCTGGACGAGATCGTGTTCTACAAGCCCCTGACCAAGGAGAACGTGACCAAGATCATCGACCTGCAGATCGACAAGCTGAACAGCCGCCTTTCTGACCAGCAGATCAAAGTGGAGCTGACCGATGCCGCCAAGAGCGCCATCGTGGACGCGTCCTACGACCCGCAGTACGGCGCCCGGCCGCTGCGCCGGTACGTCCAGCATACCGTGGAGACGATGCTTTCCAAGCGCCTGCTCCGGGGCGACGTGCTTCCCGGCCAGACTGTCATCGTGGACGCGGTGGACGGCCAGCTGGAAATCCGATAAACCAAATGACCGCCGTGGAGCACTTCCACGGCGGTTTTTTGGTCAGACCCAGTCTGGCTTCGCCTCAAATTCTACGGTTTTTCCGTGATGGGGGAAAGTCAGCTTACAGGAAAACAGCATGGGGGCGGGGGAGGAATCCCTCGCCCCATATTTGTGGTCGCCCACCAGCGGAAACCCCCGGCTGGCGAACTGAACCCGAATCTGATGGCTGCGCCCGGTGTGCAGCCGGATACGCACAAGGCTCTCTTCCCCCACGGACAACCGGACAAATTCCAGCCGGGCTTTTTTCACGCCGCCGCGCATCCTTTTGACCACGAAAACCTTGTTCTTTTTACTGTCTTTCCACAGAAGGTCTTCCCAGTCGCCGCACTCGGGAGGGGTTCCGTGCACCAGCGCCACATATTCCTTGACCATGCGCCCTTCCTGAACGGCTTTCGACAGAGCGGCGGCAGCGGCTTTTGTCCGGGCATAGACCATGACGCCGCCCACGTTTTTATCCAGCCGGTGGACGGGATAGATCTCCCCGCCCAGGGTTTCCTTCAGCGCAGCGGGAAGTTCCGTTTCCGAATCCAGACCTATGGGCTTGATACAGACGACAATTTCGGCATCCGCGTAGAGAATTTCCATGGCGATTCATCCTTCCATCTGTTTTCCACAGTATATCACACAACCGGGTCTTGGAAAAGCCCCGGTTGCATTTTTGAGAAAATTCCGGTATAATATGGGTAAAAGTATGGTGGAGGGGATCTCATGACCACTGAGGACTACCAGCGCAAATCCCCGCTGGTGAT
The DNA here is from genome assembly GCA_034094395.1 of Faecousia sp. Classification (GTDB taxonomy): domain Bacteria; phylum Bacillota; class Clostridia; order Oscillospirales; family Oscillospiraceae; genus Faecousia. The sequence continues at coordinate 3,334 of JAXEAK010000115.1, forward strand.
TTTTTTAAGCTATTTCGGCAACCATAAGCGACTGTTTGCCATCGACATTCTGTGTGCCGTGGGCATCGCCGCAATTGATTTGACATTCCCATTGGTGACCCGGAAAGCGCTGTATGATCTGCTGCCCAATCAGCTGTACCGTACCTTTTTCCTGATTATGCTGGCAGTGGCGGCCAGCTATGTTCTGCGCACCTTCCTCAACTATATTGTGGGCTACTATGGCCACACCTTCGGCATTCGGGTGGAGGCTGACATCCGCAGGGATCTGTTTGCCCATATGCAGGAACTGAGCTTTGACTATTATGACCGCAACCGCACCGGAAAGCTGATGGCGCGGCTGACCAGCGACCTGTTTGAACTGACAGAACTGGCGCATCACGGCCCGGAGGATCTGCTTACCAGCGGCCTGACCATTTTGGGCGCGCTGGTGGTGATGCTGTCCGTCCGGTGGGAGCTGGCGCTGGTGGTGACGCTGACCATTCCCGTGTTTCTAGCGGTGGCCATGACCATGCGCAGGCGTATGGCGAGAGCCTCTGCCGCAGCCAAGGAGAAAACCGGACACATCAATCAGGAGATTGAAAGCAGTCTTTCCGGCGTCCGCACCGCCAAGGCCTTTGCCAACGAACAGGCGGAAATCAACCGGTTCAACGCCGCCAACGAGATTTATAAGACCTCCAAACGGGAATTCCACAAGGCCATGGGAATGTTCCACAGCAGCGTGGAGTTCTTCCTGTGTATGCTGAATGTGATCGTGGTGGGCTTCGGCGGCTATTACGTGATGCGCGGGGAGATGGACTACCGGGATCTCATTACCTTCAACCTATATATTGCCTCCTTTGTCAATCCCATGCGCAAGCTGTGCAATTTCTCGGAGCTGTTCGCCAACGGCTTTGCGGGGTTGAACCGGTTTGTGGAGGTCATGCGCACGGAACCTACCGTGCGGGACAAGCCGGACGCGAAAACACTGGAAAACGTCAGGGGAAAAATCGACATTTCTCACGTGTCCTTTGCCTATGACGGGGATTTGGCAGTGCTGCGTGATGTGACCATGCAGGTAGCTCCCGGGGAGACCATTGCCGTTGTCGGCCCTTCCGGCGGCGGCAAGACCACGCTGTGCCAGCTTATCCCGAGGTTTTACGATGTGACCAGCGGCAGTATTTCCATCGATGGTTTGGATATCCGGGACGTGACCCAGCAGAGCCTGCATGAAAATATCGGCATTGTCCAGCAGGACGTGTTCCTGTTTGCCGATACGGTATTCGAGAATATCCGCTACGGCAAGCCGAACGCCACCATGGAAGAGGTGGAGCAGGCAGCGAAACAGGCGGAAATCTATGACGACATCATGGCCATGCCAAATGGCTTTCAGACCTATGTGGGCGAACGGGGCACTCTGCTTTCCGGCGGACAGAAGCAGCGCATTGCCATTGCCCGGATCTTCCTGAAGAATCCGCCCATCCTGATTCTGGACGAGGCCACTTCTGCTTTGGATTCCGTGACGGAAGCGAAGATTCAGCGAGCCTTCGACAATCTGGCAATGGGGCGTACAACCCTGATTATCGCTCACCGCCTGTCCACCATCCGCAATGCCAGCCGGATTGTCTCCATTGCCGACGGCGGAATTACCGAGTGCGGCACTCACGCGGAGCTGCTGGAAACCGGCGGCATTTACTCCCAGCTGTATAAAACCCAGAACGCGCTTGCTCTGGACGCGCTGAAAGAATAGGTTGCATTCTGAAACACAACGCGGTAGAATAGACTTGTAGAAAGAAGAAAGGGGAAATCGCTATGACTTCAAGTGAACTTCGCAGAATTGCCCGGGAGAATCTGACAGGAAACTGGGGCATCTCCGTGGGCACCGCTCTGGTGGCGGCGATTTTAGGCGGCCTGATTGCCGGCGGCGCCAGCGGGCTAAACTTCAGATTCGGCGCGGATTCCGCGAAAGACGTGGGCTTCTTGGGCTATATTCTGCCCATTGCATCCTTTGCGGGGCTGCTGGGGCTGGCTTCCTTCCTCATTGGCGGCGTGGTAGAACTGGGCTATGCAAAATTCCTTCTGAAGCAGCACGATAAAAAGGAATTGCGGTTTGCCGATCTGTTCAGCCAGTTTGACCGGTTTGGCACCGGTTTTGCCCAGAAATTCCTGCGAATCCTGTATGAATTTCTCTGGGCGCTGCTGTTCATCATTCCCGGCATCGTGAAGAGCTTCAGCTATGCCATGACCCCCTTCATTTTGGAGGATCATCCGGAAATGACGGCTTCCGAGGCCATCAACGCCTCGAAGAAACTGATGGACGGACATAAAATGGATCTGTTTATCCTGAGCCTGACCTTCATCGGCTGGGAAATCCTTGCCTGCCTGACGCTGGGCATCGGTTTTCTGTTCCTGAACCCCTACATGAATGCGGCCTACGCGGCCTTCTACCGGGATATTTCCGGAAAGCAGGAAGCCAGAAGCTACGTGCCGCCTGTGGAATTCTAAGGCAACACCGCATAATGGGGCAAAAGATCCGCTGCGAAAGCCGCAGGCGATTTGCTCATACTAATTCTTGATTGAAAGCTTTAAAAGCTTTCCGAGAATGAATTGTGCCAGAAAAGGCAGATGACGCCGCTGGGCTGACGCCCAGCAAGGAAGATAACGCATTCTGGCGCGATTCAGGCCGGAAAGAATTAAAGT